>JAJYGN010000099.1 GCA_021790675.1 Actinomycetes bacterium
ACGGAGTTGCGGTGCGCGAGCTGGACTTTCACGACACGTTCCTCGCCGCCGAGTACGCGCACCCCGGCGACAACATCCCGGCGATACTCGCCCTCGCCCAGCACGCGCACGAGCGCGGTCTCAGCGGCGCCGACGTGGCGCGCGCGATCGCGGTCTCCTACGAGGTCCAGATTGACCTGTGTCGCAGCGTGAGCCTGCACCGTCACCACATCGACCACGTGGCCCACCTGGGTCCCTCCATCGCCGCGGGACTGGGCGCGCTGGTGGGCCTCTCCCCCGAGGTGACCTTTCACGCGATCGGCCAGGCCCTGCACACGACGACCGCCACGCGCCAGTCGCGCAAGGGCGAGATCTCGACCTGGAAGGCCTACGCGCCGGCCTTCGCCGGCAAGGTCGCCATCGAGGCGCTGGATCGCGCGATGCGCGGCCAGACTTCGCCGACGCCGATCTACGAGGGCGACAACGGCGTGATCGCCGTCCTCTTGGACGGGCCCTCGGCCGTCTACGAGGTGGACCTGCCCGAGCCCGGCGCGCCCACGCGGGCGATCCTCGACTCCTTCACCAAGGCCTACTCGGCCGAGTACCAGGCCCAGGCCTGGATCGACCTGGCCCGGCGCCTGCACGTCGAACACCCCGAGCTGAGAGATCCCGCCAACGTCGAAGAGATCGTCCTGCACACCTCGCACCACACCCACGTGGTGATTGGCTCGGGCGCGAACGATCCGCAAAAGAGCGACCCGCACGCCTCGCGCGAGACGCTGGATCACTCGATCGCCTACATCCTCGCGGTCGCCCTGCAAGACGGCACCTGGCACCACGAGCATTCCTACGCGCGCTCGCGCGCGACGCGGCCCGACACCGTTGCCCTCTGGCACAAGGTGCGCACCGTGGAGGACGCCGAGTGGAGCCGTCGCTATCTCTCACTCGATCCGGCCGAGAGGGCCTTCGGCGGCCGCCTGGAGGCGCACCTCGTCGACGGATCGAGAATCGTCGCTGAGATCGCGGTGCCCGACGCGCACCCCCTCGGCGCGGCGCCCTTCGCGCGTGCGCAGTACATCGAGAAGTTCCGCGACCTCGCGCGCGACGTGCTCGACGAGGCCGAGATCGAGCGCTTCCTCGACGTCGCCCAGCGCCTCGATTCGCTCAACGGCGAGGAGCTCGCCGGGCTCACCTTTGCGGCGCCCGGCGCGCTCGAGGGCCTCGCGCCCACCCGCGGGATCATCTGATGCTGCACGCGACGACGACTCCGGGACAGAAGCGCGCGGCGCTGCGCGCACGCCTCGCCGCGGGAAAGATCCTCGTGCTGCCCGGCGCGTTCAACCCCCTCTCGGCGATGTTGATCGAGCAAAAGGGTTTCGAGGGCGTCTACGTCTCGGGCGCCATGCTCGCGGCCGACCTGGGACTGCCCGACGTGGGACTGACCACGTTGGGCGAGGTCGCCTCGCGCAGCCAGCAGATCGCCCGGGTGACCGACCTGCCCGTGATCGTCGACGCCGACACGGGATTCGGCGAGCCGATGAACGTCGCGCGCACGCTCCAGAGTCTCGAAGACGCCGGCGTCGCCGGGCTGCACGTGGAGGATCAGGTCAATCCCAAGCGCTGCGGGCACTTGGACGGCAAGGCGGTCGTGGGGCTCGAGGACGCGACCCGGCGCGTGCGCGCGGCCCGCGACGCGCGGCGCGATCCCAACTTTCTCATCGTCGCGCGCACCGACGCGCGCGCGCTCGAGGGTCTCGACGCCACGATTCTCCGTGCCCGCGCCTACGTCGAGGCCGGCGCGGACGCGATCTTTCCCGAGGCGCTGCTCTCGGCTGAGGAGTTCGCCGCGGTGCGCGCGGCGATCGACGTGCCGATCCTGGCCAACATGACCGAGTTCGGCAAGGGCGAGTCGCTCAGCGTGCGCCAGCTCGACGATCTCGGCGTCGACATGGTGATCTTTCCGGTGTCGCTGCTGCGCCTGGCCATGGGCGCCGCCAGCCGCGCTCTCGACGTCCTTACGGCTGAGGGCGAATTCGGCTCTCTGCTCGATGAGATGCAGACGCGCGAGGATCTCTACGAGCTGCTCGACTACGAGTCCTACGCGCACTTCGACCAGTCGGTCTTCGACTTTCGCCTCGGCGACTAGAGGTTGCGCTCGCTCGCCCAGTTGGTGAGCTGGTGGCGGTTGGAGAGCTGGAGCTTGCGCAGCACCGAGGAGACGTGGCTCTCGACGGTCTTGATGGAGATGGTCAGCTCGGTCGCGATGTCACGGTAGGAGTAGCCGCGCGCGATCAGGCGCAGCACCTGGCGCTCGCGCGGAGTCAGTTGGTCAAGCTCGGCGTCGACCACCGACTCGCTGTAGGCGGCCGGGTCGCTGCTCGCGAAAGCGTCGAGCACGAAGCCGGCCAGGCGTGGCGAGAAGACGACGTCGCCTGCGCCGACGCGGCGGATGGCGTCGACGAGGTCGACGCCCGAGATGCTCTTGGTGACGTATCCGCGCGCGCCCGCGCGCACGATCGCGATGACGTCCTCGGCCGCGTCGGAGACCGAGAGCGCGAGGAAGTGAATCGCGGGACTGCTCGCGTGCACCTCGCGCAGCACGCGCAGCCCGCCGCCGCGTGGCATGTGCACGTCGAGCAGCACCACGTCGGGACTTCGCTCAAGGATCATCTCGATGGCCACGTCGACGTCGTCGGCCTCGCCGACGATCGTCAGCTCGCCCGCGAGCTCGGCGCGGATGCCGGCGCGGATCAGCTCGTGGTCGTCGACCAGGAAGACCGTCGGCGTCACGAGAGGCTCCGAGCCAGGACGAGCTCGACCTCGGTGCCCGTTCCCACCGCGGTGCGGATCGTGGCGTGTCCGCCGACGGCCTCGAGGCGAGCGCGGATGGAGCGCTCGATGCCCTTGCGATCCGCCGCGACGTTCCCGACGTCGAAGCCCCGGCCCAGGTCGCGCACGTAGGCCGAGATCCTCTCCGGCTCGACCTCGGCGTAGAGGGAGATCGAGGGAGCGCCCGACCACTTGGCGGCGTTCACCGTGGCCTCGCGGGCCGCGCCGAGCAGGGCCAGCGCTCGGTCGTCGACCTCGCAGTCGCCGACCACCACCAGCTCGATGCGCACGCCGTAGGCGTCCTCGACGTCAGCCTGGATCTGGGCCGCGAGCGTGGCGAAGGAGGTGGGCGACGACGCCCCATTCGGATCGAAGAGCCACTGGCGCAACGACCGCTCCTGGGCGCGGGCCAGGCGCACGACGTCGCTCTCGTTGGCCGCCGCGCGCTCGATCAGGGTGAGGGTCTGCAGGACCGAGTCGTGAATCTGGGTCGCCATCGCGGCGCGCTCTTGCATGCGCATCCTCTCGCGGCGCTCGACGGTGAGGTCGCGCACCGTGCGCAGCCACCACGGTGCGAGCAGCACGAGTAGTCCGGCGATGACGACGAAGGCGCCGATCAGGGCCGGCAGGGCGGCGCTCCAGACGCCCCCGACGTGGTTGAGCACGTGGAACCCGACGCTGATGAGGATGACCCCGGGTATCACGCGCCACAGAACACCGCGCCAGCCGCGCACGGTCGTCGCGCTGAGCCCGGGCGTGGCGCCGGCGAGCGAGCGCAGGAACGCCCGCTCCTCGTCCGACGCACCGAACCAGATGATGAGGACCCCGAGGGAACTCACCATCAGCGACGGGACGAAGCCCGAGAGGACCCAGGTCCCGCGCGAGAGGAGCGTCGAAACGACCACGACCCCCACGATCAGCGCGAAGAGCGGCATGGCCCACTTCATCTTGCGCTGGGTGCTGACGTTCTCGGCGATGGAGCGGTCCTCGCCCGAGCGGGCCACGAAGAGCCAGAGCAGGACGTAGAGCACGAGTCCGAGTCCGCCGACGAGCGCCCCGATGGCGAAGGCCAGGCGCAGGGACTGCTCGCGCACGCCGAAGCGCACCGCGAGTCCGGCGCAGACGCCGCCCACGACGGCGCCGGCCGCGCTACGGCGAAACGGGCGCTGGGCCAGGCCGAGGGTGGGGTGGCTGGCGACGGTGACTGGCATGATCGGCACCTCTCGAGGACTGGGCAAAGTCTTCCACGGCGTCGTCGCGCTGTCACTAGGGGGGAACCCTGAACGCGGACGGCGAGGTGGGGGTGCCATCAGGGTTTTCCACTATGGCGCGCCGAGCCGAGGATCCCTACCGTGGCCCTATGGACGACACCACCGCGCAGCCACCGAGCGACCACTCACTAGACGGCCCGCCACCCGCAGAGCCGGGGCGACACCTCTACCGCAGCCGGTCGACGCGCCTGGTCGCCGGGGTCTGCGGGGGCCTCGCCGAGCGCTTCGACGTGGACGTGAACCTCGTGCGCGTGGGCTTCATCGTGCTCGCCTTCCTCTGGGGGATCGGCATCGTCGTCTACCTGGCGATGTGGGTTCTCGTGCCGCGCCGCGAGGGCGTCGAGGCTGCGGCGGCGCCGATGTCGCTGCGCGCGATGACGCGCTCGTCGTCGATCCTGCTCGTCGCGGTGCTCGTCGCCATCATCGTGGTGGTGTCGAACCGCCACCACTTCAACGGTCCGGGCAACGCGATCGCGGTACTGTGGATCGCGCTGCTCGCCGCGCTCGCGTTCATGGCGATCCGCTCACCCGGCGGACGAACGCTGCGACGGATCCTCTCACGCTTCCTGTTCGGAATCGTGAGCCTCGGCGTCGTGCTCGTCGCGGCAGTGGCACTCTACGTGATCACCTCGGGGGTGCCGCTGCGCGGCGGCACCGGCGAGCGGCTCTGGCAGCCGACCTCGCTCGCCCAGGTGGATCACCGCTACGCGCTCGCGGTGGGACGCTCGGTCATCGACCTCTCGGCAGTCAGGTTTCCGACGCGCGGCTACGACGTGACGGCCACGGTCGGCGTGGGGATGCTCGAGATCGTGGTGCCCAACCGCGTCGTCGTCGACCTGCGCACCCACGTGGGCATCGGTGCGGTGTCCTTTCCGACCATGGGCTTTTCGAACGGCGGCTTCGTCGAGGTGCCCGCGGGCGTCGACGCGGCCACGGCCGGGCACCTGGTCCTCGACGCGCAGGTCGGCATCGGTCAGGTCGTCGTCGAGCGCGCGAACGCCTTTGGCGGCTACTAGCAGAGGACGTCGCGCCCACACGGCTCGCGGCGGGCCACTCGGTTGTCGCCACTCCCTCTGACCGGCCTACGGTGAGGGGAGGAAGGAGGCTCCGATATGGACTCGTCATCGAGACATAACTCCGAGGTGGCGCGCCACGTCCGTCAACGTGGCGCGCGCGTCGAGAACGCGCTGGAGTGGGGACTGCTCGCCACGCGGCGCATGGTCCTGGTGCCGGTCATCGTCCTCGTGGCCGCGGCCGCGGGTTCGTTCCTCTACGGGACCGCCGTGTTCATCGACGTGGTTGTGAACGTCCTGCGCCACCCCTTCCCGGTTGGAAACCGGGTAGGGCTGCTGATGCTCGTCATTGACTTGTTCCTCGTGGGCGCGACGATGTTGATCGCCGGCGTGGGCTTCTACGAGCTCTTCATCAGCAAAGTCGACGTGGGACCGGATGGCCACGGACTGCCGGCGTGGCTGGAGATGCGCGATCTCAACGATCTCAAGGCCAGGGTGATCGCGATGATCATCCTCGTGGTGTCGGTCGCCTTCGTCGACGTTGTCGTCGACTTCCGCGACGCGCGGCAGACTTTCTACTTGGGCATGGGCGTCGCCCTGGTGGTGGGTGCGCTGACGTTCTACCTACGCTTCTCTACGAGAGAGCATCCCGGCGGCGACTCGTGAGGCGATGACGCGCGGACGAGGTCGCGACGTCGACGACTCCGAGGGGGCCGTGGACCAGCCCTGGAGTCTCGAGACATCCGATCTCCTCGCCCGGCTCGGTGTCGATCCCGAGCGCGGCCTCGACGATGACGAGGTGGGACGACGCGTCGTCCGCTTCGGGGCGAACCAGGTCGCCCAGGAATCTCGCCCGTCGCCCGTGCTGTTGCTGCTGGGCCAGTTCACCAACGCCATGGTGCTGGTGCTCGCTATCGCCGGCATCGTGACCGCGATCACCGGCGAGGTCGCCGACACCATCGTGATCGCGGCCATCGTCGTGCTCAACGGCGTCGTGGGATTCGTCCAGGAGTATCGCGCCCAGCGCGCCCTCGAGGCGCTGCGCGAGATGGACGAGCACGCCACGATCGTGCGCCGCGGTGGCCAGTCGCGTGCGGTGCGCTCGAGCGACGTCGTGCCCGGTGACGTCGTGGAGCTGTCAGCGGGGGCCATTATCCCGGCGGACCTGCGCCTGATCGAAGCGAGGTCGCTACGTGTCGCCGAGGCTGCGCTCACCGGCGAGTCCGAGTCCGTCCTCAAGTCGGTGAACGCGCTGGCCCCCGGGTTGCGTCTCGTGGCCGAGCAGCGCAACATGGCCTTCAAGGGCACGGCGGTCACCTTCGGGCGCGGCGTCGGCGTGGCCGTCGCGGTGGGTGCGCAGACCGAACTCGGCCGCATTGCCGACCTGCTCACGGCGCGCACGCAGCTGCCTACGCCCCTGCAGTCGCGTCTGAGCTCCCTGGCGCGGCTGATGGCGCTCGGGGCCATCGTCATCTGCGCGCTTGTCTTCGTGGTGGGCCTGGTCCGCGGCGTCGCGGCGCGAGAGATGTTCCTCACCTCGGTCAGCCTCGCGGTGGCCGCCATCCCCGAGGGACTCCCGGCGGTGATCACGGTGGCCCTGGCCCTCGGGGCGCGGCGCATGGCCGAGCGTCTCGCGCTGGTGCGCAAGCTCGTGGCCGTCGAGACCCTCGGGTCAGTCAACGTGATCTGCACCGACAAGACCGGAACGCTGACGGAGAACCGCATGACGGTCGTGCGGGTCTGGACGCCCGCGGCGCGCTACGACGTCACCGGCAGCGGGTACTCGCCCGAAGGGAACCTCACGGGAGACGCCAATCCGGCGAGCGATCCCTTCCTCGTGCGCCTCGCCCGGGTGGCGGCCCTGTGCAACGATGCGGTGCTGCACGCTCCGGCAGTCGTGGGGGGAACCTGGGAGTTGACGGGCGATCCTACCGAGGGAGCCCTCGTGGCGCTGGCCGCGAAGTGCGGCGTCGAGCCCGCCGCGTTGCGCGACAGAAGCCCGCGCATCGAGGAGCTGCCCTTTGACGCCGATCGTCGGCGAATGTCGACCCTGCACCTCGACGCGCGCGAGCACGTGGTCCTGGCCAAGGGGGCTCTCGAGGCGATCGTGCAGGTCTTGGCCGATCCCTCCGAGGCCGCCGCGGCGGCCGAGGTCGCCACCGCGTGGGCTGCGGATGGGCTGCGCGTCCTGGCCCTAGCCGATCGCGTGTCGGACGCTCCTCCCCAGCACCTCGAAGAGGGTCTCAGCCTTGTGGGACTGGCGGGGATCATCGACCCGCCGCGACGCGAGGCGGCGGGTGCGCTGCGCGCATGTCGCGACGCGGGCATCCAGACGGTGATCATCACGGGCGACCACCCGGTCACCGCCTCGGCGATCGCCGCGCGTATCGGTCTCGACGTGTCGATCGGTCGGGTTCTCTCTGGCGAGGAGCTGTCTCAGCTCGACGACGAGTCACTCGATCGGCGCGTGCGTGATGTTGCGATCTACGCTCGCGTCTCGCCCGCGGACAAGATGCGCATCGTCCAGTCCTGGCAGCGCCACGGGGCGGTGGTGGCCATGACGGGTGACGGTGTCAACGACGCGCCCGCGCTTCGCCAGGCCGACATCGGTGTCGCGATGGGCGTCACCGGCACCGACGTCTCCAAGGAGGCGGCCGACATGGTGCTCGCCGACGACAACTTCTCCACCATTGTTAACGCCGTCGAGGAGGGACGGCGAATCTACGACAACATCCGCCGCGTGATTCGCTACCTGCTCAGCACGAACGCGGGCGAGCTCTGGGTGATGTTCGTCGCGCCTCTCTTCGGGATGCCGATCCCTCTTTTGGCGGTGCAGATTCTTTGGATGAATCTGGTCACCGACGGTCTGCCGGCCATCGCTTTGGGCCTCGAACCGCTCGAGCCCGACGCCATGCGTCGGCGCCCGCGTCCGCGTGGCGAGTCGCTCTTCGCCGGGGGACTGGGCCGGCATGTCGTGTGGGTCGGACTTTTCATGGCGGCGGTGGTACTCGGACTCGAGGCCGGGGCGCGAGCGGCGGGCTGGCCCTGGCAGACCATGGTCTTCACCACGATGGCGCTCGCCCAGCTCGCCCACGCTCTCGCGGTGCGCTCGCAGTGGCGCAGCTCCTTGCGCCTGTCGCCCGCGACGAACCCGTGGCTCTTCGTGGCAATCGCCGCCACGCTGGTCGTTCAACTCCTCGTCGTCTACGTGGGACCGCTCCAGCGGATCTTTCACACCCGCTCGCTCGACGGCCCCCAGCTCGCACTGGTGCTCGCATTGTCGGCCACGGTGTTCTTCGCGGTCGAGCTGGAAAAGCTCCTCCTGCGCCGCGGCGTTGCGGCTCCCCGGGGCTGAACTTGTGACCGGCACCTTCAGCGACGAGCTCGAGCGCTGGCTCACCGCCGACGGCCCCAAGACCCTGGGCGCGCTGGACGAGGTCTTCGCTGAAAAGACCTTTGCGGTGGCCATCATCTTTCTCATGTTCATACCCGCCCTGCCTATCCCGACCGGCGGAGTGACGCACGTCTTCGAGGTCATCACCGTGGTTCTCGGTGCGGAGATGGTGCTCGGCCTGCGCACGGTGTGGCTGCCCACGCGCTGGCGACACCGCGAGCTGGGAATCGCGATGACCTCTCGGGCGCTGCCCTTCATGATTCGCCGGATCCGCTTCTTCGAGCGCTTCTCGCGGCCCCGGATGGCGAGCCTGCTCAATCGGCGCTGGTTCGTGCGCGTCCTCGGGGTCGTCGTCATCGCCTTCGCGATGGGCGCGGCCCTCGCGCCGCCCTTCTCGGGACTCGACACGCTGCCCGCGATGGGCGCCGTCGCCCTCGCCTTGGGCATCGTGCTCGAGGACGTGGTCGTGCTCGGGATCGGACTCGCGTTGGGCACGGGGGGCATCGCCGTGATCCTCACGATCGGCGCCGCACTCGTGCGACTGGTGCGCAACGTCCTTTAACGGTCAGCCCAGAGCGAGGCAGCCGCTGGGCGGAGACTGCGTCCCGTCGGAGTTGATCGAGGAACGTCCGTGCGCGGGTCGCACAGACAGCGCGCGCCCGTCCCAGGTGATGACGTAGCCGTTCCCGTCGGGCCAGGCGCGTAGCAGCGCGTCGCCCGACGACGTGGCCCATGACCGTCCGGCGGGCGGGTTGGCCCCGTGAAGCGTGACGTAGGTTTTGAGGGCCCCACTCAGTGCCTCGAAGTTCGCCTCGCACGTCGCCTGGTTCGCGAGGCGTGACGCGGCCGCGGCGCTGGCGTCGACGGTGGTGCCCGGCGAGAGCGTGACCGGCGGCGTGATCGAGGTCTGGTCCAGCACGATGACCACGAGAGTCGCCACGATGATCAGGCTCGCGAGTGTCGCGACCAGGGCCACCCCCGACTCGATGTTCGCCGGGTGCTTCATCGGCCGATGGTGCCGCGGCCTAGACCGACGGCGCGTTCGCGTACTGCTGGTGAAAGAGGTGCGCGTAGAGCCCGTCGTTGGCCAGCAGCGCCGCGTGGTCCCCGGTCTCGATGACGCGCCCGGCGTCGAGCACGACGATGAGGTCGGCGTCGCGGATGCTCGCGAGACGGTGCGTCACGATGAAGGTGGTGCGGCCCTTGGAGAGCGTGTCCATGTTGCGCTTGATCGTCTGCTCGCTCTCGGCGTCGAGCGCGCTCGTCGCCTCGTCGAAGAAGATGACCGGTGGGTCGCGATAGAGAGCGCGCGCGATGGAGATCCGCTGGGCCTGGCCGCCCGAGAGCGTCATGCCGCCCTCGCCGATGCGCGTGTCGAAACCCAGGGGCAGCAGGTCAACGAAGGTGTCGACGTCGGCGATCTGGGCGGCGCGGCGCAGGGCTTCGGGGTCGATGTCGGGATTGCCGAAGGCGATGTTCTCGGCCACCGTCGCGTCGAAGACGTAGGGGGCCTGCAAGACGTAGCCGATGCGCGCGCGCAGCGCCTGGAGGCGCACGTCGGCGATGTCGACGCCGTCATAGCTGATGGATCCCGACGTCGGGGTGATGAGGCCGGCGAGCAGGCGCAGCAAGGTCGACTTGCCACAGCCCGAGCGGCCCACCAGCGCCACCGTCGAGCCCGCAGGGATTTCCAGGTTGATATTGGAGAGGATCGCCCGGTCGCTGCCGTGGGGCCGGTACTCGACGTCGCGCAGCGAGATCTCGCCGTGCAGCGTTGGCACCGCGAGCAAGGAGGCGTTTTCGGATCCCTGCTCGGGCTCTTGGACCAGGACGTCGTGGATGCGCGCGAGCAGCACCGTCGAGTTCTGCATGTCGTCCCAGAAGAGCAGCAGTCCGAGGATCGGCGCCGTGGCGATCAAGACGAGTGACATGAAGGCTACGTAGCGCCCGAGGCTGAGCGAATGTCCGTGGACGAAGAGGGCGCCCAGGTAGACGAAGAACGCGTAGGTGGCCAGAGTGAGAGCCGTCGCGATCGTCTGGTAGCGGCCCACCGCGAGGTAGGCCGGCGCCAACTGGGAGTTGAGGTCGCCGAGGAACGAGCGCATGCGCTCCTGCAGACCCGTCTCGGCGCCGAGGGTCTTGACCGTCTCGACGCCCTTCAACAGGTCTACCTGGTGCGCCTGGTAGAGGCCGTGGGCCTCCTCCGCCGAGGCGAAGATCGGGCGCAGCTTGTTCTTCGAGTACCACATCACCGCCCCGTAGAGGGGCAGGACGGCGAGGAAGATGAGGCCCAGGACCCACGAATAGACGAGCATCATCACGATCGCCACGAGGAGGAGCAGGACGTTGGTGCCCGCGGTGACCCCGTCTTGGATCAGCAGGATGCGAATCATCCGCATCCCGCTGATGCGCCGCTCGAGGTCGCCGATCTTGCGTCGCGCGAAGTAACTCATCGGCAGGTGCAACAGCTTGCCGGTGAGAAAGTCGAGCGAGTGGGTGTCAAAGCCAATCGTCACCTTGACGATCACGCGGTTGGCGACGAAGCTGATCACGAGACCGGCCACCACCAGCCCCAGCAGGGCCAGTCCCGCGCCGTTCACGCTCGAGAGCGCGTTGCGCGAGGTGAGCGAGTTGACGAGGCTGTTGATCACGACCGGCACGCCGACTTCGCACCCCGCGAGCGCGAGGGCCAGCACGAGGGAGAACATCAGGGCGGCGCGCTGCTCGAGGAGGAAGGGCACCAGCCAGCCGAGCGCCAGGTTGTCCACCGGGGCGTCGTCGAGGGCGTCGGTGCGCGCGACGAAGGCGGCGTATCCCGTCCAGTCGCGCTCGAAATCGTCGCGCGAGAGCTGACGCAGGCCGATCGCCGGGTCCGCGACGTAGACGTGGGTCGCGGTGACGTCGTAGAGGACGATCCAGTGGTTGCCCTTGTAGTGGACGATCGCGGGCAACTGATACTCGTCGAGTCGCTCGGCGGAGGCGTGCACCGGCTCGACGGAGAGCCCGGCGGCCCGACCGGCCTGGGTGATGCCCGTCAGTGAGGTCCCCTGGACCCCGGTGCCCGCGGCGTCGCGCAAGAAGGCGGTGGAGACCTTGCGCCCGAAGTGGCGCGACACCATGGCCAGGCACGCGACGCCGCAGTCGGACTCGTCGAACTGGGCGACGAAAGGGAAGCGCTTGGCGCGACGGCTCTTGCGCGCGCTCGTGCGCAGGGGCGCGCTGCCCTGGGCGATCGCGGCGTCGCTGTCCGAGAGCGCCGAGGCGGGCGTGCTCGGCGCAGCGACGGGCGCCTCGACGGGCTCGGCGCGGCCCGAGCTCGCGAGGTCGGCCATCTCCTTCATGCGCGCCGCGAAGCGCGGGCTCGCATCCATCAGCTCGCGCAACACCGAGTTGGAGACGCGGATCACCTCGACGTCGCTCTGGGCTACGACCGAGGCGTCCGTCACGTGGTCGGTCAGCGCGGCCCGCTCGCCGAAGCAGTCGCCACTGCGCAGATATCCCACCACCGTCTGGTCCTCGCGCACCACCGCCAGGGTTCCGCGCGCCACGACGAAGACGCCGTTGCTCGCTGAGCCCTCGGACACGATGGTCTCTGAAGCACGCACGTTCAGGACCTCGAACCCCTCGAAGAAACGCGACAGCACCGATAGCTGGATCGTCGCGAACGCCGGCTGGACGCGCAAGGTGCGGCGAATCTCCTCGAGGCGGACGTGGCGGTGCAGAGCGTCGGCGATAGCGGGAACCTCGTCGGCCAGCGCGTCGAAGGCCTCGCGCGCCAGGCGGTAGACGGTCACGTCTTCGCTCGCGCGCACGGTCTCGACGCGGCGGTCGCTCTCGATGAGGGCGTCTTCGCCGAAGAGCTCGCCCGGCAACACCTTGGCCAGCATTACCTCGGCCTCGCCGTGGCGCGTGACGACGCGGGCGCTGCCCGAACCGAGCACGTAGAGGCTGTGGGGAACCTCACCCTCGCGGCAGATCTCCTCGCCGAAGGCGAATGACTCCTTGCGAAACATGTGTAGGACGAGCGTGCGCAGCTCGTCGGGCACCAAAGCCACGAAGGGAACCTGGCGCAGCATGACGTAGTCGAGCTCGTCGAGCACGCCGTCCATCGAGCTCACCTCGGTGCTCGCCACGTCACCAATCCCTTCGAGGCGTTGGCCACCGCGGCGTCGACGAGCGTCGCCGTCGCGTGCGCACGCACGGTCGGATCCTCCAGCGAGGCCGCCGCGCGCTCGCGCACCCAGACGACCGACCACTCTGCGCCGAGTCGCAGCGGGCCGACCGCCTCGCCGAGGGGTGCGGAGAGCAGCAGCGGCGCGAGGCCGTCGGTGAGATCTCCCGAGCGCACGCGACGGTGCTCGATGCTCGAGTGCGCGCGCCGGGCGATCTCCTCGAGTTCCATGTTGTCGTCGTTTGAACACGCGATCGCCTCGCGGGCCGCCGACTCGCTGGCCACCGCGCACGAGTCGATCGAGAGGACGCTCCACTTCGACCAGTCGTCGTTGAGAGTGGCCGCCAGCGCGTCGTCGTTCGCCACAATCTCATCGAGGCTCTGGTAGGCCGCGAGCCAGCGCGCCAGCACCGCGGTGCGTTCGGCGACCCATTCGTCGCGCCCGGCGAAGGGCGCCACCGGATCGTTGGCGACCGCGTCGCGCACTCGCGCGAGATCGTCCTCATCGGCGTCGCTCGCGGAGAGTGTCGCGGCGACGGCCCACGAGACGACACGGGCACCGAACGCGGACCAGAAGTCCGCGCAGAAGGCGTCGGCGCGCAGCGCACTCGCGAAGTCGCTGTCCGGGCCGGCGGCCGCGTCGAGCGGCGTCGTCGAGTCGGACGAGAGGTGGTCGCGCCGCAGGTATCCTTCCCAGTCGGCGAAGGAGAGGTCGCGTTCGTCGAGCCAGGCGTGCAAGTCGTGGCTCGACGCCAGGCGCCGCTGGCGCCGGAAGCGCTCGGCCGCCGCGCGCAGGTCCTCGGCCGGGACGCTCGTCGCGGCGTCGCGGCGCAGGCCGTCGGCGCAGCGTTGGACGAGCGCTCCCCAGTCGCCGGTGAAGTAACCCGCCAGGGCGACGTCGTCGTAAGAGATCTCGGTGTCACCCACGGTCACGAGGACGCCGTCGGGAATCGCGTGCGTGCCCGACTGGGCAGCCCCGGATGTCACATTCACTCCTTGGTCATCGGTAACGGTAGGCGTGGACGGCTAACGACGGGTGAATGGGTTGCCGTTGGCCGGTCATCACAATGTCAAAGCCCCCGCGCCTCTCGACGACGCGAAGCGACGCCGGTCGGCACGAGGGCTTTGACTACTGGAGCGGGCGGCACGGCGACGAATCGACCGGCCGCCGCGTCGCAGAACTACTCGAACATGACTCCGCCGACGACACCATCGGTGTCGGACTTCTCGAGTACGAGGTCCGTGTCAAGCTCCGTGGTGTCCTCTGCAGTGTCCTGTGCGTCCTTTTCTGTCATGGTGTGCCCCTCCTCCTACGAATCCGGCGCGTGTCACCGAATCACGCAATTAGACCACCAACGACGGCCAGTGTCAACGAGAAGTTGTGAATCGAAGACCAAGAATCGGTCTGTATGGAGAGACGCCAAATCTCAGTCGGCCCACGGCTAATGATTCGCCGATTGTGGGCAATGCCGCATTATCAACTACTGAGAATTTGCTCAGCATGCCGGCCGCGAACGTCACGGCCGCCCCCCGCGGAGGCAATGAAGGCTGTTACTCGACAGCGCCGTGCGCATCCAATCGCGCCAAACGATTGTCGAATCGACGAAGGGTGACTGCGGCTCACTCGGGAGGACTCATGAAAAGGACTTCAGCGCTCGCTGTCGAATCGAGATTCCCCTGGGGTCGCACATGGATTGAGTAGCCGGATGGAACCCCGCGAAGAGGGAGTTCGCCAACCGCTCTCGGCGCGCCCGCACACTGTTTCGAGCAGTTCGACGGACGCTAGTGGCTTTCCTCTTCGGCGAGGTGGGCGTCGAAGTCGGCGACCGTGTCAACGCGAAAGATGCGGTTGAAGAGAAGGATCTTTAATACCCAGAACACAGCGAAACTGACAATGTTGGCGAAGGACACGAGGAACGTGTCGAGTAGGTGTGACCAGTCGTGCTGATCCACGAGGTGGCGCACGCCCATCGCGCCGAGGGACGAGACGCCGATGCCCAAGACCACCATCACCCAAAAGGGCAGGACCTCCTTGACCAGGTGGCTGCGGCCGTGCTTGCCCCACACCCAGGATCGGTGCAAGAAGTAGGCGGGGATCGCGGCCACGAGGTTGCCGATCGCAGTCGCAAAAACCTCGTTGGCGGTCATGTTGGTGCCGAAGACGATCGCGATCGTCACGAAGGAGACGATCGTGGTCACCACCGAGACGCTGGTGTAACGGATCAGCTTGCGGCCCTGGTGCGTGTGGGCCCACTCCCACAGGTCACGAGGCGAACGGGGAAAGGCGGAGGTGTCGATGTCCACACGCTAACGGGCCCCGCGCGCATCGTCCAAGGCCGACGTGGGTGCAAGTCGCTCGTGTGGCCGACTCGCAGGTCGCGTTACTCAATCTGACCCGTCGTCACCCCGCGTTGTCGGCCCAGCGACGCCTCGGGTGGTGACGACGTCGACCGTTCAGCGAAACCCCACCACCGCGTGGGGAGAATATCCCGCCTCGAGCGCGGCGACTTCCTCGTCGTCGAGGTGCACGTCGAGTGCGGCCACTGCGTCGTCGAGGTGCTGAGACTTGGTGGCGCCCACGATGGGGCTCGTCACCGTTTCGTTGTGCAAGACCCAGGCGAGGGCGATCTGCGCCGGTGTCACCCCGCGCCGGGCGGCGATGTCAACGACGACCTCGACGATTCCGCGGTCGTCTTCGGAGTAGAGGCTGCGGCCGAACTCGTCGTTCTCGCTGCGCGCGGTGGTCGTGTCCCAGGGACGCGTCAGGCGCCCGCGAGCGAGCGGACTCCAGGGGATGACGCCCACGCCCTGGTCGGCGCAGAGGGGGAGCATCTCTCGCTCCTCCTCGCGATAGAGCAGGTTGTAGTAGTTCTGCATCGAGACGAAGCGCGTCCAGCCGTTGAGATCGGCGAGGTAGAGCGCCTGGGCGAACTGCCAAGCGTGCATCGAGGACGCGCCGATGTAGCGGACCTTGCCGGACTTGACCACGTCGTGCAGCGCCTCGAGGGTCTCTTCGATCGGCGTGTCGTAGTCCCAGCGATGGATCTGGTAGAGGTCGACGTAGTCGGTGCCGAGACGCTTAAGACTGTTGTCGATCTCACTGAGGATGGCTTTGCGCGAAAGTCCCTGGCCGTTGGGTCCGGGGCGCATGCGCCCGTTCACCTTGGTGGCAATGACCACCTCGTCTCGCGCCACCATTGATAGCAGAGTCGCGCCCGTGATCTCCTCGCTCGATCCCGCCGAGTAGACGTTGGCCGTGTCGAAGAAGTTGATCCCGGCATCGAGCGCCTGGCGGAAGAATGGCTTGGCCGCGTCGGTGTCGAGCGACCACGGCTGGTTGCCGCGGGTCGGCTCGCCGTATGACATGCAGCCCAGGCAGATGCGTGAGACCTGCAGACCGGTGTTTCCCAAGGTGACGTAGTCCATGCGCCGAATCTACCGACCGCGCGGTCGTGGCGAACCGCGACTCCGCGTCGATCAGTGCAGCGCGAGGGGTGCGCCCGCGCGGATCGGGCCCGAGCGCAGGACCGCGGCGGTGAGGATCGCGCCGCCGACGAAGATGAGGGCGACGTCGCCGAAGACCGACGTGTAGCTGTGCACGGCGGCGAGCGCCTGGTTCAGTGTCGTCGGAGCCCGGCCCACGAGGAACGCGGTCGCGGCGCTCGCCGCGAGCGTGTTGAGCAGAGCCGTCCCCACGGAGCCGCCGATCTGCTGGGAGGTGTTCACCAGCGCCGAGGCCACGCCCGCGTCGTGCTCGGCGACGCCGAGGGTCGCCACGCTGAATCCCGGCGCGAAGACGAGCCCGATGCCCAGTCCCATCATGATGAGCGGCAGCAAGACACCGTGGGAGTACGTGCTCGTGAGCGTCAGGTGCGTGAGCCACCACATGGCTCCCGCCGCCACGAGCATGCCCAGGGGGATCAGCGGGCGTGGTCCGACCTTGGGCAGCAGGACGATGTTGGAGAGCTGGGCGGTCACGACGGTGCCGGCGACCATCGGCATGAAGGCGAATCCCGTCATCACGGCGCTGAATCCCAGGGTCGTCTGCAGGTAGTAGGTGAGAAAGAAGAAGACGCCGAACATGCCCGAGCTCGCGATGATCATGGCCGCCAGCGCGCCGCCGCGGTTGCGATCGAGGATCACGCGCAGCGGCAGCAGCGGAAAGCGCGTGCGACGTTGGATCGAGGCGAACGCGCCGAGCAGGACTGCCGCGACCACAAAGCTGCCCAGCGTGTAGTGGTTCATCCACGAGGTCGTCTCGGCGTGGTTGAAGCCGAAGACCAGCGCGAAGAGCCCACCGGTCGCGGTCAGAACGCCGGGCCAGTCGAGCGGGTCGTGGTCGACGCCGCGGTCGTGGTGCAAGAGAAGGACCGCACCGACGACACCCACGGCCGCGAAGAACAGGTTCACGAGCAGGGTCCAGCGCCACGACGCGTACGACGTGAGAACGCCACCCAGCAAAAGCCCGAGGGCGCCGCCGGCGCCGGCGACCGCGCCGTAGATCGCGAAGGCCTTGCCGCGCTCGTTGGGGTTGGTGAAGGTCGTCGACAGCAGCGCCAGCACCGCCGGGGCCAGCAGCGCGCCGAAGACGCCCTGGACGGTGCGCGCGAGCACCAGCATCGTGAAGTTCATCGAGGCCGCTCCCAGCGCCGAGGCGCCGGCGAACCCGATGAGTCCGATGATCAGAGCGTTCTTTCGCCCGATGTAGTCAGAGATCCGCCCGCCAAGCAGGAGCAGGCTGCCAAAGGCCAGCGAATACGCGGTCACGATCCACTGGCGGTCCGAGTTCGAGAAGTGCAGGGCGTGCTGGGCCGTCGGCAGGGCGATGTTGACGATCGTGCCGTCGAGGATGACCATGAGCTGGCTGATGGCGAGCACGGCGAGGATCCACCAGCGCCGTTCGTGGGCGGCCTCTCGGGCCGTGGGGGCGGCCGGTCCCCGGCGGGGGGTCGGCTCGAGGGTGATCTCGGACACGGGAACTCTCCTTGGCGTAACTGACAGTGACTTCTCCACTTACTGTAGCAGGATCCGGAGGACATCACTCCACTTGACTGGCACACCGGTAGAATGGGCCCGTGAACGAGGAGGCAGGAGACGTCGGCGAGGAGCGCCCGCTGCGCGCTGACGCCGCGCGCAACCGCGAGAAGATCCTCGCCGCCGCCTCGCGCGTCTTCGCCGAGCGGGGACTTGACGCCACCTTGGACGACATCGCCGAGGCCGCCGACGTGGGCGTAGCAACCGTCTACCGTCGCTTTCCCGACAAGGACGCGTTGGTCCTCGCCCTCTTCGAAGACGCCATCGACGAGCTCGCCGCGCTGGCCGCACGCGCCGAGGCGAGTGAGAACTCCTGGGAAGGCTTCGTCTCCTTCTTGGAAGTGATGCTCGAGCGCCAGTGCGACAACCGCGGCCTGCGCGACGTCTTCACGGGATCGCCCTACGCCCAGGAGCGCATGGAGGCGGCCAAGGAGCGCATCGGTCCGGCCTTCTCGGCCCTGATCGCCCGGGCCCAGGCCGACGGCTACTTGAGATCCGACGTCAACGTGGCCGACATCCTGGCGATTGAGATGATGATCAGCTCCCTCGGCGGAGCGAAGGGCGGCGACGCCGCGCTGTGGCGCCGCTACCTCGCCATCGCCCTCGACGGGCTGGTGGTGCGCCGCGAGACGACGCGCGACCTGCCGCCGAGCCCGCCGCTCGAGGTCATCATCGCGGCCCTGCACGCCTCAAAGGGCGTACACCGACCCCACGCCAAGTCCCACGCGGGCTAGCGGCGCGAGTTCTCGCGCAGGAAGTTCGACACGTAGTCCAAGTGGGCGCTCATCGCCTCCTGGGCGGCGCGCCCATCGCGGTTGCGCAGCGCCTCGGCGATGTCGGCGTGCTGGAGATACGAGCGGTGGCGCCGTTCGGGCGAGTCGCCGCGACGCTTCATCGACCCCCAGAGGTCACCCAAGCGCGCGGCCTCGATGAGCGAGTACATGCGAAGTATCAGCGGGTTGTGGGTCGCCTCCATCAGGCTCCGGTGAAAGGCGAGGTCGCAGGTCTCGAAGTCGTCATAGTCGGCAGCGCGTGCGCAGCCCTCGACGTGTTGCATCATGACGTCGAGGTCGGCCTCGGTGGCCTCGACGACGGTGATGTACATCGCCATGGGCTCGAAGGCCTGGCGCGCGGCCATGACGTCGCCCGGGCCGATGTCGTTGAGCATCGCGTGAGCGGTGAACTCATCACTGTCGAGATCCACGAGGGCGGAGAGCGGCTCGCACTTGAGGTAGGTGCCGCGACCGACCTCGCGCGAGATGACGCCGTCAGCCTCGAGGAGGGACATAGCGTTGCGCACGGTCGCCCGGGTGATCTGGAGCTCGTCGGCCAGTGCCCGCTCGGTCGGCAGACGCGACCCGGAGCCGAGGTTACGGCGCACGGCCTCGCGCAGGACGTTCTCGGCCACGTCACGTATCCGATCCACCGACAGTGTTCGCACCTCATCCTCCCGTTTTGGACCCAACCAGATCGACCAATGATACCAATTAGTGGACCACTTACGACCAGTTTCGTGAGCAGTGCTCCACGTCATCACAGAAAGTCAATGAATCATTGAGTGTCGCTCAATGACAACGACGAAACCGCGAGGTCTGGCGATGCCGTGGTGCCCGTCCACCAGCGCCATCGGTTCCGCCAAACCAGGGGGTTGACCTATCTCACCAATGGACGGCACGAATCATCGTGAATTTTTCTCACTATTTACAGGACTACTTGACACTCGCTGACTCTGGCAGTACTGTCACCGAACAGGTTGATAACCAATTCAGCCATTTGATGCCAATTCTGGAGGACACGCAGTGCGACTCGCAACGGTTCGAACTTCACGCGGATTACGACTGCACGTGCGCGGCACCGACGGCTACGTCGACCTCGCCGACGCCTCCGGCAACGAGGCGCTCGCCGACATCAACGCCTTCGCCGCGGGTGGAGATGCCGCAATGGCCGCCGCGCGAGCCGTCGCCACACAGGGCGGCGTCGAGGTCGCAAAGTCGGACTTCGCACCCGTCACCCCGAACCCGCCGCGCATCCTGTGCCTGGGGGTCAACTACGCCGAGCACGCGATCGAGGGTGGGCGCGCCGTGCCCAAGTGGCCCGAGTCCTTCGTGCGCGGCGCCGGCAGCGTGATCGGCGCCTACGACGACCTGGTCAAGCCGGCGCTGAGCGAGCGCCTCGACTACGAGGCCGAGCTCGCGATCGTGATCGGCAAGGGCGGGCGCTACATCAAGGCCGCCGACGCCTACGACGCGATTCTCGGCTACGCCGTCATGAACGACGGCTCGGCGCGCGAGTGGCAGCGCATCGCCACACAGTGGACCCCGGGCAAGAACTTCGAGGGCACGATGCCAATCGGCCCGGAGATCGTCACGGTCGACGAGGTCGACGTGACCGACCTGAGGATTTCGAGCACGCTGAATGGCACCGTCATGCAGGACTCGCGCACGTCGATGATGATCGTCGACGTGGCGCACGCCGTCGAGTACTTCTCGGGCTTTACCACGCTGCGCCCTGGCGACGTCATCGCCTCGGGCACGCCCGGCGGAGTGGGATTCGCCCGCACGCCGCCCGTGTGGCTGACGCCGGGCGACACGATCGAGGTCACCGTCGAGGGGATCGGGACCATCTCGAACAAGGTCGTCGCCGAGGAGGGCGCGCCGACCGACTGGCCGTGGATGCCGCTGAAGGCCGACACCACCAGCTTCTAGATCTGCTTCAAGCAGAAGTATCACTCAACAACAAGGGGGGATGTATGAGTTATCGGACACTGGCGCGGGGTCACACCGCCGCGTCAACGAGGGTGCGTTTAGCGCTCGTGATGGCAGTCATGGCACTGATGGTCTCGACCATCGGGCTGCCGGGTCTGTCGTCGCGCGCGGGGGCGTCGACCAAGTCGATCACGATCGCCGCAGTGGCGCCGTTCACCGGCGCGGACGCGGCGCTCGGACCGAAGTACGAGGCGGCCTGCTACGCGGCCACTCAGGCCATCAACGCCTCCGGCGGCGTGATGGGCGAGAAGGTCAACT
>JAJYGN010000021.1 GCA_021790675.1 Actinomycetes bacterium
TTCAGTGATGGAGCCCAAACCCGATCTCGACGCGCGTCGGCGCGCGAGCAGCGACCACGAGGCCTTCGAGCGCTACGTGGTGCCCGAGCTCGCGGCGCTGCTGAGAGTGGCTCAGTCCCTGACTCGCAACTCCCACGACGCCGAGGACCTGGTCCAGGACACGATCCTGCGAGCCTTCAAGGCGATCTCGAGCTTCGACGGAGCGCATCCGCGCGCCTGGCTGTTCACGATTCTGCGCAACACGCATATCAACCGCAATCGTCGTCAGCGCCCCGATCTCCTGGATGATCCTCACGACGCCGAGTCGGTTCCCGAGACGCGGCGCTCGGATCCGGCGGACCTCGCCGAGGACGCCGCCTTTCGCGAGGCGGTGATCGCCGCGACGGCGGCCCTGCCTGAGAAGATGCGCCTGGTCGTCGAGCTGGTCGATCTGGAGTCGTGCACCTACGCCGAGGTCGCGACGGCGCTCGACATTCCGATCGGCACGGTGATGAGCCGACTGCACCGGGGACGGCGCCATATCAAGGAACAGCTCATCGCGAGCGGTCTAGTACGAGGGAAAGCGAGTTCACGGTGAATGTGCTGCGAGAAATGAGAGACAATCTGCGCGAGATGCGGACCTGCCACGCGGTGGGTCAGTGGCTCCAGCACTACCTGGACGGTGAGTTGGACCCGCCGGTCGTCGCGCAGGTCGAAGAGCATCTCGAGACGTGCGTTCGCTGCGGCCTCGAGGTCGACACCTATTCGAGGATCAAGTCGGCACTGGCCGAGAGTAGGGGTGAGTCGCCGGCACTGATCGACGACGAGGTCGCACTGGAGCGCCTGCGGCGCTTCGCCGACGAGTTGGTGAACGCCCCCGAGTCCGGCGAGTAGTCGCCGTGGCGATACGACCGAAGAGTCCGTCGGGCCGCCCGGGTGTCTGGTCCCGGCTCAACTCACTGACGCGTCCGGTCGACCCCGCAGCCTCCGCGGCGCTCGCGCGGCGCTGGAGCGAACTGCCCGACGCCGTGAAGACTCCCGGCCAGGTGCTCGGGCGCTTCGCGCTGGGGTGCGAGGGTACGCACGGGGTCTTTCCCAAGTGCGACTTCGCCTGCACGCCGTGCTACCACTCCTCGGACGCCAACAAGGTGCGCGTTGACGGGGCGCACACGCTCGAGGCGATCGAGGCGCAGATGGGCTTCCTGGAGTCGGCGCGCGGGCCCCACGCGCACGCCCAGCTGATCGGCGGGGAGGTCTCACTACTCGACGCCGAGGACCACGCCGCGGCGATCGCCGTGATGCGCCGCCACGGCCGCGAGCCGATGAGCTTCAGCCACGGCGACTTCGACTACAACTACCTCGAGCGCGTCGCGGTGGCTCGCGACGGCACGCGTCGCTTCAAGAAGCTGTCCTTCGCGGTGCACATCGACTCGACCATGAAGGGTCGTCGGGGCATGCGTCGCGCCCCCGACGAGGCCGCTCTCGCGCCGTATCGGCGCGCGGTGGCCGAGATGTTCGCGCGCCTTCGCCGCGAGCACGGCGTGCGCACGTTCCTCGCGCACAACGTGACCGTGACGCCGGCCAACGTCGACCAGATACCCGAGATCATCCGTGACGCCCACGGGCTCGGCTACGGCATGTTCTCCTTCCAGCCCGCGGCCTACGTCGGCGACGAGCGGCGCTGGCGCGACGACTACGCGAGCCTCGAGCCCGATCGCGTGTGGGCCAAGATCGAAGAGGGTGCCGGCACGCGCCTGTCCTACGAGGTCCTTCAGGTCGGCGACACCCGGTGCAACCGCACGGCTTGGGGCTTCTACGTGGGCGACACGTGGATTAGCCTCCTCGACGACACCGATCCGCGCGACCTCGCCGCGCGCGACGCGCTGTTGGATCACCTCGGCGGCGTGCACTTCAACGCGCCGCTGCACCTGCTGATCCCGCGACTGGGACGCGTGGCGCTGCGCCGCCCGTCGCTGGTGCCCCTCGCCGCCGGGTGGCTGGGTCGCGTGGTGCGTCGCGCGGGCGGACTGCGCCGGTTGATGGCCGAGCGACCCGTACCCGTCACCTTCGTGATGCACCGCTTCATGCACGCCGCGAACGTGAAGCCCGCCTGGGAGATGCTCGGGCGCGGGGTGATGAGCGAGGACCCCACGATCCTCGAGACTCAGGAGCGCCTGCTCGCCTGCTCGTACGCAATGGCTCATCCAGAGACCGGCGAGCTGGTGCCGGCCTGCGTCCAGCACGGGGTCCTCGATCCCGACGAGAACGCCGAACTGGCCCAGCTACTGCCCATCCCGCGACGGCGCAGCGCGCCGAGCCTGGCCTGATGTTCGATCGGCGCGCGCGCGAACTGTGCCGACCCGTGCTCGACGGCGCGGGCGAGGGGCTCGCGCGCCTCGGCGTGAGTGCCAACGCCGTCACCGCCGCGGGCTGGCTGGTGGGAGTCGGAGCGTGCGTGGCGCTGGGGCTTCGCTGGTGGGCCGCGGCCCTCGTCTTGTGGCTGGGCAATCGCACGCTCGACGGGCTCGATGGGGCCCTGGCGCGGCGTCGTGGCGTCAGCGACTTCGGGGGATACCTCGACCTGCTCGCCGACTTCAGCGTCTACGCCGGCTTCGTGGTGGCACTCGCCGTCGCCGAACCCGCCACGCGACTCTCCGGGGCGGTCCTGCTGTTGAGCTACTACCTCTCGGGTACCGCGCTGCTCGCGGCCTCGGCGCTGCTCGAGCGCCGCGGGGCGGGGCGCTTCGACGACCGTTCGATCAGCTTCCTCGGCGGGCTGGCCGAGGGCCTCGAGACGATCGTCGCCTACGTCGTGATCCTGATCGTGCCGTCGGTGGCGTCGCTCGTCGAGTGGATATTTGCCGCGATGGTCCTCGTGACGGCACTCCAGCGCGTCACCTGGGCGCGGCGCGCGTTGCGCGTGGGGCCGGTGCCCGCGCTCGAGCCCGAGACGATTCGCCCCGCGCGGAGGTCCTCGTGAGCCCTGCGCCGACCTCGTGGCCGGACTACCTTTCGGACTTTCATCGCCAGCGCCCCGGCATCACCGAGGACGTGCTGAGCGTCTCGCGCTCGCGCGGCGGGCTCACCCCGTACGACTGGATCACGGCTCCCATCCCCCTGGGAGCGAGAACGCTCGACCTGGCCTGTGGAAGCGGCGCGAGCCTGCGCGTTCGCGGCCGCGACCCGTGGATTGGACTGGACCGCTCGGCGAGCGAGCTCGCGCGAGCGCGCCGAGCGGGCTCGACCAACGTCCTCGAAGGTGACGCGACCTCGCTGCCCTTTGGAGACGAGTCTTTCGACGCGGTGGTGTGCTCGATGGCCCTCATGCTGATCGAGCCGATCGAGCGCGCCCTCGACGAGGCGCGCCGGGTCCTCGCGCCCGAGGGCTTCTTCGTGGCGACACTTCCCGGACGACGACCGCTGCGCGCGCGCGACGTCGTGCGCTACACGCGCCTGGTGCGCCGCCTCGGGCTGGTGCGCTTGAACTATCCGAACATGCGCGCCCTCGCGGATGCCTCCGCGCTCGCGCGCGATCACGGCTTCGAACTGGTCGAGGACGTGCGCACGCGCTTCGACTACCCGATCGCGACGAGCGAGGAGTCCACGCGATTCGTGCGCTCGCTCTACGTGCCGAGTGTGGCGTCAGCCAGGATCGAGCGTGCCGACGCCCTCGCGGCCACCTGGGTCGGCTCGTCGATCGGCATCCCCCTGCGCCGTCTCACGATGGTGCGGGCCTCGACGAAGCGAGAGAGATGACCAGTCAGTTCACGCACGGCGACCAGTCGCGCCCTCGCAGCGGCTCGTCCAGCGAGATCGACCTGGCCGCGGCCTATGCGGGCCGCGACACGGGACGTCTGCGCGGCGACCGGCTGCGCTTCTTTCGAGTGATCGCCGAGTCGGTGGGGATCCAGGGCCCGACCGGCGGGGTGGTGATCACCGCGGCGATCCTCGCGGGCATCGTCGGCGGGGGGACGGCTCTGGTGCAGGTGATCGCGGCGCTCGCGATGGGCTTTGTCGCCTACGCGTTCATCATCTTCACGCGCACGTTCAACAGCGCCGGGTCCGTCTACGGCTTCACCGGCGCGGTCGTCGGTCCGCGATTCGGTTTCCTCTCGGTGTGGGCGCTCACCTTGGTGTACGTGAACTTCGCCGGTGGCGTCTACGCGAGCACGGCCGACGAGGCCCAGCCGGCCTTCGCCTCGCTGGGCATCCACCTGCCCTGGCAGGTTTTCGCGCTGATCGTCTTCGCGCTGGTGACCGGTTTGGCCCTGCTCGACATCAAGGTCTCCTCGGCGGTCATCCTGGCGGTCGAGGGGGTCTCCATCGCGCTCGTGCTCGTGGCGGCCGCAATCATCACGCTCAAGGGCGGCTATCACCACCACGCCCTCTCCACGGCGCCCTTTCGCGCGTCCGGCCTCTCGGGGGCGGCGCTGGGTCTCGGCACCGTCTACGCGTTCTCGGTCTTTTCCGGCTTCGAGGGCGCCGCCACCCTCGGCGAGGAGGCCCACCAGCCCCGGCGCACGATCCCCCGGGCGATCTGGATCTCGCTGGCGGCGGTCGCGGCCTACGAGGTGCTCGTCTCGGCGGTCATCCAGAACGCCTTTCCGAGCGTCAAGGCGCTCGCCGCCTCGCCGGTGCCACTGGTGAGCGTGACCAATCACTTCGTCTCGCCCTGGTTCGGCGACCTCGTCAACTGGGGCGCCGTGCTGAGCTCCTTCGGCGCGGCCCTGGCGCTGATGGTGGGGGCGAGTCGAATGGTCTTCGCGCTGGGCCGCGACGGCGTCGCCAGCCGCGTTCTGACCCGCACCAGCGCCGCGACCGGTGCGCCGACGGGAGCCATCTTCGTCGTGTCGGCGGCGAGTCTCGCGCTGCTCGTCGCCTTCTTGTGGCAGGCCCAGGCCACCACCGCGGTCGCCGAGATCCTTACCTACGGCGCGGACCTGATCATCGCGGCCTACTTCCTCGCCGTCGTGGCGGCCCTGGTGCTCGTGATCCGCGCTCGCTTGCCGTGGCATCGCGGCGCGATCCTCGGGGTCGGGGTACTGGTGCTCAGCTACGTGGCCAAGGAGACCTTCGATCCGCTGCCGAGCGGGCCGTATCGCTGGGACTTCATCGCCGCGGTTGCGACCCTAGTCGCCGGCGTCGCCCTGCCGATGGTCTCGGCCCGACTGCGCGAGGGCCTGGCGACCTCGCCGCTGCTGCGCGTGGGCGCCGCGGCGCTGATCGGACCGGCGACCCCGCGCGAGGAACGATGACGACGTCTCGCGCGCCCGAGCGGCGAGCCTCGCCGCTCCTCGAGATCATCGGGGTCTACGACGCGTCCGCCTCGCCCCTGGGTGAGCTCGCCTACTGGCTGCGCGCGCGCCGCGGGGCCTCGTGTGCGCTGTGTCGCGTCACGCACACTCGCGCCGGCGAGCGCGAGGAGTGGCGCGAGCGCGCGTCTCTGCTGCCGGCGCCCTTTGTCGGCTATCACCGCAACGACCAACCCGCGGACGTGGCGATGCTGCGTGCGATGCTTCCCGCGGTGTTCGTGCGCACAAGCGGCGCAGTGCGCGTCCTGCTCGAGCGCGGGGCGATCGAAGCTTGCGCGGGATCGGTCGACGTCCTCGTCGAGGCCATCCTGACGAGGTTGGACGGCTCGTCTCCTCAGCGACGGTTCCGGCGCCGTCGTCGAGAGGGCGCGAGGTAGCCCACGCTCGAGACGAAGAAGGGCACCACGTAGTTGGTCGCGATGCGCAGTCCCGCCGTTACGCCGACGTGGCCGCTCACGATCACGTTGCCCTGATTGACCGCCGAGAGCAGGCTGCCCACCACTAGGGCCACGCGGATGCTGGTGCGCGCGGTGTAGCCGCGCGCGATGAGAACGCACGCTTCGACGGGCGTCGTCCACGCGGGAACGTCGCGTCGAGCGCGGGCGTCGGGGTTCAGGTGATCGTCCATCATCCCCAGTGCTGGACGAGTGACGTGACTAGGGAGAGCCGGTCGAGGATGAGGAGGAATCCGAGGACAAGCAGGACCGAGGCGCTGACCACGGTCACCGCGTGCCCGTGGCGGCGCAGCCACGCGAGCGGACCGCGCACCCGGTCGAAGAACAGTGCCACGACGAGGAAGGGCGCCCCGAGCCCCAGCGAGTAGACGCTGAGCAGCACCGCCGCGGAGGCCGCGTGGCCCTGCTGGGCCGAGAGGGCGAGCACCGAAGCGAGGATCGGCCCGACGCACGGCGTCCAGCCGAAGGCGAAGGCCGCGCCGGCGACGGGTGGCGCGAAGGGACCCAGTCGCGCGAGACGCGGATGCGCGCGCCACTCGCGATAGAGCCCCGGCGACGCTGACATCAGGGTCGCGAACAAGAAGAGGCTCATGACGACGATGACGACACCCGAAACCCGGGTCAGGAGTGCCTGCTCGCGGACAATGGTTTGTCCCAGGGCGCTGGCGGACAGTCCTAGGAGGACAAACACGGTGCCAAAGCCCACGACGAACAGACCGGTGTCGCGGGTCAGCCGGCCGAGCCGGCGTCGGGGTGGGGCGCTCGCGATCACGCCCCCGGCGCTCGCCTCGGCGTGCGCGCCGTCGCTCACTCGCGTGATGTCGAGTCCGGCGACGATGGACAGATAGGCCGGAACCAGGGGCAGCACGCACGGTGAGGAGAACGACGCGACGCCGCCGGCGAAGGCGGCGATCAGGCTGACGTTGGAGAGCGACACCGCTAGGCCGGCACGGTGACGCCGTAGATCTGGTGGATGGCCTGGGCCAGGCTCGCGGCGTCGAAGCCACCCACGTGGGTCGTGATCAGGTGGCCCGACGCGTCGTAGAACGCGGTCATCGGCATGGTCCCGGTGCCGCCGAGGGACTGGTAGAGGCCGTCACCCTGGGAGCCGCCGACGTCGCGCGCCACGGCGCTGACGTGGCTCGCCAGGTGGTACTGTGCCGCGAGGGCCGACCCGTTGCCCGTCTCGAGGGCGTTGACCTCGACGACGGCGACCGTGCCCTTGAGTGCGGCGGCGTCGGCGGCAAACACTGGCAGCTCTCCCGCGCAGACCGTGCACCACGAGGCGAAGAAGTTGACGACCACCGGTCGGCCGTGAAACGAGGCGAGCGAGACGTGGCCCGACGCGTCGAGGCGCGGCAGGATCCAGTTCTGGCTCGTGGTCACGTAGCCCGCGCTCGAGGGTCGGTCAAAGAGAGCGAGCGAGAGCGCTCCCGCGAGCACGATCGCGCCGAGCGCCGACGCGAGGAAGCGGTTGCGCGCGCGTCGCCGTTGCGCAGCGGACTTCTTCGTCGAGCGCTGGGCGCTCGGCCGCTTTGACGAACTCGATGCGTTCGTGCGTGCGCTCGCCGTCGCGGGGGGCAGCGTGTGCGAGGGTCGCCGTGCTCGTCGATTCGTACTCATCGTTCCCCCTTGTACCCGGACGTGGTTCGAGGTGCGTGTCCGCTATGGAAACCCGCGCCCGGCGTCGATATTCCACGCACTCCCTCGCCGCGATCTTCGTCGAAGTGGAATAGCGCGTGTGCGTGGGGGGTTCTGCGAACGAGGCGACAGCCCTCACCAACGTGGAGCGACGTCGTTCCCCTAGAAGGAGAGTTTCCATGGTTACACAGGTACACAGCGCAGGGGCGAGCACGAGCACGAGAGCGCGCACGGGCAGCGTCGCGATCGTGGCGCGCCGACTGGCCGGCCCCGGGGCTTTCTGGGGCTTGATGGGCGGCATGGTGCTCGCCCTGACCATGATGATCGTCATGGGCGCCTCGCACATGGGCTTTGCCAGTGCGATCAACATCGGCATGCCGGCCTTCGTCTTCACCATCACGCCGCCCCTGCTGATGCTCCCGAGCCTGATGACGGGGATGGGTCTTCACCTCCCGGCGTCGGCGATGGCCCAGCTCAACATGGCGGTCCACAGCGGGCACATCAGTTCGGCGATGGCCCAGCAGTTCGGTTCGATGCTGACCGCCATGCACGTTCCCGCGGCCAAGATCCAGATGATGGGCATGATCATGACCGGGCACGCGACGAACTCGACGGTGACCTCGTTGATGAATTCCATGACGCCGTCGGCCCGAGCCTCGGTGATGGCCTCGATGCCGCTCAACGCCGGACACATGGCGGTCGGTCTCGTCTTGCACTTCGCCTTCTCGATGTTCCTCGGTCTGGCCTTCTTCGCGGTGCTGGGCGCCTTCGCCTGGCTGGCACCGCGCGCGCTGCGCAACCGCATGATGTTCAGCGTCGCCGGCGTGCTCGGTGGAGCAATCGTCTACGCCGTGATGCGCTATGGCTTGTTGCCTTCGACGAACCCGCTGATGGGCTTCGTGCCCCAGATCGCGTTCTTCGTCGCCCACCTCCTCTTCGGACTGATCGTGGGCATGGGCTTCGCCCTCGCCTACGAGCGTCGCAACATCGCGAGCGCCCTGACCGCGAGCTACTAGACCGCCATTTGGCCCCGTCTCTTGCCCCTCCGCGAGAGACGGGGCCAAATGTGCACGGACGGCTGCCCCGGTCACGAGGTCGTCAGCCGCGGTGGCGGATGATCCTGAGGATTTCGCTCAGCGTCCAGCCCAAGCGACCGGCCGGCCCCGTCGAGCAGTCGGGGACGCCAGAGGTGTCGCGGCGAAGGGCGTCAGGCTCGGCGCACGCGGACGCGGGCGGTCTCTGGTGACGTCGTGGCATCGAACTCCTCGTCGTGTCGTCACACTCACTCTCATCGTAGGGTGGACTCGTTCTCGCCCGCCCCACGCCGAGCCGGCACGATGGATCGCCGGTGCAGTGTTGTCTTGAGTGGACGGCGTCGATGTCCCGAGGCGCCGCCAGTGACGGTGGAGTCGTATGGTCGAGACCCCGAGACATCGAAACCGTACGCAGGAAACTCGCCGTCGGGCCGCGCTATTCCGCCGCCGACGGTCGACACGTCGCCGTCCAAGCGTTCAATGTCGAATGCGGGAATAGCGGGCGCGTCGCGGGGTTTAACCAGTGTGATCACTGACAGCGTCCCCATCACCGTCTACTGGCGCCCGGGCTGCACGTCGTGCGAGCGCCTTCGCGAGGGCCTGGCGGGCGCCGGCGTCGCGACCAACGAGATCAACATCTGGCAGGATCCGCGCGCCGCGGAGGCGGTTCGCATGGTCGCCCACGGAAGTGAGACGGTGCCGACGGTGACCGTCGGCACCGCTGTCCTCGTCGATCCCTCACTCAAGCTCGTCCTCGCCGAGCTGAAGCGCCACGCCCTCGGAGACGGTGAGGTAGGCGTTGTCCCCACGGTCGCGGTGGGCTCGCGTCGGATCGACGCATTTCAGTGGGCACTCGTCGGGGCTCTCGTCGTGCTCAGCTTCCTTGTAGAGGGCTGGGGACATCCGGCGCTGAGCTGGGGCGTTGACGCCGCCAACGTCGCGATCTACTTCGCCATCAAGCAACGTCGCCACGCGCGATGGCTTGCGCGCGTCGATCGTTAGTCCGAGGTCGGCGCGTTGCTTTCGCCCCGGTCCGGTGCGACCAGGTCGTTGGCGCTCTCGCGGATCCAGTCGATCTTGAGGTCGACGCCAGCGTCGAGGAGGAGATTCATCACCGGACAGCGAGCCTCAGTCTCGGTGACGACCGACTGAAGGTCGGCGAGCGACGCCTCCGTGGTCACGATGGCGCGAACGCGCACGCTTTGAAAGTGGGGCCGCACAGAGCGGTCCCCGAGCCGTCCGCGAATGTCGATCGTGAAGGCCGCGTCGAAGCGGATGGACCGATAGTCGAGTCCCATGTCCGAGGCCGTGCGTCGGAACGTCACCGCCTCACAGCCGCACAGGGCGCCGAGGACCGACTGCAGGGGAGTCGGTCCCTCGCCGGTGCCGCCGCCGCTCGCCGGCTCGTCGAGCACCGTAGTGCCGGCGGCGCCGTAGTCGATGACTGTGCGCATGGTGGCGGGGTTCTGCGCGGTCAGGGTCCGTCGGCGCAGCCAGGTGGGTGGCTCGTTCGTCGCGTGGTCGGCTGGTTCGCTCATGGCTGTCCTTCGCTGGTTCGATGGATGGGGTGTACTGAGGTGACCTTCACGTGAGGTCGCGCCGACACGCGGGGAGTTCCAGGAGCCGCGTCGCCACGTCGAGGAGGTTGGTCCCGGTGACGGTGGGGGCGCGAAACACCCCGGGGTAGGTGCGCGCGCGCCGATTCGGCCATGCGGTGAGAAGCCCCGCCGCCGAGGCCCCGTGCAGGTCCCAGGGGTGCACTGCGACCAGGGCCAGGTCACCGTTAGCGAGTGCGAGCTCGTCGCTGAGCGAGTGGTAGGCCTCGGCGCGGGGCTTCCGGAGCCCGGCGGCCTCGACCGAGTGCACGCTCAACAGCTCGGACACGCCGGCGCGCTCGAGGAGAGCGCGCGTGACGTCGGCGCTGCCGTTGGTGAGGGCGAAGAGCGCGACGTTGGCCCCTCTCAGGGCGGCGAGCGCCGGCGCGACGTCCTGGTGCAGGGGCAGCTCGGCGAAGGTCGCGAGCAGCGTCTCGATCGCTGCCGCGGTGCTGGGCAGGCCGCTGCCCGCCATGACCTCCTCGAGTGCGACGGCGGCCAGCGCGGCGAAGGATCCGTAGTCGCCGCTCGCCGCGAGAGCCACGCCGTCGCGCACGAGGGCGGCGAACCACCAGTCGAGGCCCGTGGGGGCCAGCCCCAGGTCCGTAAAGACCCGGGCCAGTCCGGAGAGGTCGACCAGCGTCTCGTTGACGTCAAAGACGACGCCGACGGGGCGAGTCACGCCGACGAGCTCGTCGCCATCACGGTTCACGACGACGTCCTAGAGCGCGGCGAGGCTAGTGATGATGGCGTCGGGCTCCGCGCGCTTTGTGTAGTTCGAATCGACGAAGCGCCACTTGATCACGCCGTCAGGGGCGACCACGTAGGTGGCGGGCAGGGGAAGACGGAAGGTCTCGTCGCCGTTCCTTCCGGGCAGGTCGAAGCCGAAGCTCTCGTAGAGTTCGCGCAGGGACTCGGGCAGGCTGTGGACCAGTCCGAAGGAGTCGGCGACCACGTTGCCGACGTCAGAGAGGACGGGGAAGGCCAACTCGAACTTCTCGGCGGTCGTGAGCGAACTGTCGGGCGTCTGGGGTGAGATCGCGACGAGGGTCGCCCCGGCCGCGGTGATCTCGGGCAGCTTGGCCTGGAGGGCGCGCAGCTCGGTGGAGCAGTAGGGGCACCAAACGCCGCGATAGAAGCTGAGAACGACTGGCCCCTCCACGAGGAGTGACGCAAGTGTGACCATCTCGCCACTGGCCGAGGATAAGGAGAAGTCGGGCGCGGTGTCACCCACCTTCAGGCTCGACTGGACGAGGCCCAACTGGGCGACGTGCGCCGTGCCAGCGTCGATGATGGCGAGCGTCTCGGGCGCGAGTCGCGCCCGACCGGCCTCGTTTTGCTCTTTGAGTCGCTGGCTCAGACTGGTCATGGGCCTCCCTCGGCGCGCCGCGGTGGTGCCCGCACTTGGTGAAACACCTTAGAGGGACGACTATTCCATCTTGTCTTGGCGCCCCGTTGCCCTTCTGGACTCGAGATCACCCGGAATGAGGTGACAGATGGCTGACGGCGAGCAATCTCTCACGCGCAGACCTTCGGCGCGTGCAACCAGTTGATCGACGATATCGCGAGCACGCCGTAGCGCGTCGATCTGGTTGTCGATCTCCTCACCTCGACGAGTCAGCAGGTCGCGCACGTGCAAACACGGAGACTCGCCCCGATCACGGAATGCTACGATTCCGCGGATCTCGCCCAGGCGCAGACCTGACGCTTGGCTCGCTCGGATGAATCTCAGGCGTTCGAGGACCTCTACGTCGTAGTCCCGATAGCCCGAGGCCAGTCGTCGCGGTTCGTTGAGCACGCCGATTCGCTCGTAGTAGCGAATCGTCTTCACACTGGTTCCCGCCCGAATGGCGACCTCGCCGATTCTCATCAAAATCCCTCTTGACTCTCCCCGTAAGGGGAGGCTTTAGCCTCGAGTGTAAGACGAGATCGTCTCGCAGCCGCAGGAGATATATGACAACGAATATTCCGTTTGACCTGGCTATCGTGGGATCGGGAAGCGCGGCCTTCGCCTGCGCGATTGAGGCGAGGCGTCTCGGTGCGTCGGTCGTAATGATCGAGCGCGACACCACTGGTGGTACCTGCGTCAACGTGGGGTGTGTTCCCTCAAAGGCCCTTCTCGCCGCAGCCGATGCCCGTTTTGGGGCCGTGGCTCAATCATTTCCCGGCGTCGATACCTCGGCCGGACCCGTCGACGCGGCGGCGCTCGTCGCGGGAAAGGACGAGATTGTTGACGCGTTGCGCGAGGAGAAGTACGAGGGGTTGGCCGACCACTATGGCTTCTCGATAGTGCAAGGCAACGCCCACTTCGTCGAGGGCCCGGCGCTTGAGGTCGACGGACGACGAGTTGAGGCGAGCCACTACGTGATCGCGACGGGGGCAAGTGCATGGGTGCCAATGATCTCCGGACTCGACGAGGTTGAGTACCTCACATCGAGCACGGCTATGGAACTCAGTAAGGTTCCCACGTCTCTGATCGTCATCGGCGCCAACGCGGTGGGTTTGGAGCAGGCCCAACTCTTCGCCCGTCTCGGTGCCGAGGTGACAATCGTTGAGGCACAAGCGCGCGTCGCGCCTTTCGAAGAGCCTGAGTTGTCCGACGCGTTGGCTGCGATTTTCACCGGCGAAGGGATCGCCGTTCGCACAGCGGCAAGCGTCGAGACGGTTCGTTCGAGCAAGTCAGGGATCGTCGTTTCGCTTGAATCACCCTGGGGACGAGAGGAGCTGGTAGCCGAGTCACTTCTGCTCGCGACCGGTCGTCGTCCCGCGACTGCGGATCTCGGACTTCAGTCGGTCGCTGTCAATCTTGGAGCGACGGGAGAGGTGCTGGTCGACGATGAACTGCGCACCTCCAATCCGCGCATCTTCGCGGCGGGCGACGTTACTGGTTATCCCCAGTTCGTCTATGTTGCCGGACGTCACGGAACGACCGTCGCGGCCAACGCCCTCGCTGACGCGCACGTGCGCATCGACTACTCCTCGATGCCGCGAGTTGTCTTCACGTCTCCGGCTCTGGCGTCGGTTGGTCTCACGCAAGAGCAGGCGGAATCCGCGGGTTTCGACGTGGAGAGTCGTACGCTGACCTACGACAACGTCCCGCGCGCGATTGTGAGCCGCGACACGCGGGGCGTCGCCAAGATCGTCGCTGAGAAATTGACGGGCCGCGTGCTCGGAGTCCACCTGCTGTCGGCGGGCGCGGGCGACGCCATTCTCGCGGCCGTCTACGCCTTGGACGAGAATTTCAGCGTGGACCGATTGGCTAATTCGTGGACGCCCTATCTCACGAACGCCGAGGCGATAAAGCTCGCGGCTCAGTCCTTCACCCGCGACGTCACTGAATTGTCGTGTTGTGCGTCGTGACGTCGTCGGAGGGCCGTCGACTTCGGCTTCGTCGTTATCGGTCAGCTGTTGGTCGCAGGGTGCGCTCGATGGTGATCATCGGCAATTCCGCATGATCGTTGTGAGGCACACTGTTGGATGCAGCGGCTTTACGAATTGAGTGGTCGTCGCTCAACGGCGAGACTTCGGCCAGGGATGCGAAGGGCACGCGCGGAGGGAGCCACCCTTCTTGGCGCTCCCCGTTATTGTGACAGTGGAGCCGGAAAGACTGACGAGTGCATGACCTCTCGAGCTCGGGATGCGAGGTATGAGCGTGCCTCCACTCATCCTGACGTCTGTCGTGCGCGGAGCCCAGTGGACGACCCAGGGAGTTGGAGTGTCTGACAAACTCATCGTCCCCATCGATCTCGTGGAGCGACGTGCCTACTTCAAATCGAGTACGTCCTCGTATGCGTGCCTGTGGATGCCGCGCAGTGGAGTCTTTTCACTCAGTTGGTGAGAGTCAATTGGCCGTGACGTCCGCTAGGGAATGAAGTGCGTTCTATCGGGTTGTACGTTGTACCAGCACGAGATGGAGGGAGAGTCGAGTGAGCCAATCTGTCGCCACGCCTCTGATCGTCTACGGAGCCTCTTGGTGCCCCGACTGTCGTCGGGCCAAGGAGTTTCTCTCAGCACACCGCGCCGCCTACGAGTGGGTGGACCTGGAGGCCCACCCGGAACAGGTGGTCCAGGTCGAGTCACGCAACGCTGGCAAGCGCATCATCCCCACGATCGTCTTCCCCGACGGCTCCTTCCTCGTCGAGCCCTCCAACGACGAGTTGGCCGAGAAGCTGGGGCTCGTGCGCGATCCTCAGAGCAGTGCCTACGATCTGGTGATCATGGGCGGCGGGCCGACGGGTCTGACCACCGCCATCTACGGAGCGCGCGAGAACTTATCGGTCTTGATCGTGGAGCGCTCGGCCCCGGGTGGCCAGGCCGCCGTGACCGAGCGCCTAGACAACTATCCGGGCTTTCCCGACGGGGTCTCGGGGGCTGAGTTGGCCGGGCGCATGACCGAACAGGCTCGCCGCTACGGTGTCGAGATTCTTCAGGCCGTCGCGGTCACCGGGATCGAAGTGAGCGAGGGCGGCGTGACGGTCGACCTCTCCACTGGGCGACAAGTGTCGGCCCGAGCACTGTTGTTGGCCAGCGGCTCGACCTACCGGCGTACCGGCGCTCACGGCGAATCCGGATTGATCGGGGCGGGCATCCACTTCTGTGCCACTTGTGACGGGCCCTTCTACCGCGGCGCGGTTGAGCTCACGGTCATCGGCGGGGGTAACAGCGGTCTGGAAGAAGGGCTCTTTCTCACGCAGTTCGCTGAGCACGTCACCGTGGTACAGGCCGGGCCTGAGCTGACGGCTAGTCGCCTGCTACAGGACAAGGTGCTAGACCATCCGCGCATGTCGGTGCTGCTCGACACCTCGGTCGCTTCCTTCAATGCCGACGGGGCAGGTAAGTTGACCTCGCTGAGCCTGGTGCGCGGCGTGGAGGAGTTCGAGCATGCGACGAGCGGGGCCTTCATCTTCATTGGGCTGGACCCGAACTCCCGAGTGGTGGCCGACGTGGTCGAACTCGACGAGCGCGGCTTCATTCTCACCGACGAGAGGTTGTCAACGTCGATGCCGGGCGTCTTCGCCGCCGGCGACGTGCGCGCTGGCTCTACCAAGCAGATAGCCTCGGCCGTGGGCGAGGGGGCTGCAGTGGCATTGCAGTTGCGCTACTACCTCGACGCTCAGCTCGACGCCGCGCTCTGAGGAAGGTCTTTCTTCTGGCGTTCGATTTGGACGCGCGACAGCTTGGGCGGTTTGACGTACTCACGTACTGCCCACCAGTGGTGAACCGAATCTGGTCGGAACCAACGGAGATGGTGAAGTCGTTTAGCCCAACCCGCGAAATGCGCCCCGTAAGCTGCGTCAGCTAAGGGAGAAGTGTATGCAGTGTCGGAGCCTCGAGAACGCCCATGTTAGCGATGCGAAAACGCGAGTTCCAAGACACGCACGATGACCAGCAGGAACGCGATCAACAGGTAGCCGCGCAAGACTGTCAGCCCGAGGCGCACCCGCGAGTTCATCTGGGGGCGCGTGAGGAGAGCCGAGCGGGGCATGCGCCAGGTGAGCGGATCCACTTCGACCCCAGTCGGCTTGGCCTCCGTCGTGCTGTCGCGAGTGCTCCGTGCGAGCAGGACGGCGCCGAGGATCCCGATGGCCAGCCCGCCGCCCATGACGTCCAGGATCGCCCCGCTCGACAGGTGAGGGAAGAGGACGCTGGTGGTAAGGATGACCGAGAGGATGATGAGAACCCAGATAACCGCGGCGGTAAAAAGGTTCTTTCTTCGGGTGTTCACCCAGGGGCCGAGCACCTCGCGGTCGTTGCACAGCAAGAGGAGAAAGACCGTGGCACTGGGTAGCAGGACGCCGGCGAGAGTCTGCACGCCCTCGGTCAAGAGGCCGAGGGGCACGTTGGGCGTGACGACGAGCGCGCCCGAGACGACGATCAGCGCGCCGTAGGTGGCATAGAAGCCCTTGGCGCTTCGTACGGAGCGGTGCAGAGAGTGGTTCCTGCCCATGACGTCGGCCGCCGCATAGGCGGTGGCCAGGCCCACCGCGGCGGCGCCGATCATCGATGCGTCGAGCAGGGCAATCGCAAAGAGCACGCCTACCACGTGACCCGAGTGGCGCGCGAGGCCCTCGGCGACTCCGGCGCTATTGGTGAAGTGCCCGGCACCCGCGCTGTGGGCGAAGGCGGCGTCGGAAAAGCCGAACATGGCGGCCGCGCTCACCACCACGATGACGATACCCAGCCACAAGTCGAGTCGTTCGTAGCTCATGAACGCTGGGGTGATGCGCTTGTCGATTACGTAGGACTGCTGGAAGAAGAGCTGCCAGGGAGCCACAGTGGTGCCCACGATGGCGATAACGAGCAGCATGATGCTCGACAACGGCGCGTGCGCGGGCGTGCCGGGTACGAGGAAGCCCCGGGCTATTGCCGCGACCGGCGGGTGCACCATGACAAAGACTGGGATCAGCAGGAAGGATCCCGCGATCAGAAACATGCTGATGCGCTCGAAGCGACGAAACGACCCAGTGGACGCGGAGGCGACGATAAGTACCGAGGCGATGGCGACGGCTAGCACCTTGGGGATGCCCAGATACCCCGCTGACAGGGTGACGCCGATGAACTCCGTGACGATGGTGAGCGCGTTGAGGACGAATAGGTCGATCACGCTGAATGAGCCCCAGAAGCGACCGAATCGTTCCAGGATGAGTCGCGCGTGTCCGACGCCGGTGACCGAGCCCAGCCGCAGCGCCATCTCCTGGTTCACGTAGAGCACAGGCACCAGGAGCAGTAGCGTCCACAGCAGTCGCACGCCGTAGTTCTGCCCGGCTTGGGTGTAGGTGGAGAAGGCGCCGGCGTCGTTGTCGCCAACCATGACGATTAGACCGGGCCCGAGAATCGCCAGCGCGGTCTTGAGGTGTCCGGAGAGTGAGCGCGGCGCGTTCCCGACGTGGGCCGGAATCGTGCCAAAGGCACCCTGGATTTCTCCAAGATGAGAGGTGTCGAGCACCGCCGAGTCGTTGGTGAGATCGCGCTCGCTCATCGGCGATCCACTCGAGTGGGCGTCGTGCTCGTCGAGAGTGTAATTCTGGGCCACGCGCGGGCTCTTGCTGGGCGCCTGTGGACGCTGCGCGGCGAGGTGTGAGGACGTGTCATAGGGGTCTCCAGGTTCCGGTGGGGAAGGTGTCAGAACAGATTGCGGCAGGTCAGCGCCGACACTTCCGCGGACGGAGGTGGGCCCGAGGGCGTCTAGAGCAGTTTGAGACGCTGGGTGATCATGCCGGCGCTCCACCTACTTGGGGGCTCAGTTCGCATGGTCACCCCCTTGGTCGCTCAGGTCAACCCAGGATACCAGGGAGAGTGCACCACGCGGCAACGCCGAGACAGACGCACCAGTCGCGTGGGTCGCTTTCTCGCACCCTTCACGGCCTCGATTTCCATCGCCCGATCATAATTCTCGCGGCCCTAGCGTAGGAACTTGGTCCGCCTGTCGCACGTCGGGCTCCGTTGGCCTCTTCATCGACGCCGTGTCGGCTCATATACATGAGCTTGGGAATCGTGATGATCTCGGGACCCTCAGCGATCTTGGCGAACAACTCCAATCGTCGGATGAGATGACCGGTAACTGTCGCGTCCCCGGCGGGTAGGAGAGGTGCCTCAGAACTCGTTTTTGAGACCTGGTCCCAAGTCATGAATGATGTCCGTGTCCGTGTCCGTGACCGTGTCGGTGAGTTGAGATCCATCGACCGGTTTCAACCCATGATCCTGCCCACGATCTGCCCATGGAAAGCGAGCAAGAGTGGGGAGAACCTGGTAGAAACGGGGAGGCGAGGGCTTCCCTCGCCGTGCGCAGATCGGAGAGACGCCAGTGATTCCAAGGCCTTACGGCGCTTGGGTTCTCGGTGGGCCGCCCGGGTCTCGATCCCGGCACCTTGGGAGTGTTTCCAGAATGTCCAGGGGCGTCACTCAGCGTCCAAATCTGCTGGTCGGGAGAATTGGAATGTCCACCAACGTTCGCTGAAATCCTCTCACGTGTGAATTCGTGGCTCGACAGTTGGCTAGACAAGGGCTCGTTTCATGGCGTGGGCATTATCCAGTTTCGAGGGGCTGACGGCGAGGTGTTGGACCTGCGTATAGGCGAGGGAACGAAGGACGGTTGACCTCTTGTATGCCACGCTGAAGTCTTCGGGAGTCCAAGTTCAACTGGTCTGACCTGCTTGGAACACCTCCGCAAACGATCCGTGTCGTACCATCAAGCTATGTCTTGTGAGAACTTCGGCGGTCACCCTGGCGCGGCCGAGGTGTGCCTGCTCTCCGGGCCTGGGAGACGGCCATGACAGTCAGAGTACCTGTCAGCAACACCTTGCTCACTTGGGCGCGAGAGCGTTCCCGACTGGCTCGTGACGAACTGGTTTCCCGCTTCCCAGCGTTGTCAGCCTGGGAAGAGGGAACGAAGCGGCCCACCCTCAAGCAACTGGAGCGGTTCGCCCAAGCGACGCATACGCCTATTGGCTACATGTTTCTGTTAGAGCCACCCGAGGAGCCTCTGCCGATACCCGACTTCCGGACGATCGGAGACGCTGAAATCAGACATGCGAGCCCTGACCTGCTCGACACGGTCTACCAATGTCAGCAGCGCCAAGAGTGGTACCGGGACTATGCGAGGGTTCACCGTGAGTCTCCCGTACCGTTCGTCGGAACGCTCTCCGTTGGCATGGACATCGTCGAAGCTGCCGCGCAGATGAGTGCGGTCCTGTCCTTCGCTCCGGGAGAGCGAGGCACGACCTGGAGCGAGGCATTCCGGCGCCTGATCGAAGAGGCGGACAATCACGGCGTATTGGTCATGGTGAGTGGCATCGTTGGGAGTAACACCCATCGCAAGCTCGACCCGCAAGAGTTCCGAGGCTTCGCCCTCGCTGACGAGTTGGCCCCAGTCATCTTCGTTAATGGGTCTGACACGAAGGCCGCTCAGATTTTCACGCTCGCCCATGAGCTGGTCCATATCTGGCTTGGCGAATCCGCCGTTGACGATCCGGAGATGAGCGCCTTTTCGAGTAACTCGACGGAACGGTGGTGCAATGAAGTTGCCGCAGAGTTTTTACTCCCGGCCGCTGCCCTACGAGGTGTCTCGGTAGACCGAGATGATCTAACTGAAGAGCTTGAGCGACTCGCTCGTCAATTCAAGGTGAGCACTCTTGTCGTTCTTCGCCGACTCTTCGACGCTGGTTACTTCACCCTGCCGCAGTATCGAGCAGCGTACGCCAATGAGCGTCAACGGATTCTCGCCTTCATGGACGAGCGTTCTGGCAGTGGAGGCGGAAACTTCTACAACACGCAACCCGTGCGAGTCAGTAAGCGGTTTGCGCGAGCACTCATCGAAAGCACCCGCGAAGGACAAACGCTGCATCGAGATGCTTTCCAGATGCTCGGCTTCAAGAAGGTCTCGACGTTCAACGAGTTGGCACTGCGACTCGGAGTCGGTTGATGCCGTACCTACTCGACGCGAACATCTTTATCCAGGCCAAGAATCTGCACTACAGCTTCGAGTTCTGTCCGGCCTTTTGGGAATGGCTGGATGTAGGCAACCAGAAGGGGAAGGTCTTCAGCATCGAGAAGGTCCGTGATGAACTCATTGGTGGCGATGACGAACTCGCCGAGTGGGCGAAGGCGCGGGGTGCGAAGTTCTTCCTACCGCCGGACAACGACATCGTGCCAAGCCTTGCTGCAGTCAGCACCTGGGCCGGGAACGGCAGCTACGAACCGGGAGCGGTCAGTCAGTTTCTTCAAGTCGCTGACTACTACCTCGTCGCCCACGCCCTCGCTCACGAATTCGATGTGGTGACCCACGAGGTCGTAGCGAACTCGGTCAAGAAGATCAAGATTCCGAATGCTTGCATTGCCCTCCATCTCAAGTCGATGAGTCCGTACGAGATGTTGAGGACGGAAAAGGCCCGCTTCGTGCTCGGCAACTGAGGAAGGCGTGAGATGAGATTCCTTAGAGAACGGCGTGCAAGCCGTCGCTTGACGGAAATGCTCATTGCTCTGCGTTCTCTTAAGCGCCGTACAGGCCCAACGGCCTCTCATTTTTTTCGAGTGTATCTGCACGACCAGCAACGTTGCAAGGTCCATATTCAAATTTCAAAGTGGAGTTAGTGCAGTTTGCGGGTGCCGTGATATGCACGCAACCGGCAACTATTCATTCCGCCATTGATTCGGAAGTTACGTCAGCCATGGGATTCTCGCAAACGACCGTTTGTAAGAGGGGTGACGAGCAGGAAAAGTTCCCCCCAGCCTAATGGGACTGACAAACCGAAGGATCCCAGGTAACGCATGCTCGATGGGTTATATGATCGAGCGTGGCCTCTGCACCATCACTGATATCACCGGCGTTTCTAGCCGTTCTCTTCCGCGGAGTCTC
>JAJYGN010000062.1 GCA_021790675.1 Actinomycetes bacterium
TAGCATTTCCTCAGTGTAGGGCAGTAAAACGCTGTAATGCTCCCGTAGCTCAGGGGATAGAGCATCGGTTTCCTAAACCGTGTGCGCAGGTTCGAATCCTGCCGGGGGCACCAATGAAATCTGTCACGTCATTGTGAACTGAACCGCTTCACTGATTCATAGAGGTGCGATCGTTTCCAAACCGGCGTCATCCACGGGTGTCGTCTGAGCGTAGTACTCGGTCCCGAACATCGCCGGCGTGACCACGCCGATCTTGCCACGCAGTCGTCGGTGATTGAATCAGTTGACGTAGCGTGAGCGTTGTCCACTCGAGGCCCTCGACGCCCTTCCGTCGCCCCTCGTGGTAGATCAGTTCAGCCCTGGAACAGTCCGTACGTTGGGGAGGGCGCCATCGCGAACACACCTGTTTGTGCACTGGGGCTGACGTCGTCGCCTCGCCACGGTCGTTCACCAGTACAGTGAGCAGCGTCAAGCGATGGCGTTCCAGTTGCTCGGTGTCTAGAAAGACGAAGGGTCCAACGTGAGTGAAGCCGAAATCGACCGCTATCTGAAGAAGCTTCCACCCGGCCACCGGTCGGTCCTCGAGCGGCTCCGAGTGACGATGCTGCGACTGGTTCCCGCTGCCGAGCAGTGCATTTCGTATCGTGTCCCGGCCTTTCGTGTCAGCGGCGGCATCGTCGGGGGATTCGCATCGTTCAAGAACCACATGAGTTACCTGCCCTTCAGTGGATCGGTTCTCGACCAACTCGCCGACGAGCTCGACGGCTACTCACACTCAAAGAGCGCACTACGGTTCACGGTGCAGGATCCCCTCGCCGATGAACTGGTCGAACGTCTCATCAGAGTCCGCTTCGCCGAGATCGTCGCGAAACGCCGGTAGCGAGGACAGCCATCAATGGACGACGTCGAGGGAGAAGGACGCGACGCGGCCAGTGGCGATCGCCGGCGGTCGCGGAGGCGTTCGAACGGTGTGGAGGTCGTCGCGTCGGTCCGTTAGAGTCTCGGCTCGTAGGTCGTGGACGGGCGTCGCACACGGTTGACGTCGTGAAAGGTTGAGATGAGCGAAGCGTTACTGGTGATGGACATGCAGGTCGGCATAGTCGAGCGTCTGGGGGACAGAGGCGCCGAGCTCTTGAACACTGTTGGGGTGGCACTCACAGCCGCCCGCGACCACGGCCTAACGGTGCTGTTCGTTCGAGTCGCGTTCCGTGATGGAACGCCCGAGATCAGCGCGAACAATAAGTCGTTCTCCGCGGCCGTGCTGTCCCAGTCACTCGGCGAGTCGAATCCGTCCACGCAGATCCACCCCGCTCTCGAGGTGCGAGAGGGCGACGTGATTATCACGAAACGGCGCGTGAGCGCCTTCGCCGGGAGCGACCTTGACGTTGTGCTTCGTTCGCTCGCGGTGGACACGCTGGTCCTCACGGGGATCGCCACGAGTGGCGTCGTGTTGTCGACGACGCGCCAAGCCGCTGATCTGGACTTTCGGTTGACCATCCTGCACGACGCGTGCGCTGACGGCGACGACGAGGTCCATCGTGTCTTGATGGAGAAGGTCTTTCCTCGCCAGGCGTCAGTCGTGACGACCGCGCAGTGGGCGGCGCAGCTGGACGCCTGACTCGCTCGATTCCGTCCATCGGTGCACGGCGACTGTCGGCCAGTCGCTGTGCGAGTCGGCTGCGATCGAGGCGTCGATCGAGGTGCTCACCTCGTCCACCAACCTGACTATGGGCTGGTCGCGTGTGCGCGAGCCCGGGCCAGCGCGCGGAACGCTGGTGTCGGCGATTCAAGTGCTACTCGAGGTTCGCGGCGTCGAACAGCACCTCGGCGTCGTCGAGGGAGACCACCATGGTCGGGTGCAGGAGTCGATGGGTTGCGCCCGCGAGCCGTACGACGGTTCCCCACGCGGCGAAGCCGACGGCGTGTGACGCGAAGGTCATCGGGCCTTCGACGATCTTGACCTCGACGACGCCCGAACCGTGGAGGTTGATCGCGGAACGCTGCATCCGGTCCATCGCCAATTCCCGCGCCGAGTAGATCGCTTCGGTGTAGTTGGTGAGTTCGACGTTCTGGGTCTGTTGCTGGAACACGGCGCCCATCGATCGTCGCGGTGCGTAGACGAAGCTCGCGCCGACGGCGAGGCCCAGGGGCTCCCAGCCCGCGATGATGAGTCGTGAGAAATCACGCGCGGACAGATCCGAAGCGAAGACTCGAGTTGGTTCGACCCGCCCGGCGCCAATGGGGCGAACCGCGGTGCCGATCATCGATACCTCGGTGTGCGTGGAGTAGATCGACCGTTCGATATGAACGCCGACGACACCGTGCGCTCCCGCGGCGCTCGCTTCGCCACAGAGGCGACTCGCGGCGTTTCGAAAGGCGCTCGCGTGCGCCTCACCGGCCGCGACGATCTCTCCTTGCCCCCAGCTCCACAGACCGAGCGGGGTGGAGAAGACCGAGTACCCGCTCACGAGCTGGACCGGCTCCCAACCGATCGCGTGGAGGTTCAACTCCTCGTCAATCGAGAGATCGGACGTCGTCGAGGCCGAGGAGACGTTGCTCGTGTGAGCGGACAACGTCTCGCGCACGAGGGCGGCCACGTCGATGTTCGTCGAAGGGTTCGGGCCGGTCACGACAGTCGCACCGTTGGTTGTGGGGCCGGTAGCGCTTCGTAGTCTCGGAAGCGCCGTACCCGATTCCCGCGGAGCATGGCCTGGACCTCTAGGTCGCCGCGTTCATACTCGTGCTGGGCCACCGTCAACTGCACGCCCTGGAGCTTGTCGCCGCGCAGTTGGGATTGCGCCGTGGCACGCACGATGGCCCGTGACTGGGTGTGGGCACGCACGATCTGGTCGATCTCCGTGGAGGACGGGCTGGACGACCACGCACTGACGCCGCTGCCGCCCATCAGATACTCGGTGATGCAGTAGGCCCACACGCGGACCGAGGCCACGGAGGCCACGACCGAGACGGGTGCGAACCCGGCTTCAAAGACCTTGACCAGTCGTTGCCCAGCCAGGTACGTCGTCCACGGGGTCGCCGACGTGGCGCTTGAGCCCGCGAGGCGAACCGCCGTTCCGCGAAGGTGGAACTCGATCACGCCCGCGCCGACGAGCGCGCTCTGGGTGTCGACGACGCCGACGACGCCGACCGCCCCGAGATGGGTCGCCTCTTCGAGCATGCGGGCGTAGGCCGACGCGAACCCCTGGCTCCACGTCTGCTCGATCCACGTCTGCTCGTAGTTCTGGCCCCACATCCGGTGCTCGCCGGCGACCATCCCGTGCGGGCACTGGTAGTTCTCGACGTAACCGGACTGACCCTGGTAGGGCGAAAGACCCCGCTGCATGGCGCCGACCGCGTAGTTACTCGACTGCATGGCGCAGAACCCCTGGACCAGGCCTACCGGTTCGAGACCCATCGCGAGGCACGCGGCGAAGTCCGCGACGCTGAGACCGGACGTGAACGAACTCGGCGTGACGTCGGCGGACTCGGGGTGAGCGGTCATCAGTTGTCGAGGGAGATGATGGTCATCGGTTTGGTGAGCGTGACGGCCTCGGCGGTCTTCGTGACCGCCGTGCCCAGGGCCAGGAATTCAATGGTGTGCGAACCCCACTGGTGCGACTTCTCCTCGAGTCGGACCCCGACCACGCCCGACGCGCCGAGCCTCGTCGACTCGTCCTGCATGCGGGTCATCGCCAGCTCGCGGGCCTCGTACAGGGCCTGGGTGAAGTTGGGCAGTTCGACGTTCTGTCCCGTCGAGCTCAGCGTTTGGCCCAGACCACGATGGGCGATGTGGTACACACAGGTGCCCATGACGAGCCCCTGGGGCGCGTAGCCCGTCTGTGAGAGCGTCCAGAAGTCCTGGCCCGAGAGGTCTGAGGTGAAGGGCTTGCCGAGCTTGTTGCGCCGAGAGACGCCGTCCTCGGCCTTGACCGCGGTGCCCACGGCGATGAACTCGGCCGCGTCCTTGCCCCACTCGTAGTAGTTCACGTCGAGACGAACCCCGACCACGCCGTCGGCGCCCAGCTCGGCGGCCTCCTCTTCCATGCGGGTCATCGCCAGCTCGCGAGCGTTGTACATCGCCTCGGTGAGCTTGGTTAACTCCTGACTCTGGCTCCACTTTCGGGTCTGGATCCCGGTGTGATAGATCGACGAACCCATGACGAGACCGACCGGGTGGAAGCCCGCTTCCTTCACGAGGAGGAACTCGTTCACCGACAGGTCGGAGGTGAAGAGCCCGTGCTCGAGCTCTTCGAGGCGATGCTCGGTGGCCTCGGGAAGGTCATTGACGTGTTCACTCATTGGTTTCCTCCGATAACGAGGTGTTCGAGGGCCCGGCGGGCCGCGTCACTTCGGGCGGCTTCACTGGCCAGGGATGTCACGAGCCGAGTGATCCACGCGTCAGT
>JAJYGN010000073.1 GCA_021790675.1 Actinomycetes bacterium
GTGCGCCTCGTTCCAGAGGATCCAGCGCATCCCGATGGCCTCGCCGACGGCAATCAGCGACCAGGCCAGTACCGCCGGATCCCCCGGGGCCACTTCTCCGGAGGCCATGGCGTCACCCAGGTGCGGGATGTAGCTCTCGATGATCGTCTCGTAGTGCTGGCGCAGCGCTTGGGGCGAGACGAACTCCGCTTGGCGGATCACGCGGTAGAGGGCGGGATGCTCGGCGGTGAAGCGGAAGAAGCCGGCGAATCCCAGTCGCTCAGCCTCGAGGCGCGTCGTGGCGCCGCGCGCGGCTTCGGACATGGCGTGACGCACCCTCTGGTTCAGGTCGGCGACCACCTCGTCGAAGATCTGCAGCTTGCTCGAGAAGTAGAGGTAGAAGGTCCCCTGGGCCACACCGGCGAGCTCGGTGATCTTCACGATGGAGGCGTCGTGGTAGCCCATGGCGCCGAAGACCTCCTCGGCGGCCTGGAGAAGATTGCGGCGCGTGCGCTCGCCCTTGCCCTTCGCGGGAGCGACGCTCGGCGTGGCCGGCGCGGTGTCGAGGCGATCCGGTGGGCCGGTCGCGCCCGCCTTCAGCGCTGCGTCGGTCGTGCCCCTGGTTCCGGGTGTGGAGGGGTTCGGGGACATACGCACCCGAGATTACTGAAGCCGCGCGCTGCGCGTCCTCGCTCGCGGCGAGCGTGGACCGCTCACGTCGCGGGGGTCATGTCGACGGCGAGTTCGGCGCCGGTCGCCGCACGAACCTCCTCGAGTGAGACTCCCGGGGCCAGCTCGCGCAGGCTCAGACCCTGGGGCGTCACGTCGATCACCGCCATGTCGGTGATGATGCGCTGGACGCAGTGGCGGCCAGTGAGGGGCAGCGAGCACTGCGAGACGATCTTGTGGGTGCCGTCTTTGGCGACGTGCTCCATCATGACGATGACACGCTTGGCCCCGTGGACGAGGTCCATCGCACCGCCCATTCCCTTGACCATCTTGCCGGGGATCATCCAGTTGGCGAGGTCACCCGCCGCCGACACCTGCATGGCGCCCAGGACCGCAACGTCGACGTGGCCGCCGCGGATCATGGAGAACGACGTGGCCGAGTCGAAGAAGGACGCGCCGGGCAGGACCGTGACGGTTTCCTTGCCGGCGTTGATCAGATCAGGGTCGACGGCGTCCTCGCTGGGGTAGGGGCCGACGCCGAGGACGCCGTTCTCCGAGTGCAGCACGACGTGACGATCCGCGCTCACGTAGTTGGGCACGAGGGTGGGCAGGCCGATGCCCAGGTTGACGTAGTCACCGTCGTTCAACTCCGCGGCGACGCGCGCGGCCAGTTCCTCTCGGGTCAAGGTCATCGTGCCACCGTCCTCTTCTCGATCAGCTTCTCGGTCTGGGGCGCGGTCACTACGCGCTGGACGAAGATCCCCGGCGTGTGCACGCGCATCGGGTCGAGCTCGCCTACCTCGACGAGCTCTTCGACCTCGGCGATTGTGACGCGTCCGGCGGCGGCGCACAGCGGATTGAAGTTGGCGGCGCTCTTTTCGTAGATGAGGTTGCCGTGGGCGTCGCCGTAACGCGCGTGCACCAGGGCGAAGTCGGTGGTGATCGCCCGCTCCAAGACGTAGTCGCGCCCGTCGAAGTCGCGCACCTCCTTGGCGGGCGAGGCCAGGGCGACCGCGCCGGATCCGTCGAAGCGCCAGGGCAGGCCGCCCTCGGCCACCTGGGTGCCGACGCCGGCGGGCGTATAGAAGGCGGCGATGCCCGCGCCACCGGCGCGCAGGCGCTCGGCGAGGGTGCCCTGGGGCACGAGCTCGACCTCGAGCTCACCGGAGAGGAACTGGCGTTCGAACTCCTTGTTCTCGCCCACGTAGGAGCCGGTAGTACGCCGGATGCGCTTGGCCCCGAGCAACAGCCCCAGGCCCACGCCGTCGATGCCGCAGTTGTTCGAGACGGTGACGAGATCGCTCGCGCCGGCCTCGTAGAGCGCGCTGAGTAGGACACTCGGGATGCCGCAGAGTCCGAATCCGCCCACGGCGATGCTCGCGCCGTCGCCGATGTCCGCTACCGCCTCGGCCGCGGAGCCAACCACCTTGTTCATGCGAACCTCCTCTTCGTCCTCAGGATATCGACGTGCGTGCGAGCCCTTGGGCGAGCCTCGACCACCGCCTAGTCCACCAGCGACGAGTAGACCAGCTGCTGGATCTCGCGTCGCACGGGGTAGATCCAGCTGGGCAACAACTGGGTGTAGAACCCGACGGTCAGTTCCTCGCGTGGGTCGACCCAGAAGTAGGTCGACGCCGCCCCGCCCCAGGCGACCGTGCCCTCGGAAGTGAGGCTCCGGTTCGTCGGCTGGTGGGCCACGACGGACATGCCCAGGCCGAATCCCACGCCCGACTGGCCGACCTCGCTAAAGGAGTCGCGCGCGAAGGTGCGCAGGTCGCCCTCGTGGGGCAGGTGGTTGCGTGTCATCAGCCCCACCGTGCGGCTCGAGAGCAACCGGGTGCCGTCGAGCTCACCGGCGTTGAGCAGCATCGTCATGAACCGCTGGTAGTCGTGCGCGCTCGAGAGCAGTCCACCGCCTCCGGCGAGCAGGGTGGGCCAGCGCGTCGCGGCGTCGGCGAGGGATTCGAGGCGCGCGGCCTCGCCGGCGTTGTAGGCGTAGAGCATGGCCAGGCGGTCGAGCTTCTCGGGCGGGCAGTACCAGTCGGTGTCGTCCATGCCGAGCGGATCCAACACGCGCGTGCGGATGAACTCGTCGAGGCTCTGGCCGCTCCAGATCTCGATGAGCCGTCCGATGACGTCGGTGGCGACGGAGTAATTCCACGCGGTGCCCGGCTGGAAGAGCAGCGGCGCCGAGCACCAGTCGTGTACTGCCTCTTCGAGTGTGACGGTCTCGGGGTAAGCGAGGTCGTAGCCCTTGGTCCGGTAGAGCTCGTCGATGGGCGTGAGGTTCTGGAATCCGTAGGTCAGACCGCTCGTGTGAGTCAAGAGGTGGTGCACGCGCACCGGCTCGATCGCCGGCACCGTCACCGGCGCCGACGCCGGGCCGCTCACGTAGACGCGCGGCTCACGCAGCTCCTCGATCCAGCGCCCCGCGGGGTCGTTGAGGTCGAAGTGGCCTTCCTCGTAGAGGATCATGGCGGCCACCGCGGTGATCGGCTTGGTCATCGAGTACAGGCGCCAAATGGTGTCGTCGGTGACCGGGTGCTCGCGCTCGCGGTCGCGGTGCCCGCCGCGGCCCACCCAGACGACGTCGCCGCCACGCGCGAGCGTGAGCAGCCAGCCGCTCAGGCGTCGGTCGCTGACGTAGCCGTCGAGGTGGTGGCGCAGGTTCTCCAGGCGCGTTGCGTCGAGGCCGACGTCGGCGGGATCGCGGCGAATCTCGATGTGTCTCATTGGCTCCTCCCGACGGACGCTGGGACCACGACTCCAACGTACTCTAAAATGAGACATGATTCACTTGACATTTTTCCCGCGCTCTGCTTAACTCAGGGTCGCGCGGGTCGTGGGGACGCGCCTGTCTGGGAGGAAGCAATGAGAAGGTACGTGAGAGTGACGGTGGTGCCGCTAGCGGTCGCGACCCTGGCGCTGAGCGCCGCGGTGGGATCCGCGCAGTTCTCGGGCGCCGCCACCAAGGCCAAGGCCAAGGCTGCCGTGAAGGTCGGCATCGTGACCGAGAAGACGGGAATCTTCTCGGCGTACACGGCCGAGTGGCTCCAGGGCGTCAAAATCGGTCTGCAGTACGCCACCAAGGGCACGGGCAAGGTGAACGGCCAGAAGGTCTCGCTCAACGTCGTTGACGACGCCGACAACCCGACGACCGCCGCGGCGGACTTCAAGAGCTTCGTGGGCGCGGGCTACAAGATCATCGGCGGCACGGTGGACTCAGGGATCGCCACCGAGCTCGCCCCGCTCGCCGCGCAGAACAAGGTGCTCTACATCTCGGGTCCGGCAGCCGCTGACCAGGTGACCGGGGTGAACCGCTACACGTTCCGCTCCGGACGCCAAACCTACCAGGACGTGCAGACCGCGAAGTCCTACATCAAGGCCCTCGGCACCGGAAAAACTGTCCTCGTGCTCGGTCAGGACTTCGCCTTCGGCCAGTCCTACGTGACCGACGCCACCGCGGCCTTCGGTTCGCTGGGTGACACGGTCAAGAGCCTCCTCGTTCCGCTGACGACGACGGACTTCACGCCAACGGCCCTTCAGGTCCAGGCCATGCACCCGGACATCGTGTTCCTCGCGTGGGCCGGAGCGACCGGGGCCCCCTTGGCCCAGGCGCTCGACCAGCAGGGCATCTTCACCAACTCCAAGGTGATCACGGGCCTCGCGAACGTCGCGACCTACCAGTTCTACGGGACCGCGGGGTTGAAGTTCAACTACCTGTCCCTCTACAACTGGCAGTCGCCGCACAACCCGGTGAACAACTACCTCATCAAGGGCATGCGCACCGATTTCCACCAGTACCCCGACCTCTTCACGGCTGACGGATTCGTGTGGGCCCAGATGGTGGTGCGCGCGATCCAGACGGGCCAGGGGACCAACGTCTCCAAGATGATCAAGGGTCTTGAGGGCTGGACGTTCATGGCTCCCAAGGGACGTCAAACAGTGCGCGCCTCGGATCACGCGATGCTCCAGCCGATGTTCCAGGTCCAGCTCGTGGCGAAGGTGACCGGGGCCTACGTGCCGGTGACCCTCGCGACACTCACCAGTGCCCAGACTGCTCCGCCGGTCGTCGCGCACTTCGGCGGCTAGTTTCTCCCTTCCGATGAGCGTCAACGAGAAGCCCCAGCCTCCCGCCCTCATGGCGACGGGGCTGGGGTTTCACGTGGGCGGTGTCCAGATCCTCTCCGACGTCGACCTCACGGTCCCGACGGGGAGCTTCCTCGGCATCATCGGCCCCAACGGGGCGGGTAAGACGACCCTGCTCAACCTGCTGAGTGGACTGCTGCGCGCGAGCGCGGGCTCGATCCACCTCGAAGGTCGCGACGTGACCGGCGTGACGCCGGCCGGGCGGACTCGCCTGGGGGTGGGGCGAACCTTCCAGACGTCGAGCCTGTTCAACTCGCTCTCGGTGTTCGAGAACGCCCGACTCTCGGCGCAGGCGCGCCTGGGCGGCAACGCCCGCTTTTGGCGCCGACCCCGCGCGGCGGACGCGGCGAGCCTGGCCGCGCGCGACGCCCTCGAGCGTGTCGGCCTCGAGGAGATGGCCATGCACGTGACCGGTTCGCTCTCGCACGGCGACAAGCGCAAGCTCGAGCTGGCGATCCTGCTCGCCGGCGAGGCGCGCGTCCTGCTCTTGGACGAGCCCATGGCCGGCGTGCACTCCGAGGACGTGCCGCTACTGACGACGCTGATCGGCGCTCTGCACGCTGAGGGCCGCACCGTGCTGATGGTCGAGCACCACATGAGTGTCGTCGTGGGACTCGCGGACACCATCGCCGTGCTCGACTCGGGCCGGCTCCTCGCCTGCGGTCCGCCCGACGCCGTGATCGCCAACGAGGACGTCCAGAGCGCCTACCTGGGACAGCCGCTGTGACCAACGCCCTCGACGTCACCGACCTCCACGTCACCATCGGCGGGTCCCACATCCTCCAGGGGGTCTCACTAGAGGTTCCCCGCGGCGGAGTGACCGCCCTGCTCGGGCGTAACGGCGTCGGCAAGACGACGACGCTGCGCGCCCTGCTGGGAATCGTGCCGGCCACTGGAACGGTGCGCATCCTGGGCACGGACGTGTTGGGCTGGCCGACGCATCGCATCGTGCGCCTCGGGGTCGGCTACGTGCCCGAGGACCGCGACGTCTTCGCCGGGCTCACCGTCGAGGAGAACCTGCGCCTCGCCGAGCAGACGCCCGAGCCGCACTACGACGAGGTCTACTCGCTGTTTCCCGAGCTTCGCGCCCGCACTCGCCAGCGGGCCGGCACCCTCTCGGGCGGCCAGCAGCAGATGGTCTCCATCGCTCGGGCGCTGCTCAACGGCTGGCCTCTGCTTCTGGTCGACGAGCCCTCCAAGGGCCTGGCGCCGCGTCTGGTGAGCGAGCTCGCCGAAGTCCTCGAGCGGGTCGCCACCCTCTCGACGGTGCTGCTCGTGGAGCAGAACCTCGCCGTCGTGCGACGACTGGCCCAGCGTGTCGTCGTGCTCGACCACGGCGAGGTCGTCCATACTGGCGCGGCCGACGAACTCGACGACCCGGTGATGGCTCGCCGGTTCCTCGGCGTGGCGGGGGCGTCGTGACCGTCTTCCTCTCTCTCACCTTCAGCGGCGTGGCCCTGGGCGCGATCTACTTCCTCGCCGCGTCGGGCCTGTCGCTCATCTACGGACTGATGGACATCTTGAACTTCGCCCACGGGCTGTTCATGACCCTGGGGGCGTACGCGGCGTGGGACGCCGCGACCCACGCGCCCGCGTCGTGGGGCGCCCCGGTCATCTTCGTGGTCTCGTTGGTGGCCGCGGTGCTCGGCGGCGCGCTCGCCGCGGGACTGACCGAGGTGCTGGTCATCCGGCCCCTCTACGGGCGCCCGGTCAGCCAGATTCTCGTGACCATCGGGCTCGACCTCGCCGCGACCGGCCTGCTGCTCGGTGCCTTCGGCTCGAATCCTCAGTCGCTGCCGGTGCCCCTGTGGATGATGGAGGCCTCGCACTTCGCGGGAGTCAGCCTGCCCAACGCGGACTACGTCGCCTTCGCCGGCGGCCTCGTCGTGCTGATCGCGCTCGAGTGGTTCTTGCGGCGCACGCGCTACGGCATCATCATCCGCGCCGGCGTGGAGAACCGCACGATGGTGAGCGCCCTAGGCATCAACGTGGCCCGCGCGTTCACGCTGGTCTTCGTGATCGGCGGCGCCATGGCCGGACTGGCGGGGCTGCTCTACGCGGTGGTCTTCTCCGGCGAGCTGGTCTCGCCGACCCAAGGCGACAGCCTGCTGATCTTCGCCTTCATCGTCGTGGTGATCGGCGGGCTGGGCTCGATCCGCGGCTCGGCGGTCGCCGCGTTGATGGTGGGACTCGTCCAGGACTACACGAACTTCTACCTGGGCAATCACCCCGGCATGGCCGAGATCGGCAACCTGTCGGTCGTCTTGCTGCTCGCGGTCGTGCTCGAGTGGCGGCCCCGCGGCCTGTTCGGGAGCACGCTGTGAGACGCTCGCGCGTCGCCGTCGCACTTGGGGCGATCATCTGCGTGTTCTTCGCGATCGTGCCGTTCATCTCCCTGCACGTCGACTGGGTGCTGCCGGGCACGGTCAACGTCGTGAACTCGACGGGCACCCTCGAAGTCTTGGCGCTGTGCTTCATCTTCGCCGGAGTGGCGCTGGGCTATGACGTGATGTTCGGCTTCACCGGACTCTTGTCGCTCGGGCCGGTGATGTACTTCGCGACCGGGGTCTACGTCTTTGACATCGCGCTGACGCGCTGGAACTGGCCCCTCGCGAGCGCCCTCGGCCTCACCTTCGCCGTGTCGCTGGTGCTCGCGCTCGTGCTGGGCGCGATCGCCCTTCGCGTGAGCGGCATCGCCTTCACCATGGTGACCTTGGCCTTCGCCCAGGCCTTCTACTACCTGGTCGAGGACAACCCGCACGGCCTCACGGGTGGCGACACCGGACTCGCGCTCAGCACGGCGCGGCTGCCGGCGTTCATGTCGGGGGCGGTCTCTAACACCCGCAACCTCTACTGGATCGCCTTCGGCTTCCTGGTGCTCGCCTACGCCGTCGTCTGGGTCGTTACGGAGTCGGCGACCGGGCACGTCTTTGTCGCCATCCGCGAGAACGAGCGCCGTCTCGAGGTCCTCGGGGTTCGGCCGTTCGGCTACAAGCTGGCGTCCTACACATTGTCGTCGCTGGTGGCCACCGGCGGCGGCGTCGCTTACATCTTGCTGATTGGCACCGCGGTGCCCAGCGCCGTGGCCTCGACGACGGTGACCCTGTCCATCCTCGTGATGGTGGTGCTCGGTGGGGCTGGCACCCGCTGGGGCGCGGTCACCGGCGCCATCCTCTACGTCTATCTCCAGCAGTTCTTGCTCAAGGTGGCCGCGCAGCCCTCGTTCGCGACGCTGCCGTCGTTTCTGCGCGTGCCCCTCTCCCAGCCCCAGTTCCTGCTGGGCGCGCTCTTCGTGCTCTTCGTGCTCTTCGTGCCCGGCGGCGTCGCGGGTCTGGTGAGTCGCCGACGCACGCCGTCGTTGAAGCAGCTGGTCGCGGGTCAGAGGAGGAAGCAATGACGTTGACGAGACGCTCGGCACTGGTCACGGGTTCGACGAGCGGCATCGGACTCGCCATCGCCCGCGCGCTCGCGCGCGAGGGCGCGAACGTGATGATCAACGGATTCGGCGACGCCGAGGAGATCGCGGCGCTCTGTCGCGACCTGGCCGCCGAGTTCGGAGTCGAGGTCGACTACGACGGTGCGGACCTGAGCGATCCCGCGGCCGCGGCCGCGCTGGTCAGGACCACGCAGGCGCGTTTTGGATCCCTCGATATCCTCGTCAACAACGCCGGCATCCAGTTCGTCGCGCCGATCGAGGAGTTCCCGGCGGCGAGGTGGGACGCGATCATCGCGATCAACCTCTCCTCGGTGTTTCACACGATGAGTGCCGCGATTCCTTCGATGAAGGCGCGCGGCTGGGGGCGGATCATCAACGTCGCCTCGGCCCACGGCCTCGTGGCGAGCCCCTTCAAGGTCGCCTACGTCGCGGCCAAGCACGGGGTGGTCGGCGCGACCAAGGTCGCGGCGATCGAGCTGGCCAACGACGGCGTGACGGTCAACGCCATCTGCCCGGGGTGGGTCCTCACCCCGCTGGTCGAGCGCCAGCTCCAGGACCGCGCGCGCGACGCCGGCACCGACGTTCTTACCGAGAGCGGCCTGATGCTCGCCGAGAAGCAGCCAATGCACCGCTTCACCTCGCCCGAGTCCATTGGTGCGATGGCGGTGTTCCTGTGCTCGGAGGCCGCGTCGACTATCACGGGCGCGCCGCTGTCGATCGACGGGGGCTGGGTCGCGCAGTAGGACGGTCGCGGTGTCCAGCGACGGCTGGCGTCAGCTGGCGACGGTGAGCACGCGCGCGATTGCGTCGATCGCCTCGGGCACGACGCGGTAGAAGACGTTCATGCCGCGGCGCTCCTTGGTGACGATCCCCGCGGCCTCGAGCCTCTTCAAGTGGTGGCTCACGGTCGGATCACTGAGTCCGACGTAGGGCGCCAGATCACAGGTGCACGCCTCTGTGCCCGGCTGGTCGAGCATGAAGGCGACGAGGCGAAGTCGCACGGGGTCGGCGAGCGCCTTCAGGCGAAGTGCGAGGTCGAGGGCGTCGGCTTCGCTCAAGGGATCGGACGAGCCGAGCGGCGTGCAGCACAGCGGCGAAGCGTCGATCAGGAGGGGCAGTGACTTGGGCATCGTTGACAGTCTGCCAGGCTATTTGACGAATATCAAATAGGTCACTAGGGTGTCACTCGACGAGCGTGATCCAGGAGGGACTCATGACCCAGGTCACCAACGACCAGATCCGCAGCGCGGTGCGCGAGACCTACAGCCAGATCGCCCTCAGTGACACTGATAGCTGCGCGTCGTCGTCGTGTTGCGGCGGCGCAGGTCCGGTGTCGGTCGCCTCGATCGCGCTCGGCTACTCCGTCGAGGAGGTCTCCTCCGTGCCCGAGGGCGCGGACCTCGGTCTGGGCTGTGGCAACCCGGGCGCCATCGCCGCGCTCGCACCCGGCGAGACGGTGCTCGACCTGGGCAGCGGGGCCGGCTTTGACGCCTTCCTCGCCGCGGCCGCCGTCGGCGAGACGGGCTGCGTGATCGGCGTTGACATGACCCCGGCCATGGTGAGCCGCTCACGCGCCAACGCCGAGAAGGGCTCACTGTCCAACGTGGAGTTCCGCCTCGGCGAGATCGAGCGGCTCCCGGTTGCCGACGGCGTCGTCGACGTGATCATCTCGAACTGCGTGATCAACCTCTCGCCCGACAAGCCCGCCGTCTTTCGCGAGTCGTTCCGGGTCCTGCGAGAAGGCGGCCGTCTCGCCGTCTCCGACGTGGTCGCCTCGCTCGAGTTGCCCGAGGAGGTGCGCGGTGACCTCGCCCTCTACAGCGGGTGCGTCGCCGGCGCGTCGCTCGTCGCCGAGCTCGAGGAGATGATCGCCTCGGCCGGTTTCGTGGACATTCGCGTCGCGCCCAAGGACGAGAGCAAGGCCTTCATCGAGCAGTGGGCGCCCGGGCGCCAGGTCACCGACTACGTGGTGTCGGCGACGATCGAGGCGGTGAAACCGCGGACCACGTCGCAGCTCCGCTGAGAATTTTTCTTTCCGCGACGGTGGTGTTAAGCAAGGGGTAGGGGCAGGCAGGAGTCTGACTATGTCCACCTCGACCTGGAGGCGTTCGGCTGTCGTCACGCTGGCGATTGTCATCATCGCTCTCATCGTCGTGGGCGTCGCGACGCGCTCGGCCCACACGGCGCCCTCGGCTCCTCAGTCGGTGCGCGTGGTCGCCGGCGACGCTCTCGTGACGGTCAGCTGGTCGGCGCCGGCCAAGGACGGCGGCAGTGCGGTCACCCACTACCACGCGAGCGCGAGCCCGGGCGGAAAGTGGTGCTCGGCGAGCACGACGAGCTGCACGATCACTGGTCTCACCAACGGCACCGACTACGTGATCAAGGTCACGGCGATCAACACCGTGGGCACGAGCGTCGCGGCCACCTCGAGTCCGGTGACGCCGCGCTACGCGGCCTGTGCCAGTTTCTTCAATCTGCCCACGCGGGCGGTCTCGGCCGATGTGCTCGCGACTCTCACCGCCTACTACGGCGCCAAGCACCTCGGGCCGATATCGGTCGTGGGAAACCGCGAGAAGATCCTCGCGGTCTCCAGCCAGACGATCGGGGTGCACCACTGCGCCAACGCCGACGGCTCGGTGGCGAGCTACACCGGCACGGTGCCGGCGAACGCGACCGCCGCGGTCGAGGTCGAGGTGCGCCACTTGGCCTATCCGGTCACCGGCGGGTCGATCAGCTTCGTGGTGCTCGCCCAGACGGCTGCCGGCTGGAAGGTCGTGAACGAGGGGACCGGTCCGTAGAGCTATTTGGGCTGCATGCGGATGCCGGCGTCGATGCGCACGGACTCGGCGTTCATGTAGCTGTTCGCCAGCAGTTCGACCGCGAGCGAGGCAAACTCGCTGGCGTGCCCGAGGCGCTTGGGGAAGAGCACGCCGGCGCCGAGGCGGGCCTTGAACTCCTCGGAGGCCTCCCCGGTGCCGTAGATCGGGGTGTCGATGAGACCGGGCAGGATGCAGTTGGCCCGCACGCCGATCGCCGCGAGGTCGCGCGCGAGCGGTAGGGTCAGTCCCACCACGCCGCCCTTGGACGAGGAGTAGGCCACCTGACCGATCTGACCGTCTTCGGCGGCGACCGAGGCGGTGTTGACGATGGCCCCGCGCAGCCCGTCAGGGTCGGGCTCGTTGTGGCTCATGGCCGTCGCGGCGATCCGGCAGACGTTGAAGGTGCCGATCAGGTTGATCTCGATGACCTTGCGGTAGACGTCGAGGTCGTGGGCGCTCGCGTACTCGCCGTCCTTGCCGATGGTGCGCGTCGCCCAGCCGATCCCGGCGCAGTTGACGACGCTCCACAGCGGGCCGAGAGCCTTCGCCGCCTCGACGGCCGCGATGACCTGCTCGGTGTTGGTCACGTCGCAGTGGACGTAGGTCCCGCCGATCTCGCTCGCGACGGCCAGTCCCTTGTCGTCGGACAGGTCGGCCACGACGACCGAGACGCCGCGCGCGGCGAGTGCGCGCGCCGTCGCCTCGCCCAGGCCGGAGGCGCCGCCGGTGACGATTCCCGAGGTCTTGGTCAACTCCATGTCGCTCTCCTTTGTCGCCCACTCGGGCACCTTCGAGTCAAGCAGAGATTGGCGCAGTGCCGCGTCGCTCTAGCGTGGATGCGTGGGATCGCTGTACGAGCTGACGCGCGAGGAACTGGGGGCGAGCCTGACGGGCGAGCCGCGCTTTCGCGTCGACCAGCTCTGGCGGGGACTGTGGCGCGAGGATCGTCTCGTCGACGAGGTGACGACGCTGCCCAAGGGGCTGCGCGAACGCCTCGCCCTCGAGCACCCTTCGTCGCTGACGGCGATCAACGAGGTCGTCAGTGACGGCGGGGCGACCACCAGGTGGGTCTTCGCCCTGCACGACGGCGCGACGATCGAGACCGTTCTCATGGCCTACGAGGATCGGGTGACGGTGTGCGTCTCCTCCCAGGCGGGATGTGCCATGGGATGCAGCTTCTGTGCGACGGGCCAGGCGGGCTTCACGCGCCAGCTCAGCGTCGGCGAGGTGATCGAGCAGGTGGTGGTGGCCGCACGCGCCGGAGCGCCGCGACGACTTTCTAACGTGGTCTTCATGGGCATGGGCGAGCCGCTCGCCAACTACGACGTGACCGTCGGGGTCCTGCGGCGACTTCACGAGGAGCGTGGCATGAGTGCGCGCCACCTCACTGTCTCGACGGTCGGCGTGGCGCCGGCGATCGAGCGCCTGGCCGGCGAGGGGCTGGCGCTCACGCTGGCGGTGAGTTTGCACTCGGCCAACGACGAGGTGCGCAACGACCTCGCGCCGATCAACCGTCGCTACGACCTCACGCGACTGGCCGCGGCCTGTCGGCACTGGATCGAGGAGACGGGTCGGCGCCTGAGCTTCGAGTGGGCCCTCATCGACGGGGTGAACGACACCGATCGTGCTCTCGACGAGCTCGCCGCCTACACGCGGCCCCTGGCCGCGCACGTCAACTTGATCCCCCTCAACCCCACCCCGGGCTATCTCGTGCGCGGATCTGCGCCCGAGCGCGTGCGCGCGTTTCGCGACGGGCTGATCGCGCGCGGGGTGAACGCCACGGTGCGCAACACGCGGGGTCGTTCGATCGACGCGGCCTGTGGACAACTGGCCACCGTCACGCGCGGCAAGCCGGGCCTGCGCCGTGACGGCTCGACGACGACGGTCGCGCTGCGCAACAAGCCCCTCTAGAGAGCCTCGTCGCGCCAGAAGGCCGGCCGCCAGCGCGCCAGCGCGAAGACGCCGAGGATGCAGGCGATCCCGCCCGAGACGATCGAAAACGACGTCGAGGTCAGCGACGCGACCGCCCCGGACTCGAGGTCGCCCAGGCGCGGCCCGCCGGTCACCACGGCCATCTGGATCGAGGAGACGCGACTGCGGAACTCGTCGGTGATCGCCAACTGCAGGATCGTGCTGCGCAGCACCGTCGAGATGACGTCCATCGCGCCAGCGACGGCGAGACAAGCCAGTCCCACCCACACCACGTGCACGAGGCCGAAGACCGCCATGGCGCCACCCCAGGCGGCGACGGAGAGCACGACGAGGCGTCCGCGTCGGCGCACGCGCGCGATCCAGCCAGTGACGAGCGCCATGACGAGTGCTCCCGCGCCGGGGGCGGCGTAGAGCAGGCCGAGGGTGCGCGGACCCGCTTGATAGATGGTCAGGGCCACCGCGGGAAAGAGCGCACGGGGCAGGCCGAAGACCATCGCGTTGAGATCGGCGAGGTAGACGGCCTGGGCGATCGCGTGGCGACGCACGTAGGTGAAGCCGTCGCGGATCGCGGCGAGGACCGCGACGCCGGCGTGCTCGGTACTCGGCGGCAGGCTGCTCATCGCCCGCGCGGCCCCCGCCAGCACCACGAACGTGGCCGCGTCGGCCCAGTAGCACGAGGCGAGCGAGACACTGGCCAGCAGCACGCCCGCGATCGCCGGTCCCACGACGGTGGCCACGTTCATCACGACCTGGTTGATCGAGTAGGTCGCGACGAGCTCGTCGCCTTCAACGAGGCGCGGGATCGTGGCCTGGCGGATCGGGCCGGCGAAACCCGCGGCGCCGGCGGCGAGCGCGGCGAGGGCGAGCAGGAGGGGAAAGTGCGCGCGACTGGTCTGGGCGTTGAGGGCGAGCGCCGCGGAGAAGATGGCGAGGACCATCGAACTCGCCACGAGCAGGGTGCGCCGGTTCAGCCGGTCGCCCATCGCGCCGCCCCAGAGCGAGCCCGCGATGAGAAAGGGCAGCTGGATGAGGCTCGCGAGCCCCACCCACAGGCTCGAGTGGGTCTCCTTGTAGACCTGGTAGGGCACGGCCACCACGGTGAGGCTGCTGCCCATCAGCGAGACCAGCTGGCCGCCGACCAGCAGGCGGATATTGCGGTGGCGTCGCAGCGGGCCCAGGTCGACGAGCAGCCTAGACACCCCCTCATGGTACGGGGATAGTGTGGCGATGGAGTTTTCCCAAGGGAGGGTGAATGATCGGCGAGGAACTGATTCAACTCCTGACGCCCGAGGGACAGCGCGTCGCCCACCCCGAGTACGAGAGCACTCTCGGCGGGGACGAGGTGTTCTCCTTCTACCGCGACATGGTTATCATCCGGCGGCTGTGCAACGAGGCGACCTCGTTGCAGCGTCAGGGCCAACTCGCGCTCTGGGCGCCGCTGCAGGGTCAAGAGGCTGCCCAGATCGGTGCGGGCCGCGCGCTGGAGCCGATGGACTTCACGTTTCCCTCGTACCGCGAGCACGGCATCGCCTGGACGCGCGGCGTGCCGCCGGCGGACATGCTGCGGATCTTTCGCGCGACTACGACCGGCGGTTGGGACCCCCAGAAGTACCGCCACTCGGTGCCCACGGTCGTCCTCGGCAACCAGGCCCTACACGCCGTGGGATACGCCATGGGCGTTCAGCGCGACGGTGCCGAAGAGGCCGTCATGACCTTCTTCGGTGACGGCGCCTCCAGCCAGGGCGACGTGCTGGAATCCTTTGTGTGGGCGGCGTCGTTCAATGCGCCCATCGTCTTCATCCTGCAGAACAACCAGTGGGCGATCTCCGAGCCCAGCTCGCTGCAGGCCAAGATCCCCCTCTATCATCGTGCGCACGGCTTTGGCTTCCCTGGCTTTCGAGTGGACGGCAATGACGTGCTGGCGATGTACGAGGTCACCAAGCGCGCCCTCGACAACGCGCGCGCCGGCGGCGGGCCGACCTTGATCGAGGCCTACACGTACCGCATGGGCGCGCACACGACCTCGGATGACCCGACGCGCTATCGCATCGACGCCGAGGTCGAGATGTGGAAGCACCGCGACCCGGTTGAGCGCACCAAGGCCCTGCTGGCTCGCGAGTACAAGGTGAAGAAGGCCGCCTTCGACGAGGTGGCGGCCGAAGCCGAGACGCTCGCGCTGCAGTTGAGAGAGGACGTGCTGGCGATGGACGCACCCGATCCCATCACGATGTTCGACGACGTCTACGCCGACGCCCACCCGCTCGTCGACGAGGGTCGGCGCGAGATGATCGAACTCGGCGTCAGCGTAGGTCCGCGATGACCACGACCACCATGACCATGGCTAAGGCCCTCAACGAGGGGCTGCGCCGCGCGATGGAGAAGGACCGCCGGGTCCTCTTGATGGGCGAGGACATCGGCAAGCTCGGCGGGGTGTTTCGCATCACCGACGGCCTGCAGAAGGACTTCGGCGAGGACCGCGTGATCGACGCGCCGCTCGCCGAGTCGGCGATCGTGGGCACCGCGGTGGGCCTTGCCGTGCGCGGCTATCGCACCGTGGTCGAGATTCAGTTCGACGGCTTTGTCTACCCCGCCTTCGACCAGATCGTTTCTCAGGTGGCCAAGCTGCACAAGCGCACCGACGGCGTCTACACGATGGGTCTCGTGATCCGCCTGCCCTTCCAGGGCGGCATCGGCGCGATCGAGCACCACTCCGAGAGCCCCGAGGCCTACTTCGTGCACACCGCGGGGCTGCGCGTCGTCGCCTGCTCGACGCCCAATGACGCGTACTGGATGATCCAGCAGTCGATCGAGCACGACGACCCCGTCATCTTCTGCGAGCCCAAGAGCCGCTACTGGGAGAAGGGCGAGGTCGACCTCGACAACCCGCCGCGCGGACTCTTCGACGCCGAGGTGCGCCGAGAGGGCAGTGACGTGACCGTCGTCGCCTACGGCTCCATGGTCAAGACGGCGTTACGCGCGGCCGAGGCCGCGGCCGGCGAGGGCGTCTCGGTCGAGGTGATCGACGCTCGCTCGCTGTCGCCGCTCGACCTGGACCCGATGATCGCCTCGGTGGAGAAGACCGGCCGTCTCGTGGTCGTCCAGGAGGCCACTAAGAGCGCCTCGGTGGGCTCGGAGATCGTGGCCGAGCTGACCGAGCGGTGCTTCTACTCGCTGCGCGCGCCGGGAGTGCGTGTCAGCGGCTATCACGTGCCGTACCCGCCGTCGCGCATCGAAGACGCCTTCCGCCCGAGCGTGGACCGGGTCCTCGACGGGATCGACCGAGTGATGGGATATGCATGAGCGAGCAGGTCTTCCTCCTTCCCGACGTCGGCGAGGGTCTCGTCGAGGCTGACATCGTCGAGTGGAAGGTCGCAGTGGGCGACGTCGTGTCGCTCAACCAGCCACTGGTCGACATCGAGACCGCTAAGGCCGTCGTCGAGCTGCCGAGCCCCTACGCCGGCACGGTGACGATCCTGCACGGCAACGTCGGCGACACCATTGAAGTGGACCATCCCCTCATCACCTTCGAGGTATCCGATGGCGAGGACGCGACGACTTCGGCCGCCGAGCCCGCCGCCACAGCGGCACCGGCGCCCGAGGCGCGCACCTCGGTGCTGGTGGGATACGGCGTCTCCAACGAAGACGCCACGCCCACCCGGCGCCACCGCCGACAGGGCTCGGCCACGCCGGCACCCGCCGCAGCTCCCGCTGCGGCCGCGACGCCAAGTGTGACCCCGGGCGCGTCGCCGCGCTCGACCCCGCCCGTTCGCCTCTACGCCAAGCAGCACGGCGTCGACCTGGCCCGCGTCAGGGGCACCGGTCGTGACGGACTTATCACCCGCGCCGACGTCGACGCGCTGCTCGGCGCGGGCGTGGCGACCCGCCTAGCGGCGCCGGCGACGACCTCGCGCTTCATTGGCCGCGACCTCGAGCCGTGGGACAGCGGCCCGGCCGAGGAACGCATCGCCGTCAAGGGCGTGCTGAAGACAATGTCCGAGGCGATGACCCAGAGCGCCTTCAGCGCGCCGCACGCCGTCGTCTGGCTGCGCGTCGACGCGACCAAGACGGTTGAGCTGCTCGCGTCGCTGAAGTCGCGCCCGAGCCTCGAGGGAATCCGCCTTTCGCCGCTGACCATCGCTGCGCTCGCCGTGTGCGACGGCGCGCGCACCTATCCCGGGATCAACTCGAGCTTCGACGCCGCCGCGAGCGAGGTCGTGGTGCGCCGCAGCGTCAACCTGGGCATAGCCGCCAACACGCCGCGCGGACTGATCGTGCCCAACGTGAAAGACGCCGACCGTCTCGGCCTCGTGGCGATGGCCCAGGCGCTCAACGGCCTGGTGGACCGGGCGCGCGACAACACGACGACCCCCGCCGAGATGGCCGGCACCACGCTCACCATCACCAACGTCGGGCCCTTCGGGGTGGACGGCGCGATGCCGATCCTGCCGCCGGGCACTGGGGCGATCCTCGCGGTCGGCCAGCTGGTGAAGGCCCCCTGGGTCGTCGACGACCAGGTCGTGGTGCGCCACGTGGTCGAGTTGTCGATGTCCTTCGACCATCGTCAGATCGACGGGGCGCTGGCCTCGCAGTTCATCGCCCACGTCGGCGCGTTCCTGAGCGACCCGGCACCATCGCTCATCGCGGGCTGAATTGAATTAGAGCGTGGACAGGGCCGCCAGCGCGCGGTCGGCGTGCACGTTCATGTTGAGCTCGCTCGCGACGATTTCGCGCACGACGCCGCTCTCGTCGATGACGAAGGTCGTGCGTCGCACCCGCAGGACATCGAGGGAGCGCTTGACGCCGTAGAGGCGCGCCACAGCGCCGCCCACGTCCGCGAGCAGGGGATAGTCCAGACGGTTGTGCGCGGCGAAGGCCGCCTGCTTGTCGACCGCGTCCATGGAGATGCCCACCCGGCTCGCGCGGTGCGCGGCGAACTCGCCAGCGAGGTCGCGGAAGTGGCAGGTCTCGCGCGTGCAGCCCGACGTCGAGGCCGCGGGATAGAAGAAGAGCACCACGGGGCCCATCGCGAGGAAGTCCGCCAGGCGCCGCTCGACGCCGTCCTGGTCGCGGAGGCGGAAGTCGGGGGCGGGGTCACCAACGCGCACGCCGCGAGCCTACGGGTCGAGGCGGAATCCGACCCCGCGCACCGTCACCAGGTGGCGCGGCGTCGCCGGAGTCTGCTCGATCTTCTGGCGCAGGCGCTTGACGTGGGTGTCGAGGGTGCGCGAGTCGGCGAGGTCGAGGCCCCACCACAGCGTGTCGAGGCAGACCTCGCGGGTCACGACGTCGCCCAGGTGCGATGCGAAGAGTGCGAGGAGATCGAACTCCTTGCGGCTCATCTCGATCACGACCTCGCCGCGGGTCACGCGCCGCCGCACGAAGTCGATCGTCACCGCGCCGAAGGTGATCGTGTCGGGTTCGGCGACGGGCGTCGGGCGGCGCAGCACCGCGCGGATGCGCGCGACGAGCTCGCGCAGCCGGTAGGGCTTGGTCACGTAGTCGGCCGCGCCGATCTCGAGACCGAGTACGACGTCGACCTCGCTCGTGCGCGCGCTGACCATGATGACCGGGGTCGTCGACTCGCGCGTCAACTCGCGGCAGAGGTCGATTCCCGAGCCGTCGGGCAGCATCACGTCGAGCAGGATCAGGTGAGGGGTCGTCTCGAGAATCGCCGCGCGAGCCTCGGCGATCGAGCCCGCGGTCACCACGCGATAGCCCTCGTGGGTCAGACCGACGTCGAGCGCGTCGCGGTAGCTCACCTCGTCGTCGACGACGAGGAGGGTCGCGCGCGCGCTCGGGGCGTGTTCGCTCGACCGGGGATCGGCCAGCGGCGCCACGCTCATGGCGTCACGCTAGGAAGCGCGGGTTACGCGAAGGTGACGGTGTCGCGACCCCCGGGTGGCTCGCAGATGAAACCTTGAGATTTAGCGGGTCGTGACCGTGAATCCCATGTAGGTCGTGGCACTGGCCAGGTAGCTGCCCGCCGCCACGCAGCGGTTCGCCGCGACGCAGACGATCGCGTAGACCCCCCCGGCGACTCCCACGCTCGTCGCACCCCCCGGCAGGCTCACGGTCTGAGCTCCGCGCCAGACGTTGCCCGACTCGCTCAGCAGCAGCGCCTGGTAGTTGCCGTGAGCGTCGAGGTAGGCGGCGCCGGCCCGGCACGCCCCGAGCGCGGGACAGGTCAGGGCGACCACGCCGCCGTTGTGCCCGGCCGAGGCGCCTGCGGGCAGTGCGACGCGCGTCGCGTTGCGCCAGACGCCGTGCACCTCGTTCACGACGAAGGCCTGGTAGGTGCCGTTCGCGTCGCGGTACTGCCCGCCGGTCGCGCAGTTGCCGGCGCTCGCGCAGGCCACGCCGGCGAAGCCGTAGAAGAAGACGTGAGGGTTGACGGTGGGCGCGACGGGCAGGCGCATCATCACCGCGCGTTGCCAACGGCCGTGGCGCTCGTCGAGAGTGAAGCCCGCGGCGTGCCCGTCGGCCGTCTCGTAGGTGCCGATCGCGCTGCAGGTGCCGGCGGCGGGGCAGTCAAGCGAGCTCACCTGGGCCAGCGCGTAGGCGCTGGCGTTGGCCGGATCGAGCAGGGTCGTCGCCGCGCCCCACACCCCGGCGGTCTCGGTGACGAGCAGGCCGCGCGTGACGTTGTTGGCGTCGAGGTAGCTGCCGGTCGCCGCGCAGTTGCCGGCGCTCGCGCACGCGAGGTTCGAGAGTGACACCAACGGCGTCGCGTTGGTGCCGGCGGGTAGCGTGACGCTCTGGGCGGCGCGCCAGACGCCGTTCACCTCGTTGACGGTCATGCCCAGCGTGCGCGCCACCGGGCTCGTGGCGTCGGCGTAGGTGCCGATCGCACTGCACGCGCCCGGCGCGGAGCAGTTCACCGAGCGCAGCAGGGCGTTCTGGCCCTGGGTGGCGGCGTCACCGGGCAGGACGATCGCGGTGGCGGCGCGCCAGACGCCATTCACTTCGTTGACGGCGAGGGCGTCGGTGTTGCCCGAGCCGTCGAGATAGGAGCCGACGACGGCGCAGTTGCCGGCGCTCGCGCACGAGATCCAGTAGGGCGTGACACTCGGCACCGCGGCGGCGTTGGCCGGTGCGACGATCGCGGTGGCGACGCGCCAGTGGCCGGCCACCTCGTTCACGACCATGCCGACGTCGTTGCCGGCACCGTCGACGTAGATGCCCGTCGCCGCGCAGTCGCTGGCGTCGGGGCACGAGATAGAAGGGAGATATCCCTGGCTCAGTCCCGT
>JAJYGN010000004.1 GCA_021790675.1 Actinomycetes bacterium
CCGCCCGGCCTGCCCGGCCACTCCACGGTGGCCGGCCACGCCTACGACGCCCTCTACCTCGACACCTTCGGACGTGGCTCGTCGATGCGTGACGTCGTCGCAACGGGCAACGTCTTCGTCAACCAGAGCCAGAACGTCCAGGATCACGCCGTCGCGCCCGTGGTCGACCTGGCGGGCAACTGGCGCGACGTGGTGATCGAGCACAACGTGATCGGCGGGGGCGGAGCGCGCGACCGACTCAACCCACTCGTGGTGATCGAGACCCCCTACGCCGGCCGCGCGCTGGTGATGGACTGCAACCGCTACGACGGGCTGTCGGCCGTGACGGGAACGGCCTTCGAGAACTTCGACACGCCGAGCGCGACCGCGCTCTCCCTGGGGGCGTGGCGCGCCGCCACCCACGACTACCTCGACGCCCACAGCGCGGTCGGCGTCACCCCGTCGTGCGCGACGCCGCACCCGTAGGGCCAGCCCGCGCCCAGGCGGCCAGAGCCGCCGCCCGGGCGACATCCTCAGCAGCAGCGGCGCGAAAGAACCGAGGCACGCCGAGTTGACGCGGGCCTCCTCGCCGCGTGGACGCACACCGACGCCGCCACCCGGACCACGGTGGGTATCGCGCAGGACCGTCCGTTCGACGACGCGTCGTCGGGGCCAATTCAGCGCACGATGCGATCGACCACCCCCGACTCCACGCAGCGCGCCATCAGACACCCCCTGCGAGAAAAACCACGAATCACGGGGAGACAGTCAGGAGCGAATGAAGAGACCCGCGAGGTACGGTGACGCACCGATGGCGGCAGATCCGTCGAAGTAATTCGCGTGGGTGATGCGAACCGTCTCCAAGGAATCGGACCCGATCAGCACGATCTCGATCGCGTCATTGTCCTGGTACTGGCGCTCTCTCTCCGCGTACGCGGCGACTGCCCGGTCGCCGTCAGATCCGAACTCTTGGATATCGATCAACGCGCCCTTGTTGTGGTCGAACACGAGCAAGAAGTGACGAAGCACTGCCATATCTAATCTGCTCCCCTGACCGGCGTTACCTACTTAGAAACTCTAGCGCCGCCTCACGAAGAACGGACATGCGACCGTGCAACTGCTCATCCACCGTCTGACCCTCCTCCTCCATCGCCATAAGAGTCGAGGCAAACTCCAGGAGCTCCCTCAGCTCTGGTGGCCCTTCATGGCTCTTGAGGTTAAAGCCGGTAAGACCCGAGACTCGCTCCACCGTGACGGCCCACTCGTGCATCACCCTGGTTCGCAGTTGAACCTCGACACGCCGATCGTCGTACATGGTGACAATGTGCACCCCTCGGTAGCCCGTCGCTTTGGGCTGAGCGATGTAGTCCTTGACGGGGGGCTGACCTCCGACTCGCTTGCGATAGGCACCGAGCACTCGCGCCTCGACGCGACGTACCTCCTCAATGTTCTCGAGAATCGCCCGACACCCACCAAAGTCCTGCATTCGTGACAAATCCATCTCAGGCTCGCGGCGCAACTTGTCCAGGATCGTGTTCATGCGCTTCAAACGTTGGGAGACCTCAATCCGACAGCCTTCGGCCCTCACCGCCATTCGAAGACTGCTCGTCGCCTTGACCAGAGGGTACTGATGAGCTGCCCGATAGGCGACCAGCACGCCATACGCCGACTCATACTCCTGCACCGTGACAGCGTCTCCGAGCTGGCTCGCTCGCAGCAGTTTGCCCGCTCGGCGTACGGACGACCGCGAAGGCGAAGAGAGCACTGCGGTCCGCGCAGAAGAGTGCTGCGAGGCGCCACGGGCGCCACTCACGATGCGGGGCAGTCGATCGCGACCGCAGTCGCGACGCAGATCGCCCGCAACGTGGCGGGAGTCGCTCGGGCGACGCGACGAACTAGCCGTGAACGAGGGACGAGCTGAAGGTTGTCGAGGTTCACCACACACGGTCGTCGCACGCCATCGGCCTCCGAGAGCTCGACCTCCGTGCTCAGGCCACGAATGGTCGACGTGACCGGGCCAACGATCACCGAGTGCAGCACTCGACCCAGGGGGTCACGGGTCAACACAACCACCGGTCGACGCTTGTCGAGCTCGGCCAACCAGATCTCGCCACGTCGGGCCGCGAGATCGCTCACTGGTCCTCGGACCAGTCAGAGTCCCAGTCGGTGTCGTCAGCGAGATCATCCCAGTCCGGTGACACGATGCCGAGCGCTATCTCCTCAGCGGTGGACGGAGTTCTCGTGTACGCCGCCAGATCGGCGCGCAGCCGGCGGCGGCGGATGAGCTGGGTCAGCGCGATGTCGATCGTCGCCGACGCCGAGGGCGCGCCGAGCATGCCGCGCGCCTCGGCGAGCTTCTCTCGGTCGACGGTAATTGTGGCCTTCTCTTTTGCCATATGGACAATACTACCAGGTGTCGGTAATCAGACGCGACCAGCGTTCCGCCTACGGTCGGCGACATCACCGCCACTCGGCCTCACGCATCCCTCGCAACACGAGTTCGCTCGTCTCGTTCGCTCTCCTCGTCCCGCTGGAGGGGTTGGCCGCACAAAGCCGCTCCCGTACGGGATCACGGGCGGCCCCTTCGAGCCGCCCGTGATCAGTCCGGCTCCTCTCGCCGACGTTGTCGCACCCCGCGTCCCGGTCGCCGGCGCGGCTACCGCGCGGTGTACCCGCCGTCGACCACGTACTGCGAGCCGGTGACGAAACTGGCCCGCTCCGAGAGCAGGAACACCACCAGGTCAGCCACCTCCTCGGCGCGACCCAGCCGCCCGATCGGGTGCAGCGCCACCAGCTCGCGACGGGCCTCGTCGGGCAGCACGCTCAGCAGCGGCGTCTCGATGTAGCCCGGGTGCACCGAGTTGATGCGGATGCCCTGGCTGGCGTAGGCCAGCGCCGCCGCCTTGGTCATACCGGCGATGCCGTGCTTGGCCGCCACGTAGGGCGCGGCCGTCGGGTCACCCACCAACCCCAGGATCGACGAGTTGTTCACGATCGCCCCGCCGCCGGCGCGCAGCATCGCGGGGATCTCCTCGTGCATCCCGTAGAAGACCGAGTGCAGGTTCACGTCCATGAGGTGCAGGTAGCCCTCGACGTCGATGTCGGCGATCGGGCCCAGCGGACCGCCGATGCCGGCGTTGTTGAAAGCCAGGTGCAGCGCCCCAAAGCGCTCCTCGGCCAGGGCCACCGCCGCGCGCACGTCCTCCAGGTGGCTCACGTCACCCGAGGCGGCAACGGCCTCGCCGCCCGCGCCGGTGATGCGCTCGGCCACCCCACTCGCCCCCTCGAGGTTGAGGTCGAACACCACCACGCGCGCGCCTTCGGCTCCGAGCGCCAACGCCGTGGCCTCGCCGATTCCCGATCCCCCACCGGTGACCAGCACCGACTTGCCCTCGAACTGTCCACTCATGACGTCCTCCTTCTGCGCGCCTCTTCACCGCGCGTCTCATCGCGACGAACGGCGCGAGGTCGCACTGCATCGAGGACGCGTCGCCGCCGACACCCCCACCTTGGCACCGCGAACGCGGTAGGTCCAACTCAGCGCACGCCGGCCAGGTGTCGTCCGTGCTCCGCGGCCAGGCGCTCCGCCTCGTGGCGCATCGTCGCGGCGAGGTCGGTGAACTCGTCGAGGGCCGGGTTCACCCCGACCAGGGTGAACTCGCGCTCCACCACGCGCAGGTCCAGCCCCCACACGTCGGCGAGGATGCGCCGGATCCAGCCCGACGCGTGGTCCCACCCCTCACGCGGCGTGCCCGGGCCGTAGGCGCCGCCGCGCACCACCACCGCGACCGCCGGGCGCCCGGCGAGGGGGCGCTCGCCGGCCGCGGCCAGGCGCGGATCGGTGAGCACCAGGTCCACCCAGGTCTTGACGTGCTGGGAGATACCGAAGTTGTAGAGGGGCACCGCGAAGAGCAGGGCGTCGGCGTCGAGGAGCTCGTCGACCAGTCCCGCCACCAGATCCACCGCGGCGCGCTGCTCGGGACTGCGCGCGGCGACGTCGAGGCGTCCGGCCCCGACCGCCAGGGCCCAGGCGCGCGCGTCGAGCGGCTCGATGCCGAGGTCGCGGTGGGTGACCGGCGTCTCGGGCCGCGCCTCGCGCCACGAGGCCTCCACCACGTCGGCCAGCGCGCGGCTCACCGACCCCTCGGTGCGGATGCTGGCGTCCAGGCGAAACAACGTCACTCTCGTCTCCTTCTTCTTCGTCACGCGCTCGCGGCAGGCGCCGCCGGTGCTCTCGCGCTCGACGCCCCCGGTCCGCTCGACGCCGCGAGTACGGCGCCGGATACTTTGATTTTAGAAGTCTCCTCGTAAAGCGAAGCACCCGGTAGGCTGGGCCCGTGACCGGCGACGAGGTGC
>JAJYGN010000061.1 GCA_021790675.1 Actinomycetes bacterium
CAGCTTCGCTACAAGTGTCCCTGGTACGGGTCCACCTTGATCGAAGCCGATCAGTTCTTTCCTTCTTCCAAGACGTGCCACGACTGTGGTCACGTGCAAGGCATTGGCTGGTTGGAGCACTGGACCTGTGAAGAATGCAACTCTTCACACCAGCGCGACGACAACGCCGCCATCAATCTCGCCCGTTGGGCGAGCCTGGGCTCAGTTGGAGTCCCGGAAAAGCGTGGAGCCGAGCATCAGACTGGGGTTCTCTCAGCGGCTGGCAATGACACGCGAAAGGGAAGTCCGGCGTTAGTCGGGCGGAACAACTCCGTGAGGAGTGCAGCATGAGTGGACTCACTAGAGATCACTCAGTTGCAACGGCTGCCCCAAGTCTTCGGTGGAGGAGGTCCAGGAAGTGGCGATCACCTGGTGCCCGAATCAACCACCGCGGCCATCGTGGTCATCGTGCTCTGGTTCGTGGGCTGGACCGCGCTCGGCGCCTGGCGTATGGCGACGCGAGACGCGTAATCGTCCCAACCTTCTTGGATCAGCTTGCTACACGGAATTTTGCGAGTTTAGAAGTAGTGTCGTCGGCCCCCGACGGCGTGGCCCAGCGTCCCCGCAACCAAGAGAACCAGCCCGATGACCAACACGATCATTCCAATGGTCCAAATGATTGCGACCCCGGTGATGAGTCCAATGATGAGCAGAACGATGCCAAAGATAATCATGAAACCTCCTCAGTTACTCGATAGATTCGTGACCCCACTCGCTGCCGTCGGGACGCAGCCTCGATAGGCGCGCACGCAAACGTACCGATCGAGAGCGCCGCGGCGGCGCTGGAACTACGGGCGATGCGACGCACCCTTGGCTCTGTCACTGACCTTGCCGGCCTTCTTCTTCGCTGACTTGGCCAGCTTCTCGACAGCATCTTCAACCCGGCCAACCTTCTCTTTAGCCTTACCAACTCGGCGGTCAGCCTTGCCTCGGGACTCAAGCTTCTTATTATTAGTGAGGACGCCGACGACCTCTTCAACTTGGCCCTTCACCTTCTCAACTTTTCCTGCCATAACGCACCTCTTTCTTTGCTAGCGACGATTTGCGTTCACAGTGACCGGCTGGTGCCGTCAACCATTTCGCACTCGAGATCAACGACTTTGCCGGGGAGAGGACGCTCCAATCAGCTCCTCCCACAACAGCCGCTGGCGTTCGAGAAGGAGAAACGGGCGCGGTACCTCGCGTTGCCGAATGTGAGACCCGACCTTGGATGCGGTAGACGTAGCCGTCAACGTCCATTCACCACGACCCACCGCACACCTCCAGGTCAAGTGCCCGTCACTGCGGCGGGTGGAAATTCAACAATGAACGGAACCGCTCTTGATTTCGACTCTAGGGGAGGATCGCCACTTTCAGCCATGCCCCTTCGCCTACGGCGTGCCGGCCACAGATCGCGGGGGTATCTGTTCGGTTGTGGCCTCTACCCGCTCGCAGCCGCATTCTTCACCGTCGGCTCACGTGACACGGACGGTGGCGCAGAGTGTGGACAGAAAGTCGAAAGTGGACGACGGAGAGGTTGTTCTCCAGTCGGTGACGGGTAGTTGCCAGTTGAGCGGGCTGAGCCCGTCGTTAGAAGCTGTCTCAGTCAGGTTTCAGCCGCGTTCGGGTCTCATGGGTCATTCGGCCAGCGAACGGACGGGGTGATCGTGGGGGCACCGCGCAGTGGGATGATCGACCATGAGGATGTGGCCACACCCGCCTTGGACCACCCGCGACGACGTTCACGCATCGCGCTTCGCAATTCACGGCTCCCGGGAGGAGAACTCTTGGACGAGCGATTGGTCACGTGGCCCCCACTGGGCTTTACTCCTGGGTCGCGGCTCCGTAGATTGTCCTCATCGTGGGCTGTGCCCACCTCGGGGAATGAGGGAGTGAACGAATGCCAGAGATCTCGAATATCAATCACGTGGCACTCACGGTGACCGATGTCGCGCGCAGCGTGTCCTGGTACGAGGAGGTGCTGGGGCTAACGCGGGTGATGGAGGGCCCCCACCCGGACGGCGCCGGCAGCTTCGTCTTGCTCGCCACCCACGATTTCTCAGTCATGGTGGGCCTTCACGCCCACGACGCCAACGATTCCGAGCGCTTCAGTGAGGTCGTCACGGGACTCGACCACGTGAGTTTCGGCGTGAAGAACCACGAGGAGCTCGAGGCCTGGCAGGCCCGTTTGAGCGAGTTGGGGATTGAGCATTCGCCCGTCAACGACCAGGTGGGCTACTCCGTCGTCGTTTTTCGCGACCCCGACAACGTCCAGCTCGAGTTTGTGAGCATGGGTTAGCCGGCCGCAGTCTCGCCGTCGCCCCGGCGCGACGTGATCGTTCGGGAAGATCGCAGGACATCCAGTTTGGCAACGGTTCAGGTTCCGCCGTCGGGTGGTGGGAGAGCGTTACAACGGTGCTCGGAGGGGGATCGACTGGGCGAAGTGAAAGACGTCATCGGGATCGGCCCATCGCTTTACCCGGCTCAAGTGCGCGACGTGGTCGCCGTAGTAGGCGTCGAGCCAGCCGTCAAGGGTGGGGTCGATGTAGTTGACGTACGCTCCGGCAGCCGATTCGAAGACGTGAGCCGCCAGCTGGCCTAGCCACTCGTCACCGGCGGCCACTTGCGCGCGCGACGAGTAGGTGGACCACGAGTGCGTCGCCTGGATGTCGGCGATGGCCGAACGGTGGGCGAAGGCGGTCGCGTCGGCGCCCACGCGCGAGACGGCCCCGCCGAGGGCGTCAAAGGCGAGGGCGGCGCCTAGGTCGGGACTGCGCCCGGCGAGTTGCTCGAGTGAGCCCAGCGCATTCTCGACACGCGCGGCGCTCCACGGTGCGACGACGAAGCTCGACTTGGCGTGAAAGGCCGCGCGGCCGAGGACGCCCGCTCCCTCTCCGCTCAAGTGGCACGCGGCAATCGAGAGCGAGCTGCAGCCAGCCTCGATGGCCATCGCCGCGAGGTAGTCGTCGCCGCCGACGAATCGCGAGGTGGGTGTCGCGTGGGTCTCGGCGATGAAGGAGTTGACCAGCCCGTCGAGGCTCGACGGAAATCCGCACCAGACGCCGCTCACCGAGACGCCGAGTCCGTCGGCGCCAGCGCTCTCGAGGAGACAGTTCGTCCAGAGGTCGTCGCTCTGGTGGGGAATCCACGACATCCACGCCATCAGGACGTCGCGGGCCGCGGCCCACGGAAAGTGAAGGCTGAAGAGTGTGAGAGTGGGAAGGTCGTGAGTGCGGTAGGTCAGTTGCGTCGTCACGCCGAAGTTGCCGCCGCCACCGCCGCGCTGGGCCCACAGAAGCTCGGGGTGAGTCGAGTCGTTCACCGTGAGAGTCGTCGAGTCGGCGAGCACCGTGGTCGTCTCCAGCAGGTTGTCGCACGTGAGCCCGTACCGACGAGTCAGCACACCGACCCCGCCGCCGAGGGTGAGTCCCGCCACGCCAACGCTCGGACACGAGCCCGCCGGCACGAGTCGTCTGTGCTGGGCCAGTGCGTCGTAGAGATCGATGAGGCGCGTTCCTGCGCCGACGACGACGCGCGAGGACGAGTTGTCGACCTTTACGCGAGAGAGCAGCGTTACGTCGATGACCAGTCCGTCGTTGCACGAGTAACCCGCATAACTATGTCCGCCGGACCTTGAGGTGACCGCGATGTCGTGCTCGCGCGCGAAGGCGAGACATCGCGCGACGTCGTCGTTCGATGCGCAGTAGGCGATTCCCTGGGGACGTGATGGTGCCACCGCGACGTCGAAGAGGAGTCGGCCCTGCGCGTAGGCGAGGTCACCGGGTCGCACCAGGGTGCCGCGCAGGGTGCGGGCCAGTCGTCGCCATTCGACTTCACTCGCGGGGCGCCGCGGCGCGGCCGTCGTGGGGCCTGAGGCGGGGGTCGTCGACGCGCAGCCCGAGAGCACGGCGCCCGCCGCCACGCCAAGCCCGAGCGCCCCCCAGGCGGCCCCGCGCGCAAGGAATTCGCGGCGGGTGGGTGCGTCCATGGGCTGACGATAGTGCTCGTCGCGTAAGGCGCGGGCCCCGTCGGACACGTCAGAGGTGAACAGAGGAGGATCATGGTTGAGGTCATCGACAGTGGGCGGAGTCGCGCGGGGCTGTGGCGAGGAGCGGTCGCGGCCGTCGTCGTGGGCGCCGCGCTGGTCGTCAGTGCGGTCCTCGTGCGTCATCCGGGATCGACCGTGGTCGCGTCGACCGTCACGGTCACCGGCAATGGAACCGCGCAGGGCGCGCCCGACACGCTTAGCTATCAGATCGGGGTGAACTCGACAGCCATAACGGCCTCGGCCGCCCTGGAGGAGAACAATGCTCGGGTGGGAGCTCTCGAGTCCTCGCTCATCGCGAACGGGATTGCGCGAAAGGACATGCAGACGACGGGTCTTGACATCTCGACCAACACGAACTCGTCGGGAGTTGTCACTGGCTTTACCGTCAGTGACGTTCTGAGTGTCGTGACTCATCGTCTGGCGAGCGCGGGTCGGACCCTTGACGCCGCCGTGCGCGTCGCTGGCAACGGCGCCCAGCTCTACGGGGTCACGTTCTCGTTGTCGAACCAGTCTCGAGTCCTGGCCGCGGCACGTGCGGACGCGATAAAGAACGCGCGGGCGGCCGCGGGAGAATACGCGAGTGCTGGGGGCGCGAGCCTCGGGCGAGTCATAAAGATCTCCGAGCAGAACACGGCGTCGCCGTTGCCCTACGCCGTCTACGGCACCGGGTTCCCGGCGGCGAAGGCGTCAGTGCCGCTCCAGCGAGGCACGGCAACGGTCAATGCTCTCGTGACGGTTGTCTACGCGCTGAATGGCTGACTCGACCTTCGTCGCGGTGCTGGGCGAAGCGCAAGATGAGCAGGCCGAGGAGCAAGAAGACGACGACGCCCACGCCGACGCCTAGAGAGATCAGGGTGTCACGGAACTGGACGGCGGGCAGCGACGTGTCCAACGTGAGGTGGGCCGAGGCGCTGAGAATGTCTCGCACGCCCGCGAGGATGCCGATCACGAGGAAGGGACGCACCGGAAAGGTGAAGGACCGCAGATTGCCGAAGACGGTGTGGGCGATGTCGATCAAGATGATCACGACGAGGATGCCGTCGATCGCGGTCACCACCGCCTCGGGCACCGCGGAGTTGACGCGCACGAAGTCCACGATGGTACGCACCAGCACGTCACCGGCAACGATCAGGAGGCTCAGCACGATCGAGTACTCGATGATGGACATCGACAGCCTGATCACCGAGTCAGGACCGTTGAGACGGGTCTTGGCGCTCGTCGGTTTCACGTCAGCCACCCCATGACCCTAGTGGGGCGCGATGCCTGCGTCCTCTCGCAAGCTGCGCAAGTGGGGACTGAGTCGTGCCGTCTCGTTGAGGAGGGTCGTCAGCGCTCGGGTCATTTGGGGGGTCGCGGCGAGGGCGCCGTCGACCACCGGCACCTCGGACAGACCGACCGCGACGTCGCCCACGTGGGTCATCTTGAGTGCACTCAGGACCGTCTTGAAATGTTGGGCGGCGCGGGTGCCGCGAGCGCCTCCGCCGTAGCAGACGATGCCCGCGGACTTGTAGCGCCACTCTTCGTAGAGGAAGTCGACCGCGTTCTTCGTCGCGGCGTTGAAGCTGTGGTTATATTCGGGCAGCACGAAGATGACGGCGTCGCCGCGGCGTATCGTCGCCGACCAACGGCGGGTGTGCTCGTGCTGGTAGTCCCCTTGCGAGGGCTGGCGAGGCTCATCCAAAAGGGGCAGGTTCACCTGGGCCAGATCGATCAACTCGACCTCGAAGTCAGTACGCGCGCTCGCTACGTCGCTCACCCAGCGGGCGATGGCCTCGCCCGCCCGCACGGGTCGCGTGCTGCCGAGGATGATCTGGAGGCGGATCGGAGTGTTCGACATAGCCCCCCAGTCAAGCAGGTTGGCCCAGAACGGTGATTAGGACGAAATCGGGCTCGATTTACGTTCCAATTTCCTTGGGATGGAACTCTCGGTACACTGCCCAGTAATGACAAAGCAGAGTCGTTCTGCGCCGGTGATGAAGGCCGTGTTGGACGCGGTCGCCGAGCGCCTGCTCGATGGGGATGAACTACGAATTCGAATCCCAGAAATCTGCCAGGCCACGGGCGTGAATTACGGCAGTGTTTATCACCATTTCGGCTCGCGCGAGGGAGTGATCGACGCGGCGTACGAGGCGTTGTTCTGCACTCACGCCGAGCAGGAAATCGCCCGTTGGGAGATCCTCTCTTCGGCCGCGTCGCGCGAGTCGTTCGACGCGGGCCTGCGCGAGCTGTTGGATCCGGCGAACCACGACGCGACGCGCGTGGGTCGCGCCATGACCACGCGGATCGTCGCGGCGGCCGAGACGCGTCCGGCACTGCGCGGGGTCGTCGTCTCGACCCAAACGCGGGTGAGCGACGCGTGCGCGCGCGCTCTCGCTTACGGGCAGCGCCAGGGCTGGCTGCGAGCCGACGCGACGCCCGAGGCCATGGCGGGACTCGTCGAGGCGGTGGCCGTTCGCTACGGGGCCCAGGATCTGGTTGGCGAAGACGCCAGCGGGCAAGCCGATGTCGCACTACTTGTCTGGCGGTTCCTGCTAGGTGCCCGTGATCGAGATGTGCTGAACTGAGATCGTGAAGGCCCTTCGCCTGGCGGGCGCCGTCGTCATCGCGGGTTCACTGCTCCTGTTCTCGGCCCGCGCGACAGCCACGGCGTCGCCGACGCCGGTCAGCGAACCGTGCACGGCGAGTGCTCTCACCAGCCAGCTGAGCCACGTGACGTCGGTCCAGAGTTACGGGTGCGAGGGAGACTGGGCGTACCTGTGGGCGACACTCTCGGTCGCCGGCAACCAGGTCAGCGTGACGGAACTGATGTCCGACACGACGGGGACGTGGAGTGCGGTGTCGCGTTCGACGTACTGCCACGCGGGGTCGTTGCCCGACCTCGTCTATCGACGAGCCTGTTTCTCCAATTGACCCGTCCCAACGCTCGTCGCACGATGTCCTAGTCTCAAGCCGTGCGAGGTCGCGGACTCGGCTCATTGGCGTGGGCCTCGGCCCAGGATCTCTTCGACCAGACCACGTCCTTTGGCCGGCTTGCGCTCGTGCACGTGATCATGATGGCGGGCGACACGCTGGTGACCGTCTCGCTCGCGGGGTCGTTGTTCTTCTCGGTCTCGCCGACCGAGGCTAAGAGCCGGGTCCTGCTCTACCTGCTGATCACGATTGCGCCCTTCGCTGTCGTTTCGCCGGTGCTCGGACCGCTGATCGACCGCTCGACGCACGGGCGTCGCGTCCTTGTCGCTCTCTCGGCCGGGGCGCGCACGCTGCTGTGCTGGTCAATGTCCCAACATCTCAACTCGCTCTGGCTCTACCCCGAGGCGTTCCTCGTGCTGATCTCCTCGAAGTTCTACGTCGTCACTCGCGGCGCCCTCGTGCCCGAGATGGCCCGCAGTCAGCAGTTCCACGAGCACGCCGGCGACGTCGGCGGCGCCGGCTGGCCGGTCAACGATCGTCCCCAGTCCGGCGGGTTCGCCGGTTTCAACGCGCAGCTCACGTTGCTCGGTACCCTGGCGGGGCTGATCGTGGGCTCAGTGGGGGCGGGAGTTCTCAAGGGTCTCGGCGCGCCGAGCGTGTTGGTGATGGCCGCGGTCGTCTTCGCCGCCGCCACAATTGCGAGCTTGCGCCTGCCGCGCCCGGCGCGCGTCTCGCGCGTGGACCCTCTTCACATGTCCCAAGACGAGCGCGACGTGCACGCGCTCAATCCGTTGGGCGACACCGAGGTGGCTTGGGGGCTCCTCGCGGCGTCCCTGCAGCGCTTCTCGGTGGGATTCGCGACGTTCCTGCTCGCTTTCGGCCTGCGTCGCGCCCACGCGGGACTCGGCTGGTTCGCGGTCGCCCTCGTGCTGAGTGCCGTCGGCGCGCTGGCCGGCTTGGGGCTCGTCACACGCGTGCGCGAACGCGTGCGCGAGTCGACTCTGCTCGGGCTCTCACTGCTCGGAACCGCCCTGGGTGCGATCGCGGCATCGTTCGCGCCCAGCCTGCTCGCTCAGACGATCTTCGCCGGGTGGATCGGGCTGTGGGCCGCCGTCGCCCAGCCGAGTTTCGACGCGATCACGCAGCGGCTCGTGGCCCCCGGAGCGCAGGGTCGGACCTTCGCGCGATTCGCGGTGCGCCAGCAACTTGGCTGGGTCGTCGGCGCGCTGGTCCCGGTCGGGATCAGTCTCTCCTTCGCCGACGGCGACCACCTGCTCGCGTTGGTCACACTCGTCGCGGCGATCGCCTACGCGATGGGTCACTCTCGTCGTTGAGGCGTAGGCGCCTTCCTATGCTGTAATGGGTCATGGCGAGCACGAACGAGTCTCCACCGGCCCACGTGGTCATCATCGGCGGTGGGTTCGCCGGAGTGGCGGTCGCGCGAGGCCTCGCCAACAAGAACGTGCGCGTGACGATCGTCGACAAGCACAACTTCCACACGTTCTTGCCCCTGCTCTATCAGGTGGCCACAGCCGGCCTCGAGCCCGCGGACGTGGCCTACCCGATTCGCACGATCTTCGGCCACGCCACCAACATTCGTTTCCGCCACGCCCAGGTGCGCGAGGTGGATCACACGCGCAGCGTTGTCATCCTCGAAGGCGGGGCCGAGATGTCCTTTGACCACCTCGTTGTCGCCACGGGCGCGACGGCCGCGTTCTTTGGCGTCCCTGGCGCGTCGCGCTACGCCATGCCGCTCTATTCGCTCGCTGACGCGCGGCGACTGCGCAACCGGCTCCTGCTGAGCCTGGAGGCGGCCGACGTCGCCGCCGAACACGCCAACGTGAAGCTGACCTTCGTCGTCGTCGGCGGCGGTCCCACCGGGGTGGAGACGGCCGGGGCGTTATCTGAGCTCGTGCGCATCGCGATCCGTCGCGACGGACTGCGCATCCGTCCCGAGGACGTGCGCGTGCTGCTGGTGGACTTGGCGCCTCGCCTGCTCACGGCGTTTCCTGAGAACGCGAGCCGCTACGCGCTGCGAGAGCTCAGCTCGATGGGCGTGGAGATCAACTTCGGCCGTTCGGTCGTCGAGGTCGAAGAGGGTCACATCCGTTTCGACGACGGCGAGCGTCTGGCGACGGCCGCGGTGATCTGGGCGGCCGGCGTGACCGCCAGCGGCACCCTGGCCCACGACCTCCAGGTCAGTCCGGGACCGGGAGGGCGCGCGCGGGTCACGGCCGACCTGCGCCTGGTCGACAGCACCAACGTCTGGGCGGTGGGCGACGCGGCGGCGGTGCCGCTCAACGACTCCGAGTTCTGCCCGCAGCTCGCGCCAGTGGCGATCCAGTCGGGTCGCCACTGCGCTGCGCAGATCCTGCGTGTCCTCGACGGCCAGCCCACCCAGGACTTCCACTACCGCAACAAGGGCATCATGGCGACCATCGGGCGCCAGGCGGCGGTGGCCAAGCTGCCGCGCGGCGGGGTGATCAAGGGAACGCTCGGCTGGCTCGCGTGGCTGGGCCTGCATCTGTTCTATCTGGTGGGATTCCGTAATCGCCTGCGCGTCATGATCAACTGGACCTGGCGCTACTTCGACTGGCCCTCGGGCCCGCGACTCATCGTCGCCGACGCGGAGACGGCTGACTAGCCGAGGCGAGCCTCAAGGTCGTCCACCTGGGCGACCAGGCGCGGCGGGATCCGGTCGGCGAACTGCGCGTAGTGCTCGCGAATGAGTGGCACCTCGCGGCGCCAAGCCTCGACGTCAACGTGCAGCAGGCGCTCCAGAGCTGCCTCCGGCAGGTTGAGGCCCTCGACGTTGAGAGCACCGGGCGCGGGCAGGAGGCCGATGGGCGTCTCCACCGCCTCGCCACGGCCGGCCACTCGCTCAAAGACCCACTCGAGGACCCGGCTGTTCTCGCCGTAGCCGGGCCAGATGAACTTGCCGTCCTCACCCTTTAAGAACCAGTTGACGTAGAAGATCTTGGGCAAGTTCGCCTGGTCGAAGCGGTCCGAGAAGGTCAGCCAATGTCCGAAGTAGTCGGCCATGTTGTAGCCGCAGAAGGGCAGCATCGCGAAGGGGTCGCGGCGCAGGTTACCCACTGCGCCGGCCGCGGCCGCCGTGGTCTCTGAGGCCATGATCGAGCCGAGGAACACGCCGTGGTCCCAGTCGCGCGACTGGAACACCAGAGGCACCACGCTGGCGCGCCGGCCGCCGAAGAGGATCGCGTCGATGGGCACACCGGCCGGGTCCTCCCACTCGGGCGCGATCGCCGGGTCCTGGCCGGCCGGGGCGGTGAAGCGCGAGTTGGGGTGCGCGGCGGGCGTGCCCAGGTCCTTCGACCAGGGCTGGCCGCGCCAGTCGGTGAGTCCCTCGGGCGGCTCGCCCATTCCCTCCCACCAAATGTCGCCGTCTTTGGTCAGCGCGGTGTTGGTGAAGATGGTGTTGGCCTCGATCGAGAGCATCGCGTTGGGGTTCGTGTGCATGTTGGTGCCCGGCGCTACGCCGAAGAAGCCGGCCTCGGGGTTGATCGCGTAGAGACGCCCGTCGGGGCCCGGCTTCATCCAGCAGATGTCGTCGCCGATGGTCTCGACCTTCCAGCCCGGCAGCGTCGGCACGAGCATGGCCAGATTGGTCTTACCGCACGCGCTGGGGAACGCTCCGGCGACGTAGCGCGCCTCGCCGGCGGGGTTCGTGAGCTTCAAGATCAACATGTGCTCGGCCAGCCAGCCGGCGTCGCGCGCGAGAACTGAGGCGATGCGCAGGGCGAAGCACTTCTTGCCCAGCAGTGCGTTGCCGCCGTATCCCGAGCCGTAGGAGATGATTTCCTGGGTCTCGGGGAACTGAACGATGTACTTGTTGTCCGCGTCACAGGGCCAGGCCACGTCGGCCTCGCCCTCGGCGAGCGGAGCGCCCACCGAGTGCAGGCACGGCACGAAGAAGCCGTCGTCGCCGAGGACCTCGAGTGCGCCAGTGCCCATGCGCGTCATGATGCGCATCGAGACTGCGACGTAGGCCGAGTCGGTGATCTCCACGCCGATGTGAGCGATGTTCGATCCTAGGGGGCCCATCGAAAAGGGGATGACGTACATCGTGCGGCCCTTCATCGAGCCGGCGAAGAGGCCGTTCAGCGTGGCGCGCATCTCGTCGGGGTCGCGCCAGTTGTTGGTCGGGCCGGCGTCGATCTCCTCGCGCGAGCAGATGAACGTGCGATCCTCGACGCGCGCGACGTCGCCCGGGTCCGAAGCGGCGTAGTAGCTGTTGGGTCGCTTCGCGTCCGACAACTTGGTGAATGTGCCGTTATCGACGAGGAGCTGACACAGCGCGTCGTACTCCTCGGCCGATCCGTCGCACCAGTGGATACGATCGGGAGTAGTGAGACGGGCGACTTCTTCAACCCAAGAGATGAGTTGGCGGTGTCGGGTGGGGTACGTCACGTGAAATCCTCCAGTCGCGACGACTCTCGTCGCGGCACGATATGTCGACTGCGGTCATGACCACACCGTCGGACCCACCCGCTCACGAAGAGCACTCCCGGCGTGAAGATGACCTCTTGGAGCGTATCGCTGCCATCGTAGGTCGCCGCACGATCCCCCCGGGCGAGGTTCACGTCGGCGACGACGCGGCCGTTCTCGAGCCCTTCGTGGGCCAGGCTTTGATCAGCACCGACATCGCAGTCTTGGGCGTGCACCTCGACGCTGAACTTTTTCCACTCGAGGATTTGGGCTTTAAGGCCGTCGCCTCGGCGGTGTCGGACCTGGCCGCGATGGGGGGCCGACCTCGCGGAGCCGTCGTCGCGGTGACCTCACCTCCTGGCACCGATCTCGAAGAACTCCACCGCGGCATCGCCGACGCGGCGGCGGTGACGGGATGCCCGATCGTGGGCGGGGACCTCGCGCGCGGAACCGACGTCGCGGTCGCGGTGACCGTCTTCGGTGAGTGCCCGGGACGCGGCGCGGTGCTTCGCTCGGGGGCCCGGGTGGGCGACGAGATCCTGGTGAGCGGACCGCTGGGTCGCTCCTCAGCCGGACTTCGGCGCCGGCGCGCCGGGGCGGGACTCGACGACGAGCTGGTGATCGCGCACCGCCGCCCCTGGCCACGCCTGGCCGAGGGCCTGGCCGCGCGCGCCGCGGGGGTGCACGCGATGATGGACCTCTCCGACGGCATCGGGATCGATCTGCACCGCATGGCCGACGCCTCGGGCGTGGGATTCGAGCTGAGCAACGTGCCGGTGGCCGACGGGGCGACCCTCGACGAGGCGCTCAACGGGGGAGAGGACTACGAGTTGCTGATGACCAGCAGCGACGTCGGACGTCTGCGGCTCATCTTCGCCGACCGCGGGCTTCGTGGACCGATCATCATTGGTCGCATCGTGGCCGATCCGGCGACGCGCACGCTCGACGGCGCCCCGTTAGAGCGTGGCGGGTTCCAGCACCGCTTCTAGGACTGAAGAAGGATTCGCGAGGGCGTTAGGGGGTGACGCGGCGCGCGGGCTTGGTGATCTTGCCCGAGCGCAGGCAGCCGGTGCAGACGTTCACGCGGCGCGGCGTACCGCCGACGAGGGCGCGCACGCGCTGAATGTTCGGGTTCCAGCGCCGCTTGGTGCGACGGTGCGAGTGCGAAACGTTCATGCCGAAGGACGGCTTCTTGCCGCAGATTTCGCAGACCGATGCCATGATGATCCTTCTCCTTGTCGCCCGCGCGGGTCAACGCGACCCCGGGTAGAAACCGAAGAGCCATTGTAGCATCGACTGCGATGAGCGCACCGACCAAGCTGTCCGCCAGCGACCTGCGCTCGGCCATGACGACCTTCGCGGGCCTTCTGCGTTCGCACCGCGAGGTGATCAACCGGCTCAACGTCTACCCGGTGCCCGACGGCGACACGGGGACGAATATGGCCCTCACGGTCGAATCCGTGGTCGCCGCGCTCGACGCCGAGGGCTCAGAGGCCTCGATGGAGTCGGTGTGCAGCGCCATCGCCAGGGGATCGCTAATGGGGGCGCGCGGCAACTCCGGCGTGATCCTCTCACAGCTCTTGCGCGGACTCGTCGAGCGCTTCAAGGCCGTGGCCGTCGTGACCCCCCAGGTCCTCGCCGACTCGTTGGTGCACGCTGACGTCCTGGCCCGCCAGGCCGTGCTGCGTCCGGTCGAGGGAACGATCCTCTCGGTGGCCCGCGCCGCTGCCCAGGGCGCCCAAGGAGCGACGTCGTCGCTGACGGCGCTGGTGCACGCGGCGCGCGATCGAGCGCGCGAGGCCCTCGCCAAGACCCCTGAGCAGCTGCCGGTCCTCGCCCAGGCGGGCGTCGTTGACTCCGGGGGAACGGGACTCCTCTTACTCTTTGACGCGCTGTGCCACGTGGTTGCCGACGACCCGCTACCCGTGGCGCCCGACGTTGAGTCGATCGACGTTCACGTCCAGGAGTCGCCGCCCGAGGGCGACATCGCGGAGCTGCGCTACGAGGTCATGTTCCTGCTCGAGTCGAACGAGGAGGCGGTCGCGGCCTTTCGCGAGGTGTGGGCGGGACTGGGCGACTCCATCGTGATCGTCGGCGGGGACGGCCTGTACAACTGTCACATCCACACCGACGACATCGGCGCCTCCATCGAGGCCGGGGTCGAAGCCGGTCGGCCTCGCGAGATCCGCGTGACCGACCTCGCCGAGCAGGTCGTTGAGGAGCGTTGGGTGCGCGAAGCCGTCGTCGGCGAACTCGAGGTCGAGCCGGCCCCGGCGACGGCGGTGGTCGCGGTGACCGCCGGTGAGGGCGTGGCGAGGATCTTCCGTTCGCTCGGCGTGCGCGAGATCGTCGCGGGGGGCCAGTCGATGAACCCCTCGACTGCCCAGCTCGCGGCCGCGGTCGAGTCCAGCGGCTCGCGCGAGGTGGTGATCCTGCCTAACAACAAGAACGTCCGCCTGGCCGCCGAGCAGGTCGACGCGGTTGTCGACCAGAAAGTCGTGGTGGTGGCGACGGCCTCGATCGTGGAGGGCTTCGCCGCGCTGCTCGCCTATGACCCCGACGCCTCAGCCGTGGAGAACGCGGCGCTGATGGGCTTGTCCGCCCAGCGCGTGGTGGCCGGCGAAGTGACCCGAGCCGTTCGCTCGACGACAACCGACGCGGGCGAGGTGCGCGAGGGCGACTGGATTGGACTGGACGCCAGGGGGGTGCGCTCGATCGCCGACTCGATCGCCGTGGCCGCGAACGCCCTACTGGCGTCCCTGATCCACGAGGGCCACGAACTGGTCACGATCATCGAGGGCGACGGCGCGACGCCGGCCAACACCCGGCGCATCAGCGAGTTCCTGGCCGAGGAGTATCCGGCCCTGGCCGTCGAGGTGCACCACGGAGGTCAGCCGCTCTACCCGTATCTCTTCGGCGTCGAGTGAGCCCCCGGCGCCTCGTTGAACTCAACGACATCGGCGTCGACCAGTTGCGTCACGTCGGGCCCAAACGCCGCGCGGCGCTCGCCAGCATCGGCATCGACACGGTCTTCGATCTCCTGACGACGTACCCGCGCCGTTACCTCGATCGCACCCGCCGCGTGGACGTCGCTGACCTAGCGGTCGGCGAGGAGGCGGCGGTCTGGGCCCAGGTGGTGCGCGTGCGCTCGCGGCGCACGCGTCAGGGGCGCTCCCTCGTTGAGGTGACCGTCGCCGACGAGGGCGGCTCACTCGACGTTGTCTTCTTTAACCAGCCCTGGCGCGAGCGCCAGCTCGCGGTCGGCACGTGGGCCATGCTCTACGCGAAGGTCGCTGACTACCGGGGCCGACGCCAGATGACCAATCCGGTGGTCGACGTCGCGGTCGGCGCGCCCGATGAGGGGCGCGACCCCACGCGCGTGGGTCGAGTGGTGGCGCTCTATCCGGCCTCGGCGCGCGCGGGGGTGACCAGTTGGGAGTTGGGCGGGCTCGTCGAGGAGTCCCTGCGCCGCGCCGGAGAGTTCCTCGACCCGCTGCCGCTCGAGGTGCGCGAGGGCCTGGGGCTCCTCGATCGCACGGCGTCGCTCTGGGGCATCCATCTGCCTGGCGACGTCGCCGACGTCGAACCCGCGAGGCGCCGCCTGGCCTTCGACGAGTTCGTGCGTCTTCAGTTGGTGCTCGCCCTCGGGCGGCGCCACGCGCGCGCGCAGGCGCGCGGGGTGGCCCACGCAGTGGAGCCCGCGGACGTGGCTGTAGGTCCCGGTGAGCTCGTCGACGAAGGATCGAGCCTCCTGCGGCGCTTTCTCGCCGGGCACCCCTTCGCCCTTACCCGTGCCCAGCGACGCGTGCTCGGTGAGATCGCCGCCGACATGTCCGCGGATCTGCCGATGCACCGTCTGCTCCAGGGCGACGTCGGGTCGGGCAAGACCCTGGTCGCCACGGCGGCGATCGCCGTGGCCCTCGCTGGAGGGCGCCAGGCGGTGGTGATGGCCCCGACCGAGGTCCTGGCCGAACAGCACGTGAACTCGTTACGGCGCGACTTCACGCGACTCGACGTCGTTGACGAACGCGTCCTCGGGGGCCGTCGCGCGATCCAGGTCGAGGTCCTCACCGGTCGCACGCGCGCGCCCGAGCGCCGCCGCATCCTCGCCGGGCTCGCCGACGGATCGATCGACGTCGTCGTGGGAACTCACGCGCTGCTCTCGGATGACGTCGCCTTCGCCGCCCTGGGAATCATCGTGATCGATGAGCAGCACCGCTTCGGCGTCGAACAGCGAGCGGTGCTGCGCGAGAAAGGACGCGAGCACTCTCGCGAGGGCCGCGACCCCGACGTGCTGGTCATGACGGCCACGCCGATCCCGCGCACCGCGGCGATGGTGGTCTTCGGCGACCTCGATCGCTCGGTGCTCGACGAGATGCCCGAAGGCCGCGAGCCCATCGCGACGAGTTGGCTCGACGACGAAGACGAGTGCTGGCGCGTGGTGCGCGACGAGGTTGCCGCGGGACACCAGGCCTACGTGGTCTGTCCCCTCGTGGAGGGTTCAGACGCCGTCGAAGCCGCGAGCGCGGTCGCCGAGTTTGAGCGCCTGGCAGCCGGGCCCCTCGAGGGACTGCGACTCGGGCTCTTGCACGGCCAGATGCCCGGGGCTGACAAGGACGAGGCCACCCGGCGCTTTCGCGACGGCGACGTCGACGTGCTCGTGGCCACGGTGGTCATCGAGGTCGGCGTCGACGTGGCCAACGCGACGGTCATGGTGATCGAAGACGCGTGGCGCTTCGGACTGGCCCAACTGCACCAGCTGCGCGGGCGCGTCGGGCGCGGAGCGGCCCGCGGGCGCTGCCTGTTGCTCGGCTCGGCCCCGAGCGAAGACGCTCAAGCCCGCCTGGAGGCCTTGGTCGCGACGACCGACGGGTTCGAGATCGCTGAGATCGACCTCGACCAGCGAGGCGAGGGCACGCTCTATGGGGCGCGCCAGCGTGGGCGCAGCGACCTGCGTCTGGCGCGACTGCGCGCCGACGAGGATCTCCTGGTCGCCGCGCGCGACGTGGCCACACGGCTCAGCGAGCGTCTGGAGGACGTGCCCGAACTCGTTGAGGAGGTCAGATTCTTCGTCGGCGACGACGAGGCCGACTTCTTGTTCAAGTCCTAGTCCCATCACGTAGCCTGAAGCGGTGAGAATCATCGGCGGCGCCGCACGCGGACGCGCCCTCAAGGCCAAGTTGCCCCCCGGAGTGCGCCCGACCACCGACTTCGCCCGCGAGGCGATCTTCTCCATGATCGAAAGCCGCGGGGGGGTGGTGGACCTGGTGGTCGCCGACCTGTACTGCGGTTCCGGGGCCATGGGTCTGGAGGCCCTCTCGCGCGGGGCTGCGCGCGCCTACTTCGTGGACTCGGACCCGGCGTGCCTCGCCGCGGCGCGGGCTAACTACGAGTCCCTGCACCTAGCCGGCGAGGCCGTCTTCGTGCGCGCGACCCTGCCGGCCTGGCGAGCGCCGGCCGAGGTCGACCTGGTCTTCGCCGATCCGCCCTACGGTCCGCTCGACGCGACGAGCCTGCTCGCGCACGTGCCGGCCGCGCGCGCGGTCATCGAGAACGACCGTTACGTCGAGGCGGCGGGCTGGACGGTCACCAAAACCAAGCGTTACGGCACTACGCTCGTAACGATGCTCGAATCGGCCCCCGAGGACGCCGCGTGACCGTTGGCCTGATCCCGGGGTCCTTCGACCCCTTTCACAACGGCCACCTCGAGGTGGTTGAGCGCGCCGCGCACATCTTCGACGAGATCGTGGTCGCGGCGATTCGCAACCCCCAGAAGTCTGAAGCCCTCTTTGACCTGGAAGAACGCCGCGAGATGATCGCCGAGTCCTGCGCGCACATCCCCCACGTGCGCATCGTCTCGATCTCCACCCTGCTCGTGAACGTGGCCCGCGACGTCGAGGCCACCGCGATCGTCAAGGGCCTGCGCGCCGTCTCGGACTTCGAAAGCGAGCTGCAGATGGCCCAGATGAATCGGTCCCTGTCCGGGGTGGAGACTCTCTTCATACCGACCAGCTCGAGCCACTCTTTCATCGCCTCGCGCCTGCTGCGTGAGGTCGCGCGCTACGGCGGGGACGTGCGGCCCTTCGTGCCCGCGGCGGTCGCCAAGCGCCTCGAGCACAAGTTCCCGGAGGGACACGAGTGACGACGTTCGACGGTTACGACGACTTCGAGGAGTTCCCAGCCGAGACGGCCCATCACGCTCGCCGCGACATCGAAGAGGACCTGCGCCAGCTCATCGAGCTCGTCGCCGGCGCCAAGCAGATGCCGCTGTCCAACTCGGCCCTGGTGCCGCGCGAGGACGTCTTGGCGTTGCTCGAGCAGGCCCTGCGCAACCTGCCCGACGAGATTCGCGAGGCCCGCTGGGCGCTGCGCGACCGCGAGGAGCTGATGGCGGCCGAGATGCACAAGGCCCAGCAGCTCATGGACCAGGTGCGCGCCGAGGCCGCCCGCCTCGTGGATCGCACCGAGATTGTGCGCCAATCGCGGCTCAAGGCCGAGCAGATCGTCGCCGACGCCCAGGCTCAGGCCCGCCAGATGATCAACCAGAGTGAGGACTTCATCGACGGCAAGCTCGGCAACTTTGAGATCGTCCTGGAGCGCCTGCTCAAGACCACACACTCGGGTCGCGAGCGTCTCAGCGCCCAGGGCCTGCCCACGTCGCTGCTCGAGCCCACGCGCACCGAGGACGAGTTCTTCAACCCGACCGAGGCGCCCACCCCGATCGTTCCCGACGTCCACCCCAGCGACGACGTCCCGGCCGTCTTCGACCAGGACGCCTACTAGAGCAGTGGCCAGCCCCTACCTGGTGCCGGTGGCCCATCTGGTGCGCCAGGCGCCCGCAACCCTTGAGGTGCACTTTGAGGCGCCCTTTGACGAGAAGCACGAGTTCGCCCCGCGCGGTCCCGCCGAGACCGACGTCGCCGCCGACGCAACGGTCATCGTGGTCCTGCGCCTGGAGAGCTTCAGCGGCGGCGTGCGGGCCAAGGGAAGCGTCGAGGCGCCCTGGCACGGGATCTGCCGGCGCTGCTCGATCCCGGTGGTCGGCGTCCTGAGAAGCGCGGTCGACGAGCGCTTTCTCTACGACCGCGCGCCCGACGACGAGGAGAACTACCCGCTCGAGGACGATGTGCTCGACCTGGCGCCCCTGGTGCACGACGCGATCTTGCTGGATCTGCCGCTCGCGCCGCTGTGCCGGCCGGACTGCGCCGGGCTGTGCCCGTACTGTGGGATCGACCGCAACGAGGCTAGTTGCACTTGTTCAGCGCCGGCCGATCCGCGCTGGGCTATGCTTGATGAACTCCGATTCGGCGAACATTCCGGCGAATCGCACGAAGTGTAACGGCCCGTCCGTTCCGGCGAAAGAGATGATCGATGGCAGTCCCCAAGCGCAAGACCTCCAAGGCCAAGACGCGTAGTCGTCGGGCGTCGAACTGGACACTGGAGCGGCCGGCGCGCAGCGTCTGCCCGCAGTGCGCGACCTCGAAGCTGCCCCACGTCGTCTGCCCGAACTGCGGTTGGTACAAGGGTCGCGTCGCGGTAGAGGTCAACTGAGTTGACCCTGCCCATCGCCCTGGACGCGATGGGCGGCGACTTCGCACCACGAGAGATCATCGCCGGCGCTCGCCGCGCCGTGGACGAGTTGGGTCTCTCGGTGACCCTGGTGGGCGTTCCCGACCTGATCGGCGATCCCCTGGGGCTCGAGGTCGTCGCCTGCAGCGAGGTCATAGCGATGGACGACGACCCGGCGGCGAGCGTTCGTAAGAAGAAGGACTCCTCACTCGTGCGTGCGGCCGAACTGGTGCGCGACGGACGAGCCAGCGCCATGGTCTCGGCGGGCAACACCGGGGCAACGATGGCCTCGGCGCTGTTGCGAATGGGCCGCCTGCCCGGGGTGATTCGTCCCTGCATCGCCACGCCCATTCCCAACCCCGGGCGCACCCCGAGCGTGCTGGTCGACGCCGGCGCGAACGCCGAGTGCACGCCCGAGATGCTCGTGCAATTCGCCCAGCTGGGCGCGGCCTTCGTCGGCGCCCACTACGGCGTGGCGAGCCCGAGCGTGGGGCTGCTCTCCATCGGCGAGGAGTCCTCCAAGGGCACGCCGCTCGTGAAAGAGACCCACCAGCTGCTCGCTGCGACCGCGGGATTTACCTTCGCCGGCAACGTCGAGGGACGCGACCTGATCCCTTCTCCGGTCGACGTCGTTGTGACCGACGGCTTCACCGGCAACGTGGCGTTGAAGACTCTTGAGGGGGCGCTGACCTTCATCGTGAAGGCGGTGCTCGGCGTGATTGACACCAACGAGGAGACCCGAGCCGCCGGCGCGGTGCTCCTTGACTACCTGGCGC
>JAJYGN010000044.1 GCA_021790675.1 Actinomycetes bacterium
AAGGCGATGTTGGCCCCCTTACCACCAAGCTCGAGGGTCAGGCGCTTGGCGCTACCCGCCACGCGGCGCTGGATCAGCCGGCCCACCTCGGTCGAGCCCGTGAAGGCGATCTTGTCGACGCCAGGGTGCTCGACGAGGGCCGCGCCCGTCGCACCGTCACCCGTGAGGATATTCACCACGCCCGCCGGCAGCTCGGCCTGCTGAAGGATTTCGGCGAGGATGAGGGCGCTGAGCGGCGTGGTCTCAGCCGGCTTTAAGACGCAGGTGTTGCCCGCGGCGAGCGCCGGAGCCAGCTTCCAGGCGGCCATCAAGAGGGGGAAGTTCCACGGGATGATCTGGCCGGCCACACCCACCGGACGTGGGTTCGCGCCGTATCCCGCGTGCTCGAGCTTGTCGGCCCAGCCGGCGTAGTAGAAGAAGTGCGCGGCCGCGAGGGGCACGTCGATGTCGCGCGACTCGCGGATCGGCTTGCCGTTGTCGAGCGTCTCGACGACCGCGAGCTCGCGCGAGCGCTCTTGAATCAATCGAGCGATGCGAAAGAGGTACTTGGCCCGTTGGGCCCCGGTGGTCTTGGACCACACCGTGTCGTACGCGTGGCGCGCCGCCGCCACCGCGCGGTCGACGTCGGACGAGTTCGCCTGGGCGACATTTGCCAGGTCGGCGCCCGTCGCCGGGTTCACCGAGGCGAAGGACGCGTGCGATGCGGCGTCGGTGAAGTCGCCGTCGATGAAGAGTCCGTAGGCGTCACGCAGCCGCGCGATCGACGCGGACTCCGGTGCCGGGTCGTAGTCGAAGGCCCCCAGGTGGCTCGTGGCGAGGTGGTTCTCAGTCATCAGTCGGCGCTGAACTCCTCGGGGCGCACGTAGACGCCGCGGGTCTGGCGCAGGCGCTGCATCAACACGTCGTTGAGTAGCGACGAGGCGCCGAAGCGGAAGAGCTCCGGGCGCATCCAGGCCGAGCCCGCGGTCTCATTGACGATCACCAGGTAGCGGATCGCGTCCTTCGCGCTGCGGATGCCACCGGCGACCTTCACGCCCACCAGGCGACCCGTCGACTCGGCGAAGTCCCGCACGGCCTCGAGCATCACCAGGGCGACTGGCGCAGTCGCGGCGACGCTGACCTTTCCCGTCGAGGTCTTGATGAAGTCGGCGCCGGCGAGCATGGCGAGCCAGCTCGCGCGCCGCACGTTGTCGTAGGTCACGAGCTCGCCGGTCTCCAGGATGACCTTCAGATGCGCGGTCCCGCAGGCGGACTTCACCGACACGATCTCATCGAAGACCTGGCCCAGGCGACCCGAGAGGAACGCGCCGCGGTCGATCACCATGTCGATCTCGTCGGCGCCGGCCGCGACCGCGTCGGCGACGTCGAGCAGCTTCACCGCGAGCGAGGCGCGCCCCGAGGGGAACGCCGTGGCCACAGCGGCGACCGCGACACTCGAACCGACGAGACGGGACTTCGCCCCGGCCACCAGGTCGGGATAGACGCACACCGCCGCCACGCTCGGCGTCGAGGGGTCGTGCGGATCGGGGCGACGGGCCTTGTCACACATCGAGGCGACCCGTTCGGGGGTGTCGGCGCCCTCCAAGGTCGTGAGATCGATCATCGAAATGATCGTGTCGAGAGCTGCGCGCTTGGACGCCGTTTTGATCGAACGAGTGGCGAGCTTGGCGGCGCGTGCCTCCGCTCCGACGGCGTCGACGCCAGCGAGGCTCGCGAGCACGGAGCGCAGTTGAGTCTCGCTCGCGATGCTGGGCGGGCGAGCCGGGTCCGCGAGGCGGACACCGACATCCGCGTCGCTCACCACGCGCAAGTACGTGCTCATCATCGCCACGCTACCAAGACCCGATCGAACAGGTTTTACGCGAACGCCGGCAGTTGACCGGCGTCGCGTCGCTGCGCGAAGGAGGGCGCGGCGGCGTCCTTCGCGCTGACGATCGGCTCGCCCACGAAGGGCCAGGCGACCGCGAGCTCGTCGTCGAAGGGATTGATCTCGAGCTCCACCTGGGCGTTGAAGACCGACGAGAGCAGATAGACGAGCACCCCGGTGTCGCTCGTGACGCAGAAACCGTGTGCGAGTCCGGCGGGCAGGTAGACCGAGCGGCCGGCGTCGCCAGCCAAGTGCACAATCTCTACCGCGCCGAAAGTCGGCGAGCCCACCCGCACGTCAACGAGCACGTCGTCGATCTCTCCGGCCGCGCAGGTCACGAGCTTCGCCTGGCCCTCGGGGGCGAGCGAGTAATGCAGGCCGCGCACGGTGTTTTTCACCGAGTGCGAGAGGTTCGCCTGGTGAGCGGAGAAGTCCGCGCCCTCGTTGAGAAAGTCCGGCAGACGGAACCATTCGCGAAAGAAGCCGCGTTCGTCGGCCCACACCGGGCTCTCGAGCAGCCAGGCACCGGCGATCGAGAGTTCGACGATGTTCACATCGCTCCCTTGAGGGGCCGCCACCACGCCTCGTTGTCGCGATACCACTGAACGGTCGCGGCCAAGCCCTCGGCGAAGTCAACCTGGGGGGTGTAGTCCAGCTCGGTGTGGATCTTCGTCCAGTCGACGCTGTAGCGCCGGTCGTGTCCGAGACGGTCGGCGACGGGCTCGATGCTCGACTCGTCGGCGCCGCAGAGATCGAGCAGGCGCGCGGTCAGCTCGCGGTTGGTCAATTCGGTGCCGCCACCGATGTTGTAGATCTCGCCGGCACGCCCGCCCTCGAGGACCGCGAGCACGCCGCGGCAGTGGTCGTCGACGTGGAGCCAGTCGCGCACGTTCAGTCCGTCACCATAGAGCGGGACCGAAAGACCGTCGAAGAGGTTGGTCACGAAGAGGGGGATGACCTTCTCGGGGTACTGGCGCGGACCGTAGTTGTTCGAGCAGCGCGTCACGCACACGTCGAGCCCGTAGGTGCGGTGATAGGCCAGCGCCGCAAGGTCCGAAGCGGCCTTGGATGACGAGTAGGGAGAGTTGGGCTCGAGCAGGTGGTCCTCGCGCCAGGAGCCGAGTGGGATCGTCCCGTAGACCTCGTCGGTCGAGACGTGGATGAAACGGGCCACCGAACGCGAGCGCGCGCTCTCGAGTAGCTGGTGGGTGCCGATCACGTTGGTCTCGTAGAAGGCCCGCGCGCCCGAGATCGAGCGGTCCACGTGGCTCTCGGCGGCGAAATGAATAACCGCACTCGCGCCTTCGAGGGCGCTCTCACACGTGGCCGCGTCGGTGATCGAACCGTGCACGAAGCTCACGCGCTTATCGGTGAGGACGGCCTCGAGGTTCTCGCGGCGTCCCGAGTAGGTCAGCGCGTCCAAGAGGACGATCTCGTCGTAGCCCAGCCGCGTGGCCTCGGCGAGGAACATCTCGCTAAAGCGCGACCCGATGAATCCGGCGGCGCCGGTGATCACTGCGCGCATGGCGACACCTCAATTCTCGGCCCGGGAACGGCCTCTTATACTAATGGAGTGAAGGGAATCATCCTGGCGGGCGGCAGCGGAACGCGCCTGCACCCCATCACCCGGGCCGTGTCCAAGCAGTTGCTGCCGATCTACGACAAGCCCATGATCTACTACCCGCTGTCCACGCTGATGCTCGCGGGGTTGCGCGAGATCCTGTTGATCACGACGCCCCACGACCAGGCCGCGTTCCAGCGTCTCCTGGGGGACGGCTCGCACCTGGGCCTCGAATTGTCCTGGATCATCCAGGAGAATCCCAACGGCCTGGCCGAAGCACTCATCCTGGGCGAGGAGTTCCTCGCCGGCGGCAAGTGTGCTCTCATCCTCGGCGACAACCTCTTCTACGGCCCGGGGCTGGGCACCCACCTCGCCCAGAACACCGCGGTCGCTGGCGCACTGATCTTCGCCTACCAGGTGAGCGATCCGCGCGCCTACGGCGTGGTCGAGTTCGACGACGCCGGACGGGTCCTCTCCATCGAGGAGAAGCCCGCCGAGCCCAAGAGCAGCTTCGCGGTGCCGGGAATCTACTTCTACGACGAGCGGGCCTCGGCGTTCGCGCGCGCGCTGACTCCGAGCGCGCGCGGCGAGCTCGAGATCACCGCACTCAACAACGCCTACCTCGAGCGTGGCGAGCTGCGTGTAGAGGTGCTTTCGCGCGCGACCACCTGGCTCGACACCGGCACGCACGAGTCGCTCTACGAGGCCGGCGGGC
>JAJYGN010000082.1 GCA_021790675.1 Actinomycetes bacterium
CCTACCACCCCGCCCCGCACCCGCCGCTCATCGATCCTGAGACCTTCGACCTCGCCGGCCAGATCCTCCGGCTGCGCGGCGAGGAGCACGCACATCGAGCGTCGAACTCAAGCGACTACCTGCTCGCCGGGCTCATCACCTGCACCCACTGCGGCAAGCGCTACATCGGCACCGCCGCGCACGGCAACAAGTACCGCTACCGCTACTACACCTGCTTCTCCCGCCACCGCTACGGCACCGACACCTGCCCCGCCGAACGGCTCCCGGCCGATCAGCTCGAGAGCGAAGTCCGAGGCTCGTTGCTGCGCACCATCTCCCGCCACGACCTCCTCGACGCCGCGCTCGCCGCCGGCCTCGCTCGTTCCGGGGCCAAACGCCGCCAGGACCAAGACGAGCTGGGCGTCGTCAAGGCTGAGCTGGCCAAGGCCGAAGAAGCCATCGAGCGCTACTTCCTCGCCTTCGAAGCCGGCACCCTGTCCGAGACCACCTGCGGACAACGCGTCCAGACCCTCGGAGGAAAGATCGCCACCCTCCGAGCCCGCCAGAGCGAGCTGGCCTCGCTGCTCGAAGCCGAGCAGGAGCCCACCGTCACCCAAGCCCACCTCGACGAGCTACGTCACCACGTCATCGACACCATCGAACACGGTGACCCCGAAGCCCAGAAGGGACTCCTCCAAGCACTGGTCGCCCGAATCGAAGTCGAAAGCCGTACGTCGGTGCGCCCTTACTTCCGGGTCCCGCTCGATGGAGGTGGCCTGACGGCGCCGAACCCTTCCACCATCGGAAAGGTTCGACCACCGTCAGGGTCGGCGCCCCCGGCAGGATTCGAACCTGCGCACATGGCTTCGGAGGCCAATCATCAACTGGCGATTCCATAGACTCTGACCAGGCACAACGTAACAGTGCCGCGTTCATCGTCCCTGTTCCGCTCACGCCACGCCCACGGCTGGCGAATGATGGCCGGTTCCGATCGGTCAGGTACGGCTCAATCCGGCGCGATCTAATTGGCGCCGTCTGTCACTGGATACGGACCTCGCACCGTACTCACTGCCTCCCAACACAGGGTCGGCACGACAGAGGAGTCACGATGGCGACGTATCTAACACTGGAGCAGTGCCGAGAACTACTGGGCGGAGTGGCGAAGTCCACGCTGGCGGAGTGGCGCGCTGACGGCCGGTTCCCCCGGGGCAAGCTCTTACCCAACGGACGCGTGCTCATCAGCGTCTCCCAGCTCGACGCCTTCCTGGAGAGCCTGGTGTCGGCATGACCTCGTGCCCCCAGCCGAAGGTGAAGGTACTGCCCACCATTCAGACTCGCCTCGACGGTCGATCCGAGCCGTACATCGTCCGCCACCGCTTCGACGGTCGCCTGGTGTCCTCGCCGTTCCCCACGATGGGCCAGGCTCGCTCGTTCCACGCCCGGCTGACGCTGGCCACCGAGGACGAGCGTCACTGGAACCGTGTGACTGGACTGCCCGCGTCCTGGGACACGTCCAGCGAAGTCGATGTGGCGGAGTGGAGCCGGCGCTACCTGGCACGCTGGTACGTCGGTGCCCGGCGTGAGGATAGGACTGTCGCCGCCGTCACGTGGTCGTTAGCACTGCTCATCGAACGCTCGGCGCCCAGTGGCGCGCCTAGCCTCACGGAGTCCGACCGCTCCGAGCTGATGGACTGGCTCGTCTCAGCGACGCACGAGCTCTCACCCGCGTTGGCGAAGTGGGTCGTCAAGTGGTCACCGAAGTTGCACGACCTGGACGGTCCGACGCTCTCGAACATCGATTGGGCACTGCGCCAGAGGGTCGATGGCTCGGGCCCGTTGGGGCAAGCCGCCGCGTCGCGCAACGTGAAGAACGCGCGCCGGTGCCTGGACAAGGCGGTCATCACCGGACTGATGGTGACGAACGACTGGCCGGTGCCCGACAAGGGTGACGTGGCCGTCGAGGCTCGTCACGACGAGGACGAGGACGAGATACCCGTGCTCTCGAAGAGCCAAGCCGCGCTGCTGTTCCAGGCGCTCATCACGAAGACCCGCGCGTCACTGCGCATCTTCGTGATGACGCTGCTCACGTTCAAGTGCGGTCTGCGCCCGGGCGAGGTCACTGAGCTCACGCTGGAGTCGTTCACGCTCCCCGCGACGGGCTGGGGCACAGTGAGCATTACGAAGGCCACCACGTTCGCCGGCACGCGATACACGAAGGCCGGTCGTCGTGCCGGCAAGCCCAAGACCAAGCGGTCCAAGCGCATCGTGCCGGTCGCGCCACTTGTGGTGGCTGAGGTGCGCGACTTCGCAGCCACAATGGGCATCACGAGCGGGCCGCTGTTCTACACGAGCGGGAGCAAGCCGGTCACGTCGTCCAACTGGTGCCGTTCGCTCGAGAAGGCGCGGGTACGGGCTGGGCTAAGCGAGGACGTCGTGCCCTACTCAGGTCGTCACTTCTACGCCAGTCACGCTAGCAAGGGTCACGTCGACCTGGTGCGGTTGAGCCAGTTGATGGGTAACTCGACCGCGGTGCTGAACCGCTGGTACCTCCACCTGGTGACCGACAACGTGGACCGTACGACAGAGTTGCTCGAAGCGGCGCTGGGGTAGTGACGCCACACTGCCGCCAGTCAAGTCGACGTGGCGGCATGATCCGCCCTGGGTCTGATGGAGACTTTGACCTGCACCGGGTTTTGTTACCTCTCCGTTTGTTGAATTTGGGCCCAAGTGAAAGGCTCAATTCATGCCAGCGTCCTATCCCGCGGAGTTCCGACGGCGAGCAATCGCGCTCGTGAGATCGGGGTGGTCGGTCACGAAGACTGCCCACGATCTCGACGTCACGACGACCTCTATCTATAACTGGGTGCGACAAGATCGCATCGACCGGGGCGAGATCCCAGGCGTGTCGACCAAGGAGTCCAAGGACTTGGTGAGGGCGCGTCGGCGCATCCGCGAGCTCGAGGCCGAAGTGGAGATCCTTCGCCGCGCCAACGAACTACTCGGAAAGGACCTCCGCCCAAGAGGGTCTACCCGGTGATCGACACCCTCGTCGACGCCGGGTTCTCCGTGAAGAAGTGTTGTGAGGTGCTGAGTGTCTCGAGCGCCGGTTACTACCTCGCCAAGACTCGTCCGATGTCACCCACGAAGATCCGTCGTGAGTGGCTAAACGGGCTCATCCGAGAGGTCCACGCCGACAGTCGTGGCACCTATGGATCTCGCCGCGTACACGCCGAGTTGACCAAGGGTCGTGGGGTGCACGTCAGTCGCGGACTCGTGACAATTCTCATGCACAACGCAGGAATCGCCGGGATTCCGGGACCCCGCAAGGTCAAGCGCGTGAAGGGCACCCCGACGTCGGACGATCTCGTGCAGCGAAAGTTCGAGAGGTCGTTGCTGGACGAGTTGTGGGTGAGCGACATAACGGAGCATCCGACGCGCGAGGGCAAGGTCTATTGCTGCTGTGTGCTCGACACCTGCAGTCGACGCATCGTGGGCTGGTCCATCGACTCGGTTCAGGACACCACTTTCGTGGTCAACGCGCTTGACATGGCCATCAAGCAGCGTCGTGTGAAGAAGGGATCCGTGGTCCACAGCGACCGGTTGAGCCCGCCCAGTTCACCTCCTGGTCCTTCACCGAACGGATCCGCGACGCCGGCCTGATGCCGTCCTTCGGGTCGGTCGGCGACGCATTCGATGACGCCATGATGGAGTCGTTCTGGTCGAGCATGCAGAACGAACTTCTCAACCGCAAGAAGTGGAACACCCGCTTGGAGCTGACCAACGCCATGTTCGACTACAACGAGGTGTTCTACAATCGCCAGCGTCGGCACTCGTCCCTCGGCTACGTCTCACCAGTCGAGTTCGAACTGTCGATGAAGGAACAACAGACCGCTTGAATTCAAGACTGGAATGGGTAACAAAACCTGGTGCAGGTCAGAGTCTCCGGGGAACAGTGAAGATGGTGTTGGTTCGGTTTCGGTTTGACCTGCCGGAAAACTGACGCCTCAACGCTGCGGCTGTCCTGTCTGGGACTAGTCAGCCGGGACCGGACCACTTTGATCCGGCGTGGCCGG
>JAJYGN010000087.1 GCA_021790675.1 Actinomycetes bacterium
AGTCGCGGTGCGGATCTCCGAGGAGCCGCAAGGCCTCAACGACCGGCTCGAGGCTCGGTACGCGCCGGCGCGGAATGACGCGCTCGAAGTCGACGTGTGACTCGAGCCAGGTCAACGCCTCGTCGTAGGAATCAAAGCGCACGCGTTAGCTCGCGCGACGGGTTCGCGTCGTCTTTCTCAACTCGTACGTCGGCGCCACCTGGTCGCGTACGGACTCGGCCGTGACGATGCAGCGCGTCACGTCGCCGCGACCCGGAACGTCGAACATCGTCTCGAGCAGGACACTTTCGAGAATGGAGCGCAGACCGCGGGCCCCAGTACCGCGCTCGAGCGCAAGGTCCGCGATGGCCTCCAGAGCGTCTGTCTCGATATCGAGGTCCACCCCGTCCATGGCCAGGACCTGGCGATACTGCTTGACCAAGGAGTTCTTGGGCTCGGTGAGCACGCGGATCAACATGTCGCGATCGAGCTGCTGGACCGCACCCACGATGGGTAGGCGCCCGATGAATTCGGGTATGAGGCCGAACTTCATGAGGTCCTCGGGCAGCGCGTGGCGAAACAGCTCGATGTCGCCGGCCCGCTTGGACTCGATGGGCGAGTTGAATCCCATCGACTTCTTGCCCAATCGACGCTCGATGATCTGCTCGAGCCCCGCGAACGCTCCGCCACATACGAAAAGGATGTTCGAAGTGTCGATCGTGATGAACTCTTGGTGCGGGTGCTTGCGTCCACCCTGAGGTGGCACGCTCGCGACCGTGCCCTCGAGGATCTTGAGTAGCGCCTGCTGGACACCCTCGCCCGAGACGTCGCGGGTGATCGAGGGGTTTTCCGCCTTGCGGGCGATCTTGTCGATCTCGTCGATGTAGATGATGCCGCGCTCGGCCCGCTTGACGTCGAAGTCGGCGGCGGCGAGCAGCTTCAGCAGAATGTTTTCCACGTCCTCGCCCACGTAGCCCGCCTCAGTGAGCGCGGTGGCGTCCGCGATCGCGAAGGGCACGTTGAGCATGCGCGCGAGCGTCTGGGCGAGGAAGGTCTTGCCACAGCCCGTGGGGCCGAGCAGGAGGACATTTGACTTAGCAACCTCGACGTCGTCGTCGTGCAGGGGACCGGACTGGATGCGCTTGTAGTGGTTGTAGACCGCGACCGCCAGGATCTTCTTGGCCACGTCCTGGCCGATCACGAACTCGTCGAGGAACGCGGAGATCTCGCGCGGGGTCGGCAACTCCTCGAGGACGAACTCCGGGCGATCGCCGAACTCGTCGGCGATGATGTCGTTACACAGGTCGATGCACTCATCACAGATGTAGACGCTGGGACCCGCTATCAACTTCTTCACCTGCTTTTGGCCCTTGGCACAAAAGCTGCACTTGATGAGGTCGTTGCCTTCTCCAAATTTTGCCACGGATAACCTCCGACACGACCAGTCCCCACCATCCTACGGGGCTCGCGACGGCGAAAGAGGATCCCTACGGCCGCGCGGAGATGACCTCGTCGATGAGCCCGTAGGTCACGGCCTCGTCGGCGCCCAGAATGAAGTCGCGGTCGGTGTCCTTGGAGATGCGCTCGACGCTCTGGCCCGTGTCGTGGCTGAGCATCTCGTTGAGCATGTCCTTCATGCGAAGGATCTCACGAGCCTGGATCTCGATGTCCGAGGCCTGGCCTCCGACGCCGCCCCAGGGTTGATGCATCAGGACACGCGTGTGCGGCAGCGCGTAGCGCTTTCCCTTGGCGCCCGCGCCGAGCAGCACCGCAGCGGCCGAGGCCGCCTGGCCGAAGCAGAACGTCGACACGTCGGGCTTGATGTACTTCATCGTGTCATAGATCGCGAGCAGGCCGGTGATGTCGCCGCCGGGTGAGTTGATGTAGAGGTTGATGTCCTTGTCGGGGTCCTCGGACTCGAGGAACAACATCTGCGCGCAAATGAGGTTCGCCACGGTGTCGTCGATGGGAGTCCCCAGGAAGATGATGCGCTCTCGCAGCAGGCGGCTGTAGAGGTCGTAGGCACGCTCGCCACGGTTGGAGGATTCCACCACCGTAGGGACGAGGTAGTTCTGGGCGCGGTAGTCGTTCACGGCCCTACCTTACGCGCCGAGTTCGCCGGACTGATCCTGACTGAGCAACTCGCGGTTGACCTCGACGCCCTGGGGGTCAACGAAGGTCACGTGCTCGAGCAGCCAGCGCGAGGCCTTCATCTTGGCCACTTCGGCGCTGAAGGCAACGGTCCGACCAGTGTCGCGCAGGTTGGTGCGCAGAACGTCGGCGTCAGTGGCCATCGACGCGGCGGTCTTCTCGAGCTCCTCGTCGATCTCCTCGGGGGTGGGCTCGAGGCCCTCTTCGCGCGCGATCGCGCGCAGACCCAGGTCGATGCGCACCGCCCGGCGCGCGTCCTCGCGCAACTTCTCGAGCAGCACCTCGGGCGTCTGATTGGTCACCTGGAGGAAGGTCTCGAGCGAGAGGTTCTGCTCGCCCAGACGGTGGCCCAGGTCGTGGAGGCGCTCTTCGGTCTCCGCGGCGACCAGCGTCTCGGACACCTCCGACTCGGGCACCAGGTCGCTCAGGGCCATCAGCATCGCGTCACGCTGGGACATCTGGGCTTCGACGATCTTGCGCGAGCGCAGTTGGGCCAGGATCGAGTCTCGCATGTCATCCGCGCCCTGCCAGTCGGTGTTTTCGATTACCCACTCGTCACTCAGCTCGGGTAGTTCTCGCTCGCGCACCTGCTTGAGGTTCATATCGAATGTCGCGACGACACCGGGCTCGAGATTGCCGTTGACGCTCAGCGTCTCGCCGGCCTTCAGACCGAGAATCAACTCGTCCACGCCATCGGTGATCGTTCCCGAGCCCACCGTGTACATGTACTCGGCCATCTCGAGGGGCTCGTCCTCGGAGGCGACCTTGGTTACCTTCACGTCCATGGTGACGAGGTCGCCGCTGACGATGGGACGCTCGACCTCGCGCAGCACGGCGTCGGTCTCGCGGTATCGGTCGATCTGGGCCTCCAGCTCGACGTCGGACACCTGCGGCGAGGGAATCGTCACGCGCAGTGCCTTGTGCCCGCTGATGGCGACCTCGGGGCGGACTTCGACCTCGGCGTCAAAGACGAGCGGCCCCTCCTCCTCGCCTGCCGTGATGTCGATCTGGGGCTGGCCGATCGGATCGATCAAGGTGTCAGCGACCGCGCGCGCGTAGAAGTTGGGCAGCGACTCGCGAATGGCTTCGCTGCGCAGCACCTCGGCGCCCCCGAGGTGCGCGACCAGGACGTTCTTGGGCACCTTACCCTTGCGGAACCCCTTGACGCTGACCTGGCGCGACAACTCCTTGGCCGCCAGGTCGATCGCTTCGCTCATCTCGTCGAGGTCGACCTCGACAGTGAGCTTGACTCGGTTGTTGTCCAGGGTGGTGACGGTGGCGCGCATAAGAACGACCAGCCTACCGGCTCGCCAAGAATCCGCTAAATCATGATCGCCAGAGCCTCGGCGAAGGCCCGGGCCATTTCGCGGCTCCCCCGGACGTCCGTCGCCGAGGCGCCGAGAAACGCGTCGGCACTGATGCGCCCTGCGCAGCGCCGCCAAAACAGGGCGACCGGCGTCGTCACCTCGAAGGTCGGCTCCTCGTTCGCCGTGGCGACCGCGCCGGCCCGGCCGTTGGCGACCGCGACCATGACGCTGCGCGCGAGGCGCCCGGTCAGATTGACGCGCACGAGCGTGCCGTCAGGAGCGGACATCTTCTTTCCCACGACGAAGGGCAGGGAGGACTCGAAGCGATTGATCACGATCTCCTCGCCCGGTCCGTGGTCGTCGGCGGGCTCTAAGAGCGCGTCGCGGATGTCCTGAAGGTGGATCCAGCTGTCGAGCACGCGCGTTTCCATGAAGCGGTGATAGGGACGCTCCCCCTCCGGGCTCCAGCCCACGACGTCCCACTCCTCGGCGCTCATCGCGCGTAGCGCGGCGATCGAGGCCGCGGCGGCGGCGCGGAACTGGGCGAGGACTTCGGCGCCCGACTCGCCGCGATGCGCGGCGACGAACGCCTCGTTGAATTCGCCCATCGAATTCTTCACGTGGGCGGGCATCGGACCTTCAAAGTCGGGCACGGCACCGCCGCGCAGCCACACCTCGATGCCGAGCAAGTGGCTTAACACGTCGCGCACGCTCCAGCCGGGACACGCCGTCGGCGCGTCGAAGTCGGCCGGCGCGCGATCGCGCAGCGCCGCCTCCACGCTCGCCCAGGTCTCTTCGAGCGCGTCGGTGATCCAGTCGTAGGCCATGACACCTCCCTCCGTCACCTTAGGAAATCTCGTGTGGGGATCACGCCGCCGATGTGACAGCATGGACCCACGGGAAGTAGCGCAGCTTGGTTAGCGCGCCTGCTTTGGGAGCAGGAGGCCGCGGGTTCGAATCCCGCCTTCCCGACGCGCGACTGAGGATCGACCACCGCGTCGATCAGGATTCACCTTCTAACTGGGCGCGGGCGCGCTCGAGGGCGGCCCGGGTGTCCTCTGGCACGCTGGGGGCCGACAACTTCATTTGGTCGATGGCGTCGACGATGATGCCGCCCACGAGGGCGCGCATCTCGTACTTGTGGTCGGCGGGCACGACGTACCACGGCGCCCACTTTGTGGACGTCGCGCTGAGCGCCTCCTCGTAGGCCTCTTGATACTGGTCCCAGTGCTCGCGTTCGGTTAGATCGGCCAGAGAGAACTTCCAGTTCTTGGCCGGCACCTCCAGTCGCTCGAGGAACCGCTTCTTCTGCTCATCCTTCGAGACGTGCAAGAAGACCTTCACGATGCGCGTCTTGTTGCGATGTAGATGGTGCTCGAACGCGTTGATGTCCTCGTAGCGCCCCCGCCAGAACTTCTCGTCCGGTCCGCCGGCGGGCAACTCGTGGGATTTCTCCAGTATCTCGGGGTGGACTCGTGTCACGAGCACGTCCTCGTAGTAGGAGCGGTTGAAGATGCTGATGGATCCAAGGTCCGGCAGTACTTTCGCGCTTCGCCACAAGAAGTCGTGGCGTAGCTCTTGCGACGATGGCTGTTTGAAGGCCTCCACCCGGCATCCCTGGGGATTCACTCCCGACATCACGTGCTTGATCGTCCCGTCCTTGCCCGCGGCGTCCAGAGCCTGGAGAACGATGAGCAGCGAGTGGGTCCCGCTCGCCCACAGCAACTCCTGGGCCGCGGCCAACTCGCTGACGAACTCTTTGAGATCCTCCTCGGCGACCCTCTTGCGCTCGGTGTTCTCACCGTCGCTGTCGCGCGGTCCCAACCAGTCCGTCGCGACGTGGCTCGTGCTGCGCCGCGACAGCGCGGCCGAGCGACCGGGCTTGATTCTCATCTCGTCCAAGACGTCTTTACTGAGCTTCATCCGTCATCCTCCTTCGACTCTCACACCCGCGATAAGTGTCAGTGTCACTCTTCTGAGTTCCGGCTTCGCGACCTCTCTGCCATACGCGGAGGAGGCGGGTCGCGACGTCAACCCGGACCCCAGAACCGAACTAATCCTTCTTGGTGAGGAACAAACTCGCGATTGCCAATCCGATGCCGACCACGAAGATCGCCGTGCCAAACACGAAGACCTGTGGCGGCGTGCCCACGCGGGTCGCGCCGTAGATATAGACGGGGAAAGGCGCATTGGTGCCGCTGACGAAGTTGGATGTGACGAAGTCGTCGATGGACAACGCGAAGGCCATCAGCGCGCCCGCCAAAACGCCGGGCATAATGAGCGGCAGAGTCACCAGGCGGAACGTCGACATTGGCTTGGCGCCGAGGTCGTAGGCGGCCTCCTCGAGCGCCCGGTCGAAACCGGCGAGTCGGGCGCGCACCGTCACGGTCACGTAGGCCACGGAGAACATGACGTGCGCGAGCACCAGCGTGAGGAATCCACGCGCGATGTTGTAGGTGACGAATACCCCCAGCAGAGATGCCCCCATCACGATCTCGGGCGCCGCGATGTTGGTGAAGAGGACCTGCTCGACGATCGTCTTGCCGCGGAACTGCGGCGGGCGGTAACGCACCAGGGCGATCGCGAGAAGGGTGCCGAGCACCGTGGCGATCAGTGTCGAGACGATGCCCAGTTTGATCGAGAGCCAGAACGACGCGGTCAACCCAGGCAGGTTGCTCCACTGGTGATACCACTGCAGGGTCGCCCCGTTCCAGGCGAAGCTGACCATCTGAAGGCCGGCGTGGACCTTGTTGAAGCTGTAGACGATCATCACCGCGATGGGAAACACCAAGTAGGCGATGACGAGCCACGAGTACGTGGGTAGAACCATGCGCCCGAAGTGGCGCTTCTTCATCCGCTTTGCAGCGATCTCGCTGGCCGACAGGCTCACAGGTACTCCTCGATCGAGCGCGAACCCAGAACCCGGGCGTAGAACCAGATGCCCACCAGTGAGATCAGCAGCAAGACAATGGAGAGCGACGCGCCGCCGGCGTAGTCCGAGGTGGCAAGGAACAGGTCTTGGATCACGGTTCCGATCATGGTGTTCGCCGTGCCGCCGAGAATCTCCTGGTTGACGTAGTCACCGAAGGCCGGGATGAACGTGAGCAAGAAGGCCGCGAACACGCCGGGGATCGACAGCGGAACGATCACGCGCAAGAACGCGTTGCGGCGATTGGCGTAGAGGTCGTAGGCGGCGTCCAACACTCGCCGGTCGATCCTTTCGAGGGCCACGTAGAGCGGCAGGGCGGTGAAGGGAAGGTAGTTGTAGGCCAGTCCCGCGATCACCGCGAAACCCGTGCCCAGCACGTGGAAGTTCTGTGAAACCAGGTGGTGATTCTGCAAGAAACCGATGAAGAACCCGTTGTCCGAGAGGATGAACTGCCAGACCAGGGTGCGGATCACGAAGGAGACAAAGAACGGCACCAGGAGCATAATCAAGAAGAAGTTCTTCTTGCGCCCGCCGTAGAAGGCGATCCAGTAGGCGATCGGGTACGAGATCACGAGGTCGATGAGTGTCGCAACCGCGGCGAACTCGAGGCTGGTGACGAACTGGGCACGATACTGATTCACCACGTGGGGCAACTCGCCCCAGCTCCAGGTCATCGTGCAGGCCCCCGACGCGGGGCTGCAGGTCTTCAGCGACATCGACAGCATCATGAACAGCGGGATGACGAAGAGCAGCAGAAGCCACAGCCCCGCGGGGAGGCTCAGCAGGTATGGAGCGAGGCGCTTACCCCAGGAGGAACGCCGACGAGGGGTTAGGCCCCCTGGATGATCGGCAAGAACAGGCTGTTCCACGTATCAATTTCTGTCTGACTCTTGAACTGGTAGTAGGCCTTCGACGCCTTGATGCGCGCCGGGGTCGGGAACACCGTCTGCGACTTGGCCGTCACCGAGTAGGGCAGACCGATCTCCGGGCGCAGCGACTTAAGTGCCGCGGCGTTCCAGCCCGTCGGGTGCAGCAACTGCTGAGCCGCTGACGGAACCGGACAAATGTAGTCGTTGTAGTACTCGACCACGGACTGGGTGAGCGGGCTGTAGAAGTAGTCCATCGCCGTCATCGCGTCCTTGGGATTCTGCGCGTAGAGCGGGATGCACATGTTGTCGGTCCAGAGCATCGCGCCCTCTTCGGGTATCAACAAAGTGAGGTCCGCGTACTTGGTCGACAGGTCCGCCTGAAAGATGTCGCCCGAGTAGCACTGCGACACCCAGGTGTCACCGTTCTTGAGATGCTGAATGTAGCTCTGGTCGTAGTAGCCGGCCACGATGCCGTCGCTCTTTTGCAGCTGGAGCTTCTTGGCGGCCTTGGCCCAGTCCTTCTCCGTCGACGAGATCGGCTCGACGCCAATGGCGAGCAGCCCCGCGTGACCGAGTTCAAAGGCGTCACTCAACATGCCGACGCGCCCCGCGTACTTCTTGCTGAAGAGGATGTCAATCGACTTACCGGGATTGGGGATCTTCTTCGAGTTGTATCCCACCGCGGTCCAGCCCGACTGCCAGGCCATGGTGTACTTGTTGCCCTTGTCCCACGCCGGGTTCTTGATCAGCGGCCCCGCGTACTTGTGAAAGTTCGGCATCGCCGCCTGGTTGAGAGGGACCAACCAGCCCAACTCCATCAGGTAGTGCAACTGCGGGTTGTTGTTCGTCATGACGATGATGTCGTAGCCGATGTACTGACCGGCTGCGAGCGACGGGCGAATCTTCTGATAGAAGGACGAATTGTCCTGGATCACCTCGTAGTAGTTCGTCTTGATGCCGGTGACCTTCTGAAGGTGGACCAGCGAGGGGTGCTTGCCCTTCAACGTGTCGATGTAGAGCGGCCAGTTAGCGAAGTTCAACGTCTTGTGGAGCTTCTGCTTCTTCCACCAGGTAGCGGTGCCGATGCCCTTGTTGGGCAGTGACGCGGCCCCGGACTCGGCGCCGAGCATCATGGCTCCGAGCAGACCGCCACCGGCGGCGCCCAGCGCCTGGCGGCGCGACAGGCGCGGCTGAGTCAGCCCGCGCCAGAACGACGGATCGATAGCTCCCTCGTTTAGTTCCTTATCCATCTCACTCATGGCATTCCCCCATTTGTTTAGTGACCTGTACTACGACTCTGATTCGGCCTCGATCGAGGCGCCCGCCATCGGCACCACCGCGAACGTATGCTCGACGGGCCAGGCGAGGATCGCCTCTTCGCCACTTCGCGGCGCGGTGTCGTCACCGATGTTCTGGGCGTAGACCGTGATACGCGTCTCGTCGGGCAACTCGATGATGTACTGATTGCCGACACCAGTGAAGGTTGACACCAGCACACGACCGCGAAGGCTGTTTCGCCTGCCGACTTCCACGCCACTTGCGATCAGGCTGATCTTTTCAGGTCGCACTCCCACCTTGACCGGCGAGCCCGAGAGCCCTCGGGGCAGGCGTTCGGTGGGCAGCGTGATTACGGCGCCGCCGGCGACGCGAACCGTGGTCGTCGCCTCGGTCGACTCGGTGACCTGGCCCTCGAGGAGGTTCGATGCGCCGAGGAACGTGGCGACGAACTCTGTCGTCGGACTGTCGTAAATGTCCTTCGGCGAGCCGATGCCCTCGATCACTCCATGTCGCATGACCGCGAGACGATCCGACATGGTCATCGCCTCTTCCTGGTCGTGGGTCACGTAGAGGAAGGTGATGCCCACCTGGGTCTGGATGCGCTTGAGCTCGATCTGCATCTGGTGGCGCAATTTCGCGTCCAGTGCCGACATCGGCTCGTCGAGCAAGAGAAGCGTCGGCTCATTGATCAGGGCGCGCGCCAGCGCGACACGCTGCTGCTGACCGCCGGAGAGCTGCGAGGCCCGGCGCTTCTCAAAACCCGGCAGGTCCACGATCTCGAGGATCTCGCCGACGCGGCGCGCGACATCGGACTTGGCAATGTGACGTCGTCGCAGACCAAAGGCGACGTTCTCAAAGATGTTGAGATGGGGAAAGAGGGCGTAGGACTGAAAGACCGTGTTCACGTCGCGGTGATAGGGCGCGAGGTAGGTGACGTCTTTGCCACCCAGTAGGATCCGGCCCGACGTCGGCTCTTCGAATCCACCGAGCATGCGTAGGGTCGTTGTCTTGCCGCACCCCGAAGGTCCGAGCAAGCTGAAGAACTCGCCTTCGTAGATGTCCAGAGTCAGGTTGTTCACCGCCACTGAGTCGTCAAAGAGCTTCGACACGCCCTGGATCTGAACAATGGCGCGCCGGTCGGGGGCGGATCCGCTCACCTTCGACTCTGACACCGCTTGGGCGGCCTGGTTAGTCACGGACTGAATATAGCCGTGGCCAACCACAGCAACCGGTCGTGTTTCACGGACTCTTCACGAAAAGATGCTCGTACGACCGTACGGCTCTCGCGTGGTCATTGAACGACATCCGTGACGCCGATATCCGTACCAACCCCGTCCGTGGGAGCGCTACGTTTTCGCGTCGCGCGCGCCCCGACGTCACGTGCGACGACGGATCACGTCGTCAACCGGTGCCCCCGGCAGGAGTCGAACCCGCAACCTGACGGGTAGAAACCGTCTGCTCTATCCAGTTGAGCTACAGGGGCGTAGTGCCATCGTAGGGCCCGGACCACCAGAAGCGAGGGTGTGCCATACTGGACAGGCTTGGTGGGCGTAGCTCAGTTGGTTAGAGCGCCAGGTTGTGGTCCTGGAGGTCGCGGGTTCGACCCCCGTCGCTCACCCCACGAAGTCGCAGTCCGTTTCGGCCAACGTCGCGGCTAGATTCGCCCTGAGGCCCCGAGGGGGCCATGCGGGGGCGCCATGACTATCGTTCGAGACTCCTTCTACATCAACGGCGAGTGGGTTCGTGCCGCATCACCCGATACCTTCGAGGTGCATGATTCACACACGGGTGAACTCTTCGCCACGGTGGCCGTAGGAAACGTCGACGAGGCCGCGCGCGCGGTCGAGGCGGCCGCGGCGGCCTTTCCCGCCTGGTCCCAGACGAGTCCCAAGGAACGCGGCGAGTTCCTCCAGCGCATCTCTGAGAAGCTGGCCGAGCGCGCGGACGAGATCGCTCTGACCATCGCCCACGAAGTGGGCATGCCGCTCATGCTCGCCAAGGGCATCCAGCTAGGACTGCCCACGATGACCTTCGCCGACAACGCCCAGCGTGCCATCGAGTTCGTGTGGGAAGAAGAAGTCGGTAACTCGACTCTCGTGCGCGAGCCCGCCGGTGTCGTGGTAGCGATCACCCCCTGGAACTACCCACTGCACCAGATTGCGAACAAGGTGGCGGCGGCCCTCGCCGCGGGCTGCACGGTTGTCTTGAAGCCCAGCGAGGTCGCGCCGATCAACGCATTCCAGCTCACGGACATCATCGATGAAGTCGGACTACCCAAGGGCGTGTTCAACATGCTCACCGGCGCAGGTCCAGTCGTCGGCGAGGCCCTCGTCGCTCACCCCAAGGTTGACATGATCTCCTTCACGGGATCAACGCGGGCGGGCAAGCGCGTGATGGAGCTTGCGGCGCGTGACGTCAAGCGCGTGTCGCTCGAACTCGGCGGCAAGTCGGCGAACATCATCCTCGAGGACGCCGACTTCGCTCGTGCGGTGGGCGACGGCGTCTTCAAGGCCTACCTCAACTCCGGCCAGACGTGCTCGGCATTGACGCGCATGCTCGTTCCTCGTTCGCGCCTCGCCGAGGCCGAAGAGATCGCGGCGGCCGCGGCGGCCGGTCTCGCACCGGCGGATCCGGTCACCGGTTCGAGCCTGCTCGGTCCCCTGGCGAGCGCCGCCCAGCTCGAGCGGGTTCGCGACTACATCCGTCTAGGGCTCGAAGAGGGGGCGCGCCTGGTGTGCGGCGGTGTGGCCCCGCCCGAGGGGCTCGAAAATGGCTTCTACGTGACCCCCACGGTCTTCTCCGACGTGACCACGAGCATGCGCATCGCCCAGGAGGAGATCTTCGGGCCGGTCCTGTCGATCATGCCCTACGACACCGAGGAAGAGGCCATCGCCATCGCCAACGACTCGACCTACGGGCTCGCCGGCGGCGTGTGGGCCGGCACTGACGAGAAGGCCTTTGAAGTCGCTCGCAAGATCCGCACGGGCCAGGTCGAGATCAATGGCGGCGCATTCAACGTCGTCGCACCCTTCGGCGGCTACAAGCAGTCGGGCCTCGGACGCGAGCTCGGTCAATACGGATTCGAGGAGTTCCTCGAGGTCAAAGCGATCCAGCACAACTAACCTCGCGACCGACGCGCGGTATAGACTCGTCGGTGCGCCGGTAGCTCAATTGGCAGAGCATTTGACTCTTAATCAACAGGTTCCGGGTTCAAGTCCCGGCCGGCGCACCAAGCATCACCGAGGCGCCGCACGGCTCCGTAGCCCGAATCAGGCCTTGGACACCGTGGCGTAAGGAATCGTCGACGACGGGATCGGCGTGTTCACGCCCTCTCCCCACTTCGAAAAGACCGTCACCCCGCCACCGGACTTGGTCGAGGCGACTTCCTTGATCGGCAGGGCCTTCTTCCCCGTGGAGATCGTCAGGGTGCTCTTCACCGCGGGCGCCGTGCTGGTCGCGGTCGTCGACCAGGTCAGCACGAAGTGGTTCGCTCTGTCGCGGCTCAACGTGACCGACTTCGTCGGCGGCAAGAAGGTGACGAACGCGCTGGTCGTGAGATTCGCCTTGAAACTCGAATACGGCGATGTGCCGGCCTTCATCGAAATGGCCTTCGTGCCGACGAGCTTCTGCTGCTTGGCGGTCAGTCCGACGAGGGTGGTCAGCCCGGACTTGTTGCCGCTGAGATACGCGCTGGCGGGGGTCACGACAATTCGAACGCGTGAGGTGCCAGCAACGTAAGTCTCCGTCCCGCCCTTCGTGCCGATATCCACGGTGGCCACGCTGTGAGCGGTGGCCGAGGTCGAGGTCACCGAGATGTGCACCCCGGATTCGTGGAACATCGCCGTCTTGACGGCCGCAAGCACTGACGCCGCGGTCGGCTTCGTTGTCGCCCCGGCCCCCGCACCAGCGACGACAGAGACGGCGGTCAGCGCCAGCGAGGAGAAAAGGACACGGGCGGAGCGGAAAGTAGACATCCGCGAAGCCTAACGGCCCATCGGCTCCGCTCTCCCTCGCCCCGGAATCTCCGAGGGGTGGCGCCGGAGCCACGCGACCACAGTGAACTCGTGCCCGTGGCGCCCCGGCGTCTCCTGGGAACCTCGCGACGAACACTTCATCGCCGCGGCCCCCTGCGCCCACGTCGACTCAGTGACGCATGGCGCGAGTCGCCTAGAAGTAATGCCGCCGGCCGCGCACCGCGTGGCCGAGGGACCCCAGCAACAACAAGACGAGTCCGACGACGAGTACCAGTATGCCCAAAGACCACAGAAACGGGCTGCCCACGAGATACGCGAGGAGTAAGAGGATAAGGCCAACGATGATCATGAGTCTTCTTTCCAAAGCTGTAGGAATCCGACGATGTCGTGTGCGACACGAGGATTGTGCCGAGATGGCTAACGCTGCTCCTCGTGGAGGATCGATCGACGGCCATCCTCGTCAATCACTTCTCGGTCGAGCTGGCGCGGCGGAGCCGCCGGTGCCCGGCGCGAGGTGGCATAGACGATGGTGGACACGATGAATCCGACCGCCCCCGCAATGAGGAGGATGACGCCCACCGTAGACAGGCGGAATCCGTGACTCTGTGCGGCGTAGGTGCTCTGCGCGGTGACCGCCCAGTACATGATCGCACCGACGACCATTGATATTCCACTGATTACCATGCCCTTGAGTCCCATAATTCCTCCTAAAGACGACGGCATTGACCCGTATCAATCAAGACTGATACGGAACACCACAAGATTTGTAGTGACTCACCCATGCTACGTACGACCCAGTACTCTCCGGCATGATTTGTCTGAATTCACAAAGATACTCACGTAGAATTCAGGAACAATTAAGACCACTTCGTCGCTACAACGGAACCTGCGCTTCGGAACGTGATGCTAGACACGGGATGCATCGACTCTCATTGACCATGTCATGGTGCGTGATCCAGTAGCTGGTCCTGGCACGTCTCGCGGCGTTACAGGCATTCAGCGAGCGAGAACAGCAGCAGCTGCAGGGTCTCGATCTCGCCGCGAACGTCGGCGTTGATCTCGGCGAGTCTCTCGTCGCTCAATACGCCGTTGGAGACCGCTACTGATCGCAGCGCCACCTGCAGACTTGTCAGCCACGCCCAGGCTTCGGCGTTGGTGAGAAATTGCTCGTCGACGCACACCAGGGCCAGCTCGGCGTTCGTCGTCGTCTCGCTCTGACGTGAGAGCGTCGAGAGGGGGTTGTCTGCGTCGATGCTCGGATCAATCGGTGAATGCAGACTCGCGTGCCACTGGTGATCGGGCTCACGCTCGGCGGTCACCACCTGGGCGAACACGCCTCGCACAAAGCTACGGCCCGCGTCATTGAGCCGAACTTCAATTCGCCCGTCGCGACGGCGCACGAAGAGTCGGTTGCCCGCCATCAGTCGGCGTGCTCGATCGTCGCCTGCAGGCCCGCCACCTGAAGTTTCACGCAATAGGACTCGGCACGCTCGCGCGCGCCGGACCAGACGATTGCGCGCCCCTCGTGATGAACCGCCATCATCAGTTGCGTGCACTTGTTATTGGAGTAGCCAAAGATCTTGCGGAAAATGACCACGACCACCGACATCGGAGTCACCGGGTCGTTCCAGACCACCACGTTCCAGGGACGTTTGGTAAGAACCTCTTCGCTCGTGACGACCTCGGAATCGGTCGTCGTTCGTGGCATCGGCTTTACGGCACCCATCCATCTAGTGTCGCAGAGCCGGAGACGCTCGACGACCCCCTGAGAGTTCGACCCTGGAGGACGCGTCACTTCGCCACAATTGCGCGTAGTTCTCGCTTGGGGAACCCTTCGGGCCCCGGCGACGAGCGCTCACCGTGGGCTATCCGCTGACCCCGTGGTTCTCACGGATCCGACCCAGTGGGGACTCGGCGTTGCTCGGTTCAGCTACGCCAGTCCCAGGCCACCGTCGACGACCACGACCTGACCGGTGACGTAGGCGGACCCGGCGAGAGCCACCACTACGTCGGCCACGTCCTCGGGCCTTCCGCTGCGGCCAAGCGGCGAGCGGCGGGCCACTGCGGAGCGCACGTCGTCCCAGTCGGCGGTCCAGGGGGTGTCGATCAAGCCGGGCGCCACGGCGTTGACGCGCACGTCGGGTCCTACCGCCTTGGCCAGCAGGGCCGTCATGTGGTTGAGGGCGGCCTTGGACGCGGCGTAGGGAATCGACGAGCCGGTCGGGCGCACCCCCGCCAGCGAGGTCACGTTCACGATGGTGCCCTTCGCGTCGCGCAGGGCTCCCATCGCCGCTACCGACAGGTTCCACGTGCCGAACACGTTCACTTCGAAGATCTCGCGCCACACCGTTACATCCGCCGCGGCCAGGTCGCGATGATCGATCACCCGCGTCGTACCCGCATTGTTCACCAAGACGTCGAGCCGCCCACAGCGAGAGATCACTTCGGCGATCAGGCGCGTGCAGTCCTCCGGCTCGCTGATATCGGCCTGGACGTAGTGCGCGTTCGGAGTCGCCTGCGCGAGAGCCTGACCCACATCCGCACTTCGCGCCGAATTGTAAACGACGGTGTCACCGGCGTCGGCAAAACGATGAGCCACAGCGGCGCCGATGCCGCTGGTCGAACCCGTCACGAGCACGACGCGCGACATCACGCACTCCGTCGCAACCGCCACGAACCAGCCCAATGCTGACCCGGTTCCAGCACCACGATGTCCTTGCCGCTGCGCAGGGCGTCGGGCGGGCAGGTCATCGGCTCGACTGCGACGGCGGTGCGCCGACGACCCCGCTCGAGCGTGTCGCCGGTGAAGACCTGCACGTAGGGGAAGTTGCGATCCATCGAGAGCTCGACCGCGCCGCCAGCCGCGTCGATAACCGAGACGGTCGCCAGCCCGAAGTCGTCGCGCATCAGCTCGGTGTAGGTGACGTCCAATTCATGTCCCGAGAGCGACTTGCGCTGGGAAAAATCCAAGAGGTTGCCGGCCACGGGGAGGATTTCTCCGGTGGGCAGGCGTCGGTCATTGACCGCCACGTAGGCCCGAGCGGGAACTTCGAGCTGGGCGCCTTCGATAGTGGGCGTCGTCACGGCGAGGTAGGGATGAAAGCCAACGCCAAAGGGGATCGGCACGTCGTCACGATTGGTGACGGTGGTCGTCACAGTCAAGCCGAGCGAGCCCAGGTGATAGGCCACAGCCACCTCCGACAGGAACGGATAGCCGGGTGTGGGGTGCAGCAGGAGCGACAGCACGCAGCGGTTCTGGTTCACGGCCTCGATACGAAAGGGCCGCCACCGCACGATGCCGTGGATCGCCGTGTCATTTGTGACGTCGTCAACGGGGGCGTGGGCCTCGCGCTCTGAGAAGGCCCACGGTCCGTCGCCCATTCGATTGGGCCAGGGATAGAGCAGCTGGCCGTGAGCGCCCCGCGGCACCTCGTCGCCGGCGAAGCCTTCGATCACACTGACGCCGCCGCGCACGTACGTGCGCAGCGTCGCACCGACTTCGGTGACCACCGCCCGCTGGTCGCCGTGGGCAATGGCGATCTGCTCACCCGAGGGAAGCATGCATTGGTCCCTTCTTCCTCACTGCCCCGTAACCTACGCCCGTTATCGTACGCAGTATGCGACTACTGCTTACTAACGACGATGGTGTCGGCGCACCGGGCATCGCCGTGCTTGCCCGCCACGTGGCGCGATGGATCGACGACGCGCCCAACGACGAGATTCGCGAGGCGATGGTCGTCGCGCCGCACACCAACTATTCGGGAATGTCGGCGGCGGTGGGTGACCTCTTCGACCATCCGTCCGTCGAGTATCGGCGACACCACATCGCCGGCGCCGAATCGATCGCCGCGTACGGTCTCGAGGCGCCTCCAGCGCTGTGCGCTCTTCTCGGAGCGCTTGGCAGTTTCAACTTCCAGCCGGACGTCATCATCTCGGGCATCAACGCCGGCGCCAACGTGGGACGCAGCGTGCTGCACTCGGGCACGGTGGGAGCGATACTGACCGGTGCCCAGGTGGGCCTGTCCGGCATGGCGATCTCTGTTCAGTGGGGCGAAGACGTCCACTTCGACACCGCCGGGGCCGTGGCCATGGAAGTACTCGAACACCTGATGGCCGCGCCGAGTCGCACCCTGTGGAACCTCAACGTGCCCAACCTGACCGCGGCGGAGCTGCGAGGGGTGAAGCGAGGACGGATCTCCACGGCCGGAATCTTGAAGTCCGCCGGACCGCAGGCCGGCGGCGAACCTCTCGCCGACGAGGGTCAGATGCCGCTGCGAATCGGCGCGGCGACGCCTGAATTAGGAGACGTCAGCGACGAGGCGGCCGACGATGACGGAGCCCTGGTCGCCGCAGGCTACGCGTCGCTGACGCCGCTGCGTGGTCCCCACGAGGACACCAACACCGCCCTCGACGACACGTTAAACCTGGCCCTGGGCGCCATCACGCGCCACCTGCACGCGCGGCGCTAGTCGTCGTCGGCGCGTCTTTGGGACTTGAGGCGCGAGCGCGCCTTCTTGTCATCGAGGCGACGCTCACGCGACGCGCGCGTGGGCTTGGTGTCGCGGCGCGGCGTCACGGGCGTCAGGGCCACCGCGAGGCGCTCGCCCAGCTGGTTCAGCGCGGCGCTGCGGTTCATCGACTGGGAGCGGAACCGGCTGGCGCTCGAGCGCACAACGGGACCCAGCGCGTCCAAGAGGCGCGCCCGATCCGGCTCGCTCAGTGAGGCGGCGTTGGCGACGTCGAGCGTCGCGACCACCCTCGTGCGCGAGCGATTGGCGTGTTGACCCCCCGGCCCACTCGACGTCGTGGTGCGAATCTCCACGTCGTCGGCCGCTATCAACGCGCGCCCCACCTGAATAGAGCCGTCGTCTCGTACCTGTGCCGACACGCCGACATGGCCACCGGAGGCTGGACTCACGACGTCAGCCTACCGAGCGCTCGCGAAGCGACCGGTAGGGTGGACATCGAGAAAGAGGACCCATGACTACCATCCCCCACTTCGTCAACGGCCAACGAAAAGAGGGTGAGGGTACCCTTCCTGTCTTCAATCCGGCGACCGGCGAGGTCCGCGCCCACGTGCCCGTTCCCGATCCCGCCTTCGTCGACGACGTCGTGGCCTCCGCCCGCGCGGCCTGGGCGACGTGGCGCTCGTCGACTCTCTCGCAGCGCACCAACATCCTCTTCACGTTTCGTCAGCTCCTCGTCGAGCACGCCGACGAATTGGCCGCACTCATCACCGCCGAGCACGGCAAGACGCTGGCCGACGCCCACGGCGAAATCGCACGGGGACTCGAGAACGTCGAGTACGCATGCGGTCTCACCGAGCACTTGAAGGGCGGATTCTCCGCACAAGTGGCCGACGGCGTCGACGTGCACTCACTGCGCGAGCCTCTCGGTGTCGTGGCTGCGATCACGCCGTTCAATTTTCCGATCATGGTTCCCCTGTGGATGACCGCGAACGCGCTGGCCACCGGCAACGCGGTGGTCCTCAAGCCCTCCGAGCGCGATCCGTCGGTGTCCGTGCGCCTCGGTGAGCTGTTGGGTCAAGCCGGACTGCCCAATGGAGTCTTCAACGTGCTCCAGGGCAATGCGACGACGGTTACCCAGCTCCTCGAGCACCCAGGCGTCGATGCCGTCAGCTTCGTGGGCTCCACGCCGGTCGCTCGCCACGTCTATGAGTCGGGGATCGCCCACGGCAAGCGGGTCCAGGCGCTGGGCGGCGCGAAGAACCACATGGTCGTCCTCGGTGATGCCGACCTCGACGTCGCAGCCGACGCCGCCATCAACGCGGGATTCGGCTCGGCCGGTGAGCGCTGCATGGCCATCAGCGTGGTCGTCTGCGTCGGCGATGTGGCCGACGAACTCGTGGCGAAGATCGCCGAGCGAATCGATGCTCTGACCGTCGGACCCGGCGACGACCCGGCGAGTGACTTCGGCCCGGTGATCACGGCCGAGCACCGCGACCGCGTAGTCAACTATGTGGCAAATGCCCCGGCCGAGGGAATCACGATCGTGCGTGACGGCACCGCCCTCGCCGAACGTGACGGTTTCTTCGTCGGGCCGTGTCTTCTCGATGGCGTTCGACCGGGAACGGCAACCTACGACAACGAGATCTTCGGCCCCGTACTGGGTGTGGCGCGTGTCGCCACCTACGAGGAGGCCGTGACCCTGATCAACTCGAATCCTTACGGCAACGGAACGGCCATCTTCACCCGTGACGGCAACGCCGCGCGACGGTTCTCACGCGATGTCACGGTGGGCATGATCGGCATCAACGTGCCGATCCCGGTGCCGATCGCCTCGTATTCATTTGGTGGTTGGAAGAACTCGCTCTTCGGACACGCCCACATCTACGGACCCGAGGGCTTCGCCTTCTACACGCGCGCCAAGGTCATCACCACGCGCTGGCCACAAGCGTCGGAGTCCCAGATCGACCTCGGCTTCCCGAGAACGCGCTAGGGCATGCTCGCCTCCGTCTCCCTCTGGCACTGGCTTTGGGCGGGGTTGCGCGAAGCAGCGGCCATGGTGTGGATGACCTGGTGGCCGCTCGTACTGGGCTTCACTTTGTCCGGGGCCGTCCAGAGCTTCCTTCCCCGAGACGGACTGCGCGCCCAGCTGGGTGCCACGACTCCTCGCACGGTGGCCACGTCATCGATCCTCGGGGTGATCTCGTCGTCGTGCAGCTACGCGGCCAGCGCCATGGCCCGCGCTCTCTACGCGCGCGGCGCCTCGTGGCCGAACTCGATCATCTTCATGGTGGCCTCCACCAACCTCGTGATCGAACTGGGGATCGTGCTCTATCTCATGCTGGGCTGGCAGTTCCTCGCTGCGCAGTTCGTGGGCGGAGTCCTGATGATCATCGCGCTCGCCACGACGACCTTCATCGTCTTCTCCGCTCGCACCGAGCAGGCGCTACGCACCAAAGTCATGCAGGACGCACCTCCCCCGAGCCAGGGCGAGCACGTCTCCTGGCGCGAGCGAGTGCGCGATCCGCGCAACTACCGTCGGGCCGCCCGTTACACACTCGGTGACATCACGATGCTGCGCAAGGAGCTTCTCGCGGGCTTCCTCATCGCGGGATACCTCGCCGTCGACGTGCCTTCATCGTGGTGGTCGCACATCTTCCTCTCGGGCCACGGTTGGATCACCTCGGTCGAGAACGCAATCATTGCCCCTCTGCTCGCGGTCGTCTCCTTCGTCTGCTCAGTGGGCAACATCCCGCTCGCCGCGGCGCTCTGGAGTCGTGGCGTCTCCTTCGGCGGCGTGATCGCCTTCATCTTCGCGGACCTGGTGACGCTTCCTCTACTTCTTATCTATCGGCGCTTCTACGGCACCAAGATGGCCCTGCGACTCTTTGCGCTCCTGTGGTTCGTGATGAGCCTCGGCGGTCTCATCGTCGACGTGATCTTCAGTTCGGCCCATCTGATCCCGAGCGACCGACGCCCCCCGGCTTTGCAGGGCAACTTCCCCCTCGGCGCCACCCTGGTTCTCAATCTGGTGGCGCTCGCCGTGGTGATTGGCCTCTTCGTCCTCGCCCGCCCCCGTGGAGCCGTCGATAGCGGAACCGCGATCGATCCAATCTGCGGGATGAACGTTGACATCACCGCCCCGGTCGCCGTGCGGGAACGTCACGGAGAAACCTTCTATTTCTGTTCACACCGCTGCGCTGAACGCTTCGATCGCGGAGAGTCTCCGAACACCGACTCGCCTATGGGCGACGCCGTCGATCCGATCTGTGGCATGACCGTGAACACGGTCGACGCCCTCTCGGCCACGGTGGGCGGAGAAACCTATTACTTTTGCGCGGAGAGCTGTCGGACCCGGTTCCTCGAGAACCAGAAGGCGGCGATGCGTGACGACCCCATGGGCGACGCCGTCGATCCGATCTGTGGCATGACCGTGAACACGGTCGACGCCCTCTCGGCCACGGTGGGCGGAGAAACCTATTACTTTTGCGCGGAGAGCTGTCGGACCCGGTTCCTCGAGAACCAGGACCTCTCCCCCGGCCAGCAACGAATTCAACTCCAACGAAAGCCACGACATGAGTAAGCAGCACTCGAGTACCCGCGCCTACGGCGTCCTTATGGACGAGAGCCGCGTCATCCTCGTGCGCTCCTCGAATCCCGAGCACGATCCGCCGCTGTGGTGGCTGCCCGGCGGCGGCATCCACTTTGGCGAGTCCCCAGAAGAGACTCTCCAGCGCGAGTTCATCGAAGAGACCGGCCTGCGTGTGCACCGCGCGAATCTCGTCACCGTGAGCGCGGACACCAGGCGACGTTCCAACGGTGACCGGATCCACACGGTTCGCATCATCTACACCGTGGAACTCCTCGGTGGGGAGTTGACCCACGAAGTGGGCGGGACCTCAGATCATGCGATGTGGTTCGAGCGCGAGGCGCTCGCCGACGTGAACCTCGCCGACTACGCGCGCCAGGCGCTCGATCTCATTCAGGGAAAGTAGATCTCGGGCATCGAGCGCTTGATGAGCTTGCCCGCGGGGTTGCGCGGCAGGGCCTCCTCAGTCACCACGATTCGAGTGGGAATCTTGAAGCTCGCGAGATGCCCGACCAAGTGCTCACGCAACTCGTCCGCGGTGAGCGACCGGCCCTCCTTGACTCGCACCACGCAGCAGACCTCTTCGCCCAGTCGATCGTGCGCCATTCCGAAGACCGCGGCCTCGTAGACCGCGGGGTGCTCGTAGATCGCCGCCTCCACCTCGGCCGAATAGACGTTCTCGCCGGCGCGGATGATCATGTCCTTGGCTCGGTCCTCGATGTAAAGGAATCCCTCGGCGTCGATGCGCCCAAGGTCGCCAGTGCGTAGCCAGCCGTTCTCCAGGGCCGCGGCGGTGGCTTCGGGGTTGCGCCAGTAGCCGCGGATCAGCGTCGGCGAGCGCAGCCAGATCTCGCCACGTTCCCCGACAGCAAGTGTGCGTCCAGTCACGCCGCGGATCTCGACGTCCATCACGATGGTGGGGATTCGACCCGTCGACGTCGGATGCTCGACGTAGTCATCACCGTAGTTGCCGGGTCCGTACGCGTTGGTCTCGGTCATGCCGTAGCCCAGTTGGGGCCGGCCGCGGGTGAAGGAGTGCTCAACGCGTTCGACGAGTCGCGGCGGTGCCGGGGCGCCCCCTCCGCCCACCGATGTCAGCGAGCTGGTGTCGAACTCGCGGAATCGCGGGTGCTCGAGTAAGTCCCAGGACTGGGTGGGCACGCCCACGAGACTCGTCACGTGATGTCGTTCGATCAACGTGAGCGCCCGCTCGGGCTCCCAGCGATGCATCATCACCAATTTGAAGTGCCACGTGAAGCACGACAGCATCACGGGAATGCAACCCGTGACGTGAAAGAGCGGAACGATGAGGATAAAGCACGGCGCCATCCCTGATCCCGGTTCGCCAGGGTCGCGTCGGGCCTCGATGACGGCGGGACCGGACGCGAAGGCCATAATCGCCTGGCTCACTGCTCGATGCGTCGAGACCGCACCCTTGGGGTAGCCCGTAGTGCCCGAGGTGTAGAGGATCGTGGCATCGTCCTCGGGCGCGATGTCCACGGCCGGCATGGCCGCCCCGCGCACGACCACGTCGCTCCAGCGTTCGACGCCGGGGGCGAGCGGTTCGAGCTCGTCGAGTCGCACGCCGATCATCGCGACGCCCGCGCGGTGACACGCCGCGTGGGAGCGCGCAATGCGGTCGGAATCTCCGATGAGGACCGAGAGCCCCGAGTCGCCAATCGCGTACTCGATCTCGTCCTCGGTCCACCAGGCGTTGAGCGACACGGAGATCGCGCCCACCGACACGATGGCGGCGAAGGCGACGACCCATTCGGGCAGGTTGCGCATCGCGATGCCCACGCGATCGCCCGGCGCCACGTGATAGCGGTTGACCAGGGCGCTGGCCAGGGCGTCCACGTCCACCATGACATCGTTAAAGCTCCACTCCTCGTCCTCGTAGACGAGGAACGTCGCGTCCAGCCCGCGTGCGGAGCCGAAGTAGTCGCGCAAGGTTGGCGGGGCGTTAACGAATTCGCGATTCTTCACGCCGTCTCGTTCGACCTCGCAGACCTCGAAGGGCATGCCCGGAGCCGACACTGCGGCGATCGCATCGCGGTAACTGAGTCCCACGTCCCCTCGCTCCCCGCGGGCGCGGAGACGCCCTTGCTAGAACGGGTCCATGTTATCGAGCGAGCACGACCACTCCCGGGAGGCCACCGTTCGATTCACCGTGCGTGTGCATCCCTCCGCTCGCGTTCCTCGCGTTACGTCGCGCGACGGCGTGCTCGAGGTCTACGTCCGTTCTCCGGCGCGCGAGGGCAGGGCGACGGGTGAGGCACGAGCGGCGGTCGCCGACGCGTTAGGCGTGGCGACGGGTCGGGTGTCGTGCGTTCACGGCGAGCATTCGCGAACCAAACTCTTCGCCGTGGCCGGCGACGACGACCTACACCGGCGCCTCGCGCTGCTCCTCGAAAGCTAGGCCAGGGCGCTCGGCGTCGCGGCGGCCTTCTGGGCGAGCTTCTCGACGGAGGCCGTGATCTTCTCCACCACACCGGCCAGGTCGGTCCGCGCCCGTTCGGCCTCGGCCGAGAGGTTGGCCAGGTGGTTCACGTCCCACACCGTCAGAACCGGCTCGAGCACGTCGCGAAGGAATTGACCGAGGCCGTAGATTCCCTCACGGGCAATACGCACCGCATGGCGGGTGAAGCTCGGGATCCCGGTGCCGGGCATCGCGAAGGATGTGACCTGCTTAGCCGCGGCGATCATCATCGACGACGGATCGATCGCGAAGGCCGCCATGGCGAGATCACGGTAGAACAGGTAGTGCTTGGTCTCATCGCCCGCGACCAACGCGAGAACGTTACGGCCCATCTTGTCGTCCTTGGGCAGATGTGCGCCGGTGTTGCGGTGCGCAATCTGAGTGGCGCGCTCCTGGAACGACACGTAACAGATCAGATCGGCGAAGGTCTCGGGTTCGGGGACCTCAGCCTTTTTCATCTGGACGCGGCGGCCCTCTTCGAGCAGCGTCGGATTGATGCAGCGGCTGATGTGCACCCAGTCGCGCATGACCATCGAGTGGCGGTTCTCCTCCATCGTCCACTGGTGGTTCCAGTCCAGGATCGGGTGTCCCTTGGGCGCGTGGGCGAGGATGGAATGCGTGTAGTACGGCAGATTGTCCTCGGTGAGCAGGTTTACGTAGATCGAACTTCGCACGCCTTCAGCGAGGGGGTAGTCCGATTCACTCCAGGGGTGGTCGCCGTAGTTCTCGCCCTTACCCCAGTCGATCTGCTCGTGGGGCATCCACAGACGTGGGGCCTCGAGGTGACGGTTGTAGAGACGTTCGACGTCGGGAACGATCTCTGTGAGGAGATCGACGCGACTCTTGAGTGTGCGCGAGAGTGCCATGGGGGTCCTTCTTGGTTCTCGCCCAGTGCGACAACGCACTTCTAGCGTAGTGGCGCCCCACTTGCGTGACGGTAGGAAGTTCCTGTGATTGTGAATCAACTCACAAAGCACGTCACATCACTTCACTAGGCTTGCTACCTCCATGTCGAACTTTCATGACCTGATCCCACCAGATTTTCGTCGCAGCATCCGGGGCCCGCTGCGGTGGTTCTTCCTGTCCACGTTCGCAAGCTCGCTGGGCTCGGGTCTCGCCTTGTCCTTCTGGGTCGTCTACATGCACAACGTGCGCGGCTTCTCGGTCACCTTCGCCACGGGCCTGCTCGCGGCGAGCGCCGTTGTCGGCCTGGCGACTGGGGCGCTGTGGGGATCTCTTACCGACATCCTCGGGCCGTTTCGCGTCATCCTGTTCGGCTACGTGAGCCTGGCCGCCTGCCTCGCCGCCTGGGCCTTCGTGCACACGACGTGGCAGGCGTTGGTGGTGGGCCTGCTCATGGCCGCGGTCCAGGGTGCGGGTTGGGGCCCGGGAGCCACCATGCTCACGCGCATGGTGTCCGAAGAGCACCGTCAGCGCGCGTTCGGCTTTAACTTCATGCTCCTCAACCTGGGCATCGGTTTCGGCGGACTGATCAGTGCTTTAGTCGTCGATCTTCATCACCCTTTCACCTTCTCCATCTTGTACCTGGGCAACGCGGTGTTGACCCTGGCGACGGGACTCAACTTCATCCGCCTGCGCGCCTTCGGTCGGCCCGTCACCGATCACCACGACGACCCCGAGAAGATGGCCGAGGGCTGGCGTGAGGTCATCACCGACCGACGACTACTGCGCTACGTGATCGCGTCGCTGGTCTTACTCATCGGCGGGTACGGGTCGTTGGAGTCCGGCTTCAGCCTCTTCGTCGTGAACAACGACGGCATCTCTGCCCACGCGATCGGACTGATCTTCTTCTTTAACACGACGACCATCGTGCTCGCCCAGATGTGGGTGCTCAATCGTCTCGATCGACGCAGTCGCAGCCGCATCCTCGCCCTGGTCGGGCTGTTCTGGTTCGCGTTCTGGATGATCCTCGCCCTCACCCTGGCTCTGCCCAAGGTGCTCGCGGTGGTCTCGCTATGCGTCGGCATGGTGGTCTTCGCGGTGGGCGAGACCATGCTCCAGCCCATCGCTCCGGCGATCGTCAACGACATCGCGCCCGAGCACCTGCGCGGGCGCTACAACGCCGCCTCCGGCGTCACCTGGGGCGTAGCGGGCACCGTCTCACCTCTCTTCACCGCCTTGCTCTTCGGTCATCACCTGGGCAACTGGTGGCCCGCGGCCGTGGGCGTCGTCGCCCTGGCGGGATCGCTGATGATGCTCGATTTGCGCCGACACCTCAGCATCGCCGAGGACGGGCGCGTCATCGGCTGATCCGACGACGCCGCCATTCGTCGGCGATGGACGACCAGTCCAGAGCCTCGGTGCTCTCGCCTCGGGCGTGCAGGTCTCGGCGGTGCTCGCCCAGCGCGGCGGCGAGTTCGGCAAGGTCCTCGGGCAGGGCGGCCTCGACGAGGTCGCGCACGTGGCCCGCGAGCCACGGCGAGGATCCTTGTGTCGACACCGCTACCGTGACGTCGCCACGCTCGCACTGGGCCATGAAGTAAGCGGTGCACCGCGTGGGATCATCCACCACGTTGATCAACCCGTGACGGCGTTCAACGTCGCGCACGATGCGATCGTTCAATCGGTCATCCCCCGTCGCCGCCACCACGAGCAAGGCCCGGGCGGCGTCGCGGCGTCGGTAGGGGCGCTGGTGCACCTGCGCCTGCTCCGGCAACGGAGCCAAGATCTGGCTCGCGACGACGGTAACCCGCGCACCGGCTCTACTGAGCTGGTGCGCCTTCGAGGCGCCTACGCGACCCGCGCCCACCACGAGAACCCGACGACCTTCGACGCACAACGCGATCGGCTGGATCATTCCACGAACGCTCCCGCGCGCGTCAGAGAGTCGGCCCCCGCGGCGACGGGCCCGACCACGATCACCGCCGGCGAGCGCACCGACGTCGCGGCCAGCTCGTCCAGGCGACAGCGCACCACGCGCTGATCACACCACGACACCCGCTCCACCACGGCGACCGCGGTCGCCGGCGACAGCCCCCCGAGAACGAGCTCGTCGGCGATATCGCCACGTCGTTCGACGCCCATCAAGACCACGAGCGTCAGGTCGGGGTTGGCGAGGGCGCGAAAGTCAAGGTCTCCGTCGCTCGAGCGACCCGTGACCACGGTCACGCCGCGCGCCACGGCACGTTCGGTCACGCTGATACCCGCGGCGAGAGGCGCGGCGAAGGCCGACGAGACCCCGGGAACGACTTCCACCTCGACGCCTGCAGCCGCGAGGGCGCGCATCTCCTCAGCCCCACGACCGAAGACGAAGGGGTCGCCGCCCTTGAGTCGCACCACGCACGAGTAGCGCAGCGCCAGCTCTCTGAGAATCTCGTTGATCGACTCCTGGCTCGGCCCGCGGCCGGGCGCCTTGCCGACGTTGATGAGTCGCGCCGACGACACGAGCGCCAACACTCGCTCGTCGACGAGCCGGTCGTGAACGACCACGTCGGCGCGTTCGAGCAACTCTCGCGCGCGCACGGTCAAGAGATCCGGTGCGCCGGGCCCCGCGCCGACGATGTGCACGCTCACGCGAGGCCCCGACGCGTGACAAAGTCGCCGAAGGCCTCGCCCTCGTCGGCCTCGCTCGCCCACGCCTCGAAAAGGGGTCGAAGCGTCTCATCGAGGTCGTCGAGCTTGACCTTCTCGCGATAGATCCGCGCCAAGCGGTCACCGCGCGGCCCTCCGCCGACGTAGACGTCATAGGACGTCTTGGTGCGCCCCACCACGCCGATCTCGGCGACCGCCGGGCGCGCGCACCCGTTGGGACAACCGGTCATGCGCAGTTGCAGAGGTCGGCGCGACGCGCCCACCGAGTCGGCCAGACCCTGGACGCGCTCGACGACCCCGTCGAGAACCCGCTCGGACTCGGCCAGCGCTTGGCCGCACGTGGGAAGGGCCGGGCAGGCGAGAGCCTGCCGCTGGACCGCGCCGAGTGCGTCGACGCCGAGCACGCCGTGGGTTGCGAGGATGCGCTCGACGTCGTCGCGCTGGGCGGGAGGGATTGACGTCAGAACGACGTCCTGCTGGGCGGTGATGATCAGGCCCGGACCGATCGTCACGGCGATCTCGCGCAGAGCGCTGCGCAGTTGAGAGACATCCGTGTCGCGCACGCGACCCGCGCCAACGCGAATACCGAGATCGAGCGTGTCGCCGTTCTCGCGCCAGCCCAGGTGGTCATCGGCGGCGCCGAGTGCGACGGGCACCGGCGCGCGAAGCCGCGCGCCCAGTCGACGCTCGACCTCATCGCGAAACGCCGCGAGCCCGAGGTCGGCAACCACGTACTTGAGTCGGGCGCGGCGGCGATTCGTCCGGTCCCCCAGGTCCCGATACGCGCTCAGCACCGCGGTGATGAGCGCCACCACCTCGTCGCCAGTGACGAAGGCCAACGGCTCGGCGAGGCGCGCGAACGTATCCTCCTGAGCGTAGGAGCGGCCCAGTCCGCCTCCTACGAAGACGGTGTAGCCACGGCCCCGTTCAGGGTGCTCAACTGGCACCAATCCGAGGTCCTGGGCGAGGACGTCAACGCAGTTCTCGGACTCGCGGCCGATGGCGATCTTGAACTTCCTTGGCAGGTACGACGCTCCGTAGAAATCGTGCTCGACCTCGGCGGACGCGGCGAGTTCGCCGCCGACGAAGATCTCCCAGTGCGCTCGGGTGCGCGGCTTGAACGTCGAGGCGATGAGACGGGCGAGCCGCGCGCTATCACCGGCGTCATCGCGCCAGAGCGTCGGGCACATCACCGTGTTGCGCACCACGTCGCCGCAGGCGGCGAAGGTCGACATGGTCGCCTCGTGCAACGACCGCGCCAGCGGGCGCAGACCTTGCTTGGCCACGCCGTGGAACTGAACGGCCTGGCGAGTGGTAAGACGGATCGATCCGTCGGCGAGCTCCCCGGCGATGCGATCCAGCACCAGCCACTGCTCTGAAGTCAGCGCACCCCCGGGGATGGCGACGCGCGCCATGAAGATGTGGGCGAGTTCGCGGCCGGCCGCAGCGAGGACCCGCCGCTGGTCGCGGTCGTCCTGGGAGTAGATCCCGTGGAACTTGAGCAACTGATGGGACTCGGTCGTCACCCCGGCCGAGTCCGCATCGAGCTCCGCGACCAGGTCGCCTCGCAGTCCGTCACTGGCGAGCTTGAGCGCCTCAACCGAACTGGTCAAGGGAGCATCCTCTACGGCCGTGTTCACCATCGACTCTCCTTACCTGACTATTTCCATAAATGTTATGGGTTTAGTCAGGTATCGAGCGCGCTCGATCGGCCCACCCTGAGACGATGCTCAGTTCGCTACGGCGTCCAGTGCCAGGTCGCCGAGAGGATCGTCAGCACCGCCAGGGCCGAGGTCGAGAGCACAAGCAGCATCGCGGCCGCGCGGGGGCTGCGCCCCACGCCGAGAGCGGCGAAGAGGGGAAATCCCCGCAAGAGGAGGCGCGGCGTGATGCCCACGATGGGCGAGAAGAGACCCATCGCGAGCACCGCCACCACGTACGCCGTCCAGGTGAGCGGTGGATGAGCACGGGCGAAGGCCATCAACATTGCGACCGTCGCGAATGCGCTCAGCACCCGCACCGTGTCGTTGGGATTCGCAAAGCCCAGGTTCCACAGGTCGGCAAAGGCGTGCGGCAGCCCCGAGCCGTAGGCGCCCTCCTGCCACCCGTTGCGCTGGGCGTGGAACCACTCAAAAAACGAGCCCGTGTGCGCCCAGAGATAGACGAAGAAGGCGCCCACCCCCACCGGCGCCAACAGGGGTGCGGCGAGGGACGCGTAGTCGCGGCGAGTGCGAATCGCCCCGACGGCGGCGAGAACACAGGGCGCCACTACCGCCACGGCCACGGGATCGGCACTCGTGGCGAGTGCCGCGGCCACGCCCGCCAGGATCCACCGGCCTCGCCCGAGCCAGAGAAGGCACAGCGACACGAACAGGATGATCGCGCTCTCGGAGTAGAACATCGTAAGAACGAAGGCGGCCGGGGAGAAGAAGACGAGAGCCGTGCCGAGCTCGGCCGCGGCCAGATCGAAGGTGTCGGCGAGCAGCCACCACAGAGCCACCGACCCCAGGGCCCCGAGCACGCTCGAGGTCACGACTGCCGAGACTCCGAAGCCTAAGCCGGTCAGTACGTGGGTCGCGCGAATCAGGAGCGGCAGGAGCGGGAAAAATCCAAGATCCGTCTGGGTCAGTTTGCCCAGCCCCGAGGGAATCGATGTCGCGTATCCGCTCTGGGCCACCGTTAGGTACCACTTCGAGTCCCACGAACCGAGCAGGTACATGACGGAGTGGCCTTCGCTGACGCCGAGCGCGCCAAAGAGCGTCCAAACGACGGCGCGCGACACTAGAAAGATCGACAGCGGAAAGCCGACGTGACGTGCAACCTGCGCACCCGTGACCTGGCCCGCGCGAGTGCTGATCATGTCGGGCTCGGCTGCAGTGACCATGGGCCTTCCTATCGCGTCCACGCCCCGGCGCGAGTGCGGCGTCGAGCAAACGCTCACCTTATCCCGACGTTCCCCGTGCGTACTTGCCGACGCGCTCGGCCCGTCCGATAATTTGAGTCCGTTGAGCCGACGGCCCAACATCGACCGAGGAGCTCGCGTGCCGATCACATCCTTGCGCGCGCGACTGAACGGCGCCCCATGGTGGTCGTGGGTCGCCCTGGGCACGATCGGCTCCTTGGGACTTGCCCTGGCCGGCTCAGACGTCGGTGCCGTTCCGCGTCCGACGTCGTATCGCTGGTGGTTCCGCGTTCCCCTGGGTGGCTACGGAGGGGCACACGCCGTTCTCTACGCCGCGATGGCCGCCTTGGGACTCGCCTGGCTCGGACTCGGCATGATCGCGCGCCGTGGCTCGCTCTCTCGCTCTCGGGTGCTCGTCGCCGCCGTCGCCTGGGCCGCGCCGCTCTTCGCGGGCGCGCCCCTGTTCAGTCGTGACATCTACAGCTACATCGCCCAGGGCGAGCTCGCGGCTTCTGGCCTCAATCCCTATCACGTGGCGCCGTCCGCCCTCGCTCACGGCACGCTCTACTACTCCCTGGCCGCCGTCTGGCGTCACACGCCCTCGCCCTACGGACCGCTCTTCGTCCTGCTCACGCGCGCCGGCGCGCGCGTCGCCGGGACGGGCCTGATCGAACAGATCCTCGTCTTTCGCGCACTCGAGCTCGTGGGTCTGGCCCTGGGCGCATGGGCAATCGTCATCATCGCCCGTCGGCTCCACGCCAACGAGGGTGTCGCCCTCTGGCTCGCCGTGCTGAGCCCGCTCGCCCTGCTCTCGGACGTGTCCGCCGCGCACAACGACACACTGATGATTGGACTCCTGCTCGCCGGGATCGCGCTCTCGCTGCGAGGAGCGCGACGAGGCGCGCTCGCTCTGATCGCCGTGGCCGGCGCAGTGAAGTTGCCGGCGCTCGCCGGCGTCATGGTGTTCACCGTGCGCGACCTGCGCGGCGTCCCCTGGCGGCGCGGTGCGGTCCTCGTCATCGAAGCTCTCGTAATCACCGTGGTCGTACTCGCCGCGAGCACCCTCGTGAATGGATTCGGCTGGACGTGGGCCTCGCCGACGGCCCTCTCGATCCCGAGTGAGCTGCGCACCCTCGCGACGCCGAGCGTCTCCGTGGGAGCGTTCATCGCGGCGACCCTGCGCGTCGCCGGTGCCCACACGCTCTCTACCCACACAGTGGTGAGCGTCGTGCAGTACGTCTTCGACGTGGCGACACTGGTCGTGATCGCGATGGCGCTGCTGACGATACGCGCGCACAACGCCGTGCGCGTACTGGGCACCGTCTTGCTCGCCGTGGTGCTCGGTGGGCCCACCCTCTGGCCCTGGTATCTCTTGTGGGGACTCAGCGTGCTGGCCGGGACCAGTGCCCAGTCCTCGCGCGCCCTCGCCATCGGCGCCGTCGGGGCCACGCTGCTCGTGGGGCCCGGTGGCTCACCGATGCTCGGTGGCAACGCCTACTTGATCAGTGCCCCATTCGTCGCGGGTGCGATCTACTGGCTCGTGCGACACAACCGCGAGCGTGAGATTCTGGAGCGTGCCGATCGTGTCGCTTGAGACGTTACCCACCACGCGCCGCGTGCTGGCGCGCCCCTTCGCCAGAGCCCTCCTCGCCTACCTCGCCGCGCGCCTGATCACCCTCGGTGCCGTCGCGCTCGGCAACGTGTGGACCCACCACAGCTGGGTGAGCGACCTGTCGACATGGGACGGCGCGTGGTTCTTGAGGGCGGTCTATCACGGCTGGCCCGCGCATCTGCCGCTCGTCGACGGCCACGTCGGTGCGAGCCCCGTCGCCTTCTTCCCCCTGCTGCCCCTGCTTGTTCGCGGACTCGCCGACGCCACCGGTCTCGGCGCGGCGACGGTCGGCATCATCGTCAGCGGGCTCTCCGGCCTGGGAGCGGTCTACGCCGTCGGGGCTCTGACCCGCCGATTCGCCGACGCCGCGACCGCCGAGCGCGCGGCCCTGCTGTTCGCACTCAGTCCGGGAAGCTTCGTCTTCAGCCTCATCTACGCCGAAGGGCTCCTCATCGTGTTCGCCGCCCTGGGCCTGAGCGCTCTCCTCCAACGCCGCTGGCTCCTCGCCGGCGTGCTCGGCGCGTTCGCCAGTTTCACCTCGCCCGTGGGACTCGCCTTCGCTGTCACCTGCGCCGTGGTGGCGCTCGTCGCCCTCTGGCGCGAACACGCGTGGGGAGCTCTCGTGGCGCCACTGTTCGCACCGATGGGATTCATTGCCTGGATGATCTACCTCTGGCGTCACACGGGCTCTCTCATGGCCTGGCGAGACACCGAACGCTACGGCTGGAACAGTTTCCCGTCTCTCGTCTATCCCTTCCGGATCCTGGGCAAATTCCTCTCCAACCCCTTATCGCCCACGATGACGGGCCAGATACTCTTCTGGGGAACGATGGTGGCGATCTATCTCACCGTGCTGATGTTCCGCCAGCACCTCCCGCTCGCCGTCACTGCCTACGGCGTGAGCGCCGTCGTGCTCTTTGCGATCTCTTCACCCGTGGGGCTGCGCCCGCGCTTTCTCATGCTGGCCTTTCCACTCACGATCGCCGCGGCCACGCGGTGGGAGGGGAAGAAGTTTCGCGTCGTGCTCGCCGTTTCTGTCGTCGCGCTCGCTCTCATGACGATCGAAACGCTCACCTCCTGGGCAGTCTTCCCCTAGGGACGTTCAGTCGGGAATCTGCGTGGTCAGGCAGAAGGGGTGCCCGGCCGGGTCAATCAACACGAAGTATCGATCGGGCGCGGGCTGGACGTCGGCGAGCCGCGCCCCCAATTCGATTGCGCGCGCACTGGTTGCCTCCAGTTCATCGACCGCGAGATCGAGGTGGATCTGCTTGGCCACGTCACCGTCGGGCCAGGTAGCGCGCCGGTATCCATCAACCTTCTGCGCCGTGATCCACAGTCCGGGGACCTTGACCGCCGCGAAGGCCGCGAGCTCGACGACCACCTCGCCGTCGAGCAGCGCCGCCCAAAATCGTGCGAGTGACCCCGGGTCCTCACAGTCCAACGCAATCGAACCCATTCGTATCGACACGGCACCCCCCGTCACCCTTCGAACGAGACCAGCGTAGGTGGCGGCCACGACACGACACGGTGCGACAACTTCTTCACGAGAGGCGAAGGTGCGGCCCCGCGTGCGCGAGGAACCAATCACGAGCCGCGTGGGCAACGGCCTCCAAAGCACCCGGCTCTTCGAAGAGGTGCGTGGCGCCGGGAATCACCTCGAGACGATTCTCGCAGCGCAGGCGTCTTTGAGCCATTTGGTTGAGCTCCAACACTTCGGCGTCGGCCCCACCGACGATCAGCAGCGTGGGCGCCACGACGTCGCCCAGGCGCTCGCCCGCGAGATCGGGTCGTCCGCCACGCGACACGACCGCCGCGATCTGACCGCCGCGGTCGGCCGCCGCCCACAGCGCCGCGGCCGCCCCGGTGCTGGCACCGAAGTAGGCAACGGGCAGACGACTTAGTCCCTCCTCGCGAAGGAGCCACTCGGTAGCGGCTTCGAGGCGCGAGGCGAGCAACGCAATGTCAAAGACGGCCGTGCGCTCGCGGGCCTCCTCTTCGCTGAGTAGATCGAGCAGCAGCGTCGCGAACCCCGCCTCCACCAAGACCTCGGCCACGTACTGGTTGCGCGGGCTGAGCCGACTACTGCCACTTCCATGGGCGAAAAGAACCACGCCCACGGCAGAAGGTGGAACTAGCAGATGACCGGTCAATTGAACTTTGCCGGCCGTGACGATGGCGTTGTTTCCTCGCTCCGCGTCGACGCGACCTGGGTCACTTCGCACGCTCTCGGTCCGCTCACGAGCTCGCTCGAGGATGACCACCACGTCGGCGTCGTCGGTCTGAGAGAAGTCCACGTACGCCTGACCGACCGCGTAGAACGACTCGGGCGTCTCAAGACAGACGTACTCGTCGGCGACGTCGCCGAGCATGGACTGCCATCCCGGCGGCGCCACGGGCACCGCGAGGACGACGTGTGATGCGCCCTGTGAGCGCGCGATCTGGCACGCGGCGCGGACGGTCGAACCCGTGGCCACGCCGTCGTCGACGATCACCACTGATCGATCCGCCAGATCACGACGTGCGTGACCCGCACGAAAGCGACGAGTACGTCGATCGAGCTTGGCGCGTTCACGCCTCTCGACGTCCGCTAGTTCTTTCGGCGTCGCACCGACTACGCGCACCACTTCGTCATTGATGACCCGTGTGCCGCCTTCGCCAATCGCACCCATTCCCAGTTCGGGCTGATGCGGCGCGCCCAGCTTGCGCACGACGATCACGTCAAGCGGTGCCGACAGAGCCAACGCGACCTCCGCCGCGACGGGCACCCCACCGCGCGCCAGTCCGAGTACGACGACGTTGCTTCCTCGTAGATGGGCCAACTTCGCAGCGAGTTGACGTCCCGCGTCGGCGCGGTCGATAAAGGTCACACTCGCCTCCTCTCCCAAGTTCAGTCTGGCCCCGGTCCAACCCCTAGTGCCGCGAATGTCGAAAAGACGTCTTTTGACGCGAATCCCGTGTATCACCCCTCCGAAAGAGTGCCCCTACGAGGAAAATCAATGATCTCGAGAAGGCTTAGGAATGGTCATGCAGGGGTGACGAAACTCCGTTGATATTTGAAATCTTCTGATTTGATAATCCCTGATAAGCGGCCAATTTTTGATAGGATTAAGGACACTCGACAGTTTCAATTCCACCAACGACCCCTATCATTGATCCGGCAGCAACGACTGCTTCGATATCACGCCACAGCCCTGTGGATCATGTGACCAACCAATGGAGTCGCCTGGTGGGCGCGAGACGCACACCAGCGCGCGTGGCGCTTTCGTCGAGATCGACGTAGCGCGTCGCGACGGGCCCCGTTCAAGGAGAGCACAATGCGACGACTTTTGTTCGCTTTGTTACTAGCACCGATCAACGTGGTGACGTCGCACGCACCATCGACCACCGCACCCAGCCCCCAGGCGACCACCGTCGAGCTCGCTGCTCGCACGACGCCACGCGCGCCCGCAATTCGGATTCGACACGCCAATATTCAGACGGTGCTCACCATGCGCGAGCTTCGCGCGAGCGCTCTACGGCTGCGGGTGAGCGTGAATCAACTGCGCGCCATGTGGCAACGCGTCGCGATCTGCGAAGTGGCCGGCAATTGGTCGATGGTTGGCCCGGTGTACTCCGGCATCGGATTCCTCAACTCGACGTGGTCGCACTATGGCGGCACGCGCTACGCACCTCTCGCGGGCCTCGCCACGCGCGACGAGCAGATACTCATCGGCATGCAAGTGACCGGTGGCTACGTACCCGACCAGTACGGGTGCTCCCCCGTCGGCTGGTAAGCAATCAATATCTCTTTCAGTTCGCGTTGACCGCACGGTCGGCGACCTGGCGCGCCCACTTGTAGTCCGCTTTGCCGTTCGGCGCCCGACGCACCGCGTCGAGCACGACGTAGGACTTGGGAATCTTGTAGTGCGCCAGCGAGCCGCGTAAGAAGTCGGCGAGATCACTCTCGCTGATCGCGTGCGGGGTGGGCGAGCCGACCACGGCGACGACTCGCTGTCCGAAACGCTCGTCGTCGAGTCCAACCACCAGGCAGTCGTCGACCAACGCGTGACGCTTGACCGCTTCTTCGACCTCTTCGGCGAAGACCTTCTCACCACCGGTGTTGATGCTCATCGATCCCCGGCCCAGCAGCGTGACGCTGCCGTCCTCGCCCACCGTTGCCCAGTCCCCCGTCAGCGCGTAGCCCTGACCATCGATGCGCAGGAACGTCGAAGCCGTCTTGTCGGGGTCCTTGTAGTAGGCAAAGGCCGCGGTACGACTGGCGAGCATGCCCCGCTCGCCCGTGCCCCGCGTGACGTCACGGCCCTCAGGGGTCACGACCTTGGTCGTCGGTGCCAGGGCGAAGTGGGCGGTGGCCGCACCCACCTCGTGCGTCGCGCCACTCGCGCCAAAGCCCAGGCCCTCCGTCGAGCCCAACGAATCAACGAGAGTCGCATTGAGACGTTCGCGCAGCCCGTCCTTGATCTCGGCGCTCCAGATGGCGCCCGAGGACATCACGTGGCGCACGCTCGATACGTCCACAAGTCGTCCCTGGGCCTCGCGACGCTCAAGGGCTCGTAGCAGCGGGCGGGCGAACGCGTCGCCGACGATGACGATTCGCGTGGCGCCCCGCTCCTCAGTGAGTCGCCACACCTCGTCGGGATCGAAAGACCGCGATTCGAGCAGGACGACCGTTCCTCCCACCATGAGAGCCGGCATGGCACCGATCCACATGCCGGTGCCGTGCATCAGAGGACAGCAAGGGATGGAGACCTCCGGATCGGACGTGGCGAACGATCTCATGAGCTCGCGCACGTCATCGCGCGACGTCGGCACTGACTCCAAGAGTCCGAGGGACACCGCCGACACCAGCAGGCGTTCGATGAACTCGCCCTGGGGGAACATGACGCCCTTGGGGAGCCCGGTCGTGCCGCCGGTGTAGAGCATGTAGAGATCCTCAGGCGCACGCTCCTGGCGCGCCTGTGGCTCGTGGTCGGCGAGCAGTTCACTCATGCGCTCGACGCCGTCGAGCCGCTCTCCACCATCGTCAACGTCGACGAAGAGTCGGACGTTGGTGAGCCGGTCTCGCACGCGGCCCACGCACTCTGACAACGACGAGTGGAACACCAGGGCCTCGGCATCGGAGTTCTCGATGAGATAGACCAACTCGTCATCGAGATAGCGATAGTTGACATTCACCGCAACGGCGCGGTGCTTGAACGCCCCATACTGGGCGATCAAGTACTCGGGGCAGTTGTGCAAGTACAGCGCGACCTTGCCGGCGCGAGTCACTCCCGCCTCCTCGAGCGCTGCGGCGAAGCGGGCCGCCGCGTCGTCGAACTCGGCGTAGCTGAGTCGACGCGAACCCTGGATGATCGCGTCACGCTCCGGCACGGCGTCAACTACGTCTTCCCAGAACGATGCAAAGTCGATCAACTCGCCCCCCGGCCATCGTGGCCGCGCCGATTCGCACCACGTTCGCTTCACGATAAACGATGCGCGCCGACGAATGCGTTTCACGACGCCCTCGGTGCCGAGTTCTCCAAGAGCCACCGGCCCAGAGTTCGCTAGAGAGCCCCCATCCAGTCCCTGATGCCTAGGGTGGTGGCCACCAGGCGAACGATGGCCCCGCCCCCCGAGTCATGGCCAACGCCGCGGCGAGCTCCGTCGCCTCGCCACTGGGTCACGGTGACACCACCGCAGCCTCCTGGGTCGGCCACCACCGTCGCGAAGGGCCCCGACGCGCCCGCGCGCCAAAACGACAGGGTCATCGTCGCGCCGACGTCCAACGGGCAGGACGTGACTCCCGGCGTCGCGACCGGTGCCGCGTTGATCGCCGAGCGAATCACATCGATGGTCGCAGGCGACGTCACCGTCACCGTCGTCACCCGATGAGACCTGACGTTGAGTCCGCGATCCATCGTGACGACGATCTTGACGGCCCCGCTCGCCACCAGTGCGTACCGCGACTTGCGCGGCGTCCAGAGGGCGTCGGCGTCCACTCGCACCCCCAGCTCGCCAGAGGGTCCGACGACCATCGAATACTGGAGCTGCGCCTCGGACAGGGTAGGCGGAGTCGCGAAAGAGAAGGTCAGGGTGTGCGACGTCGATTGTCCGGGCCCGCTACCGGTGCCCCATCCCGTGCGCGTTCCCCCGTGCGGAACGTGGGTTTCGAACCAGTTGAGTGCCCATTCGCCCCGCGCCACCACGTAGAAACGTGTCAGGTCGATCTGGTCCGGATCGAGCGAGCTCGCACCCATCGAAAGCAGCGCCGGATCGAGCGAGGAATCATTGCGTGTCACCTCGTGTGTACCGCTCGGCATGGCCAGTGCCGCGAGCAGGTGACGGGCCTCGAGGACCGCAGACGTGCGGCGCTGGGCGTTGGTGGGTCCGAGTGTCGAGGCCGTGGCGACACCGGCGACGGAACCCACTATCGCGAGGGCGAGCGCGAATACCGCCAGCCAACGACGTGCCATGACTAAAGGATCGCTCATACCACCCACTTGTCCCCCGAGCAGAACTCGTTACAGAGTCGTTCGAGGCGCGACGTCGAAGTGCGAAGCGACCGATTCGCCTCGCCGTCAGTGAAATAGACTGACCGGCGGCTCGCGCCACGATGTTTCATGAGTACCACGCTCGACCAACGAGGGTCTTTGAAAGGGAACTCCTGATGTCCGATCAGAAGCGGAACACCCGGAAGAGCCCAGCTCGCACACCCAAAACGCCCTCGGCGAATCGGGCGGCCGCGGCGGCACACGCCGAGCGGATGCTGGACTTCTACCGCGAAATGCTCTTCATCCGTCGTTTCGAGGAGCGCGCCGCACGAAGCTACACCCAGGCCCTCATCGGCGGTTACTGCCACCTGAACCTCGGCGAGGAGGCCACCGTCGTCGGGCTGATCTCTCCGCTGCGCCCAACCGATTACCTCTTCACGAACTATCGCGAGCACGGCTACGCGATCGCGCGCGGCATCGATCCACGACGCATCATGGCCGAACTCTACGGACGCGTGGACGGCGTCTCCAAGGGCTGGGGCGGCTCGATGCACATGTTCGACTTCGAGCACCGGCTCCTCGGCGGCTACGGCATTGTCGGCGGCCAGGTTCCCCTAGCCACCGGGGCGGCCCTGGCCATCGACTACCGCGGCGGCGACGAGATCGTGATGTGCACCATGGGAGACGGCACCACCAACATTGGGGCCTTCCACGAGTCGCTCAACATCGCGGGGCTGTGGAATCTTCCCATCGTCTACGTGATCGTGAACAATCGCTTGGGCATGGGGACGACGGTGGAAAAATCCTCTGCCGAGCCCGAGCTCTACAAGCGAGGTACCGCGTATCGCATCGAAGCCTCGCGCGTCGACGGACTCGACCCGCTTGCGGTCGCCGAGGCGTCCGCCCACGCGATCGAGGTGGCGCGCTCGGGCCGACCCTACCTGCTCGAGGTGGTCTCAGAGCGACTGCGGGGACACTCCGTCGTCGACCCGGCGAAGTACCGCTCCGCCGAAGAGGTCGCGAGCCTCAAGGAGCACGACCCCGTGCACACGATGGCGGCTCGCCTGGTGGCCGAGGGGATCTCCGACGACGTGACCCTGGCCATCCTCGACCAAGAGGTCCTCGCCAACATCGAGGAGATCAGCGCCTTCGCCGAGGCCAGCGCCTTTCCCGACGTCGACACCCTCTTTGACTACAACTACGCCACCGCGGTCCCGAACGACTCTCGTCGACTTCCGGGCCAGCCCCTCTTCGGCGCAAACACGAGCGGAGCCCCGTCATGACCCTGATGTCCTACCGCCAGGCCCTACACGACGCCCTGCGCTCGGAGATGCTGCGCGACGAGAACGTCCTGTTGATGGGCGAGGAGATCGGCGTCTTCGAGGGCTCCTACAAGATCACCGCCGGCCTTCTCGCCGAATTCGGCGAGAAGCGCGTGCGCGACACCCCCATTGCCGAGGAGGGCTTCACGGGCGCCGCCATCGGCGCGGCGATGCTCGGCCTGCGCCCGGTGGTGGAGATCATGACCATCAATTTCTCGCTGCTGGCCCTCGACCAGATCGTCAACCACGCGGCCAAAATCTACGGCATGTTCGGGGGCCAGGCCAAAGTCCCTCTGGTCATTCGCACGCCCGGCGGCGGCGGTCAGCAACTGGGCGCCACCCACTCACAGAACATCGAGGTCTACTACGCCTTCGTGCCGGGCCTGAAGGTCGTCGCCCCCAGCACGCCCGCCGACGCCAAGGCCCTCCTAATCGCGGCGATCCGCGACGACGACCCGGTCCTCTTTCTCGAGAACCTGGCGCTTTACAACACCAAGGGTGAAGTGCCCAACCACGACACGCCGGCCGTGATCGGCAAGGCCGCGGTGACGCGCGAGGGACATCACCTAACCCTGATTGGCTACTCGCGCATGGCCCACGTGGCCAAGAAGGTCGCCGACCAGCTGGCCGACCACGACGGACTCGACATCGAGGTGATCGACCTGCGCAGCCTGCGCCCGCTCGACCGCGACACCATCATCGAGTCGGTGAAGAAGACCCACGCCGCAGTCATCGTCGAGGACGACTGGCTCACCTACGGCATCGGCGCCGAGGTCGCAGCCTCGATCTCCGACGGTGCCTTCGACTACTTGGACGCGCCAGTTCGCCGCGTCGCGATGGCCGAAGTGCCCATGCCCTACTCCAAGAGCCTCGAGAGCGCCGCCCTGCCGTCTGAAAACGACGTCATCCAGGCCATCTACCAGACCCTCGAAGCCATCGGACATCGACGCACGAAGACAGGTCCCCATGATTGACATCACCATGCCCCGCCTGTCGGACACTATGGAAGAGGGCACGATCGCGCGCTGGCACAAGCAGCCCGGCGACGCGGTGAACGTCGGCGACATCCTGGTCGAGATCGAAACCGACAAGGCGACGATGGACTACGAGGCCTACGAGGCGGGCACCCTGGCCGAAATCCTGGTGCCCGAAGGAGAAGCTGCCACCATTGGCACTCCGATTGCTCGCCTCGACAACGGCAAGGCGAGCGCGTCCTCAAACGCCCCGGCAAGCGCGGCGAGTGCGGCAACTGACGAGCCCGCCTCCTCACCGGTCCCTGCCGCGAACAACACACCGCAGGTGGAGGTTGCACCCGAGCCGACGACCTCCGCGCCCGCGATAGTCGAGTCCGCCGAAGACGCCGAACGGCGCATCGCGTCTCCCCTCGTGCGCAAGCTCGCGCGCGAGCACGGCCTGGACCTACGCCAGGTGCGCGGCAGTGGTCCGGGCGGACGCATCATCCGCGCCGACCTGGACGGGCTGCTCGCCGTCGCCGTCGCCGAGGCCGAGGCGCACACGGGCCCCGCGATGCCCCTCGCGAGCGGGCCTCTGCTGGATGCGAAACGGGGTTCTGAGCAGATTCCCTTCACCAACGTGCGCCGTGTGATCGCGCGCCGTCTTGGCGAGAGCGCGCGCACGGTCCCCCACTTCTACGCCACGGCCGTCGCCGACGCCGAAGCGCTGGTGCAGTTGCGCCGCGATCTCAACGAGCAACTGCTCGCCACGGGCCGGACCAAGGTCAGCCTGAACGACCTCCTCATTCGCGCCTGCGCGCTGGCACTTCGCGAGCACCCTCTCGTGAACGCCTCCTACGTGAACGACGCCAGCACGACGATGCTCGTACACCACCGGATCAACATCGGCATCGCCGTCGCGTCCGTCAACGGTCTCGTCGTGCCTGTCATCTCCGACGCTGATCAAAAGAGCGTCAGCCAGCTTGGCGCGGAGGCCAAGCAGCTCGCCACCCAGGCCGGTACCAAGGGGCTCTCGCTCGACCAGATGTCGGGCGGAACGTTCACCATCAGCAACCTCGGCATGTACGGCATCGAGGAGTTCACAGCGATCATCAACCCGCCAGAAAGCGCGATCTTGGCGGTCGGGGCAACCAAACGTGAGCCGGTCGGTGTGGGTGACGAGATCGTCCTGCGCCACCGACTGCGCTACACGCTGTCGGCCGATCACCGCATCATCGACGGTGCCTTGGCGGCCGAGTTCCTTCAGACCCTCACGCGCCTCATCGAGAGCCCCCTCTCACTCATCGTCTAGTCCCTCTGACGCAAATCGCGAGGCGTCCGGTGATCTCCGAACGAGTGCTCGAGGAGATCACCCGACTGACGAGGGATAAGGGTCGACGACAGCGTGACCTGATTTCGTCAATAAACACATTGTCGATATTGCGGTAACGCCAAGGGTGCGGTACCATGAAAGCGAGGATTCGAAAGGGTCCGTAAGGAGGTTTGGCATCGAGTGAGACCCCTGGAAGGTTAGCCCTGCGAGCGGCATGCGAGGAGTTGCGGGTGATCCCGCGAGGCCCGGGTGTGAACAAGGCAAGGTCGAAGTCTGAAGTTGCAACACGAGAAGCGCGTTCGCTTCCCCGGTTGCCATCTTCGCAGCGCGCCGTCCGAAGAGACATGTTAAGTAGAGCGCCCGATTCCCCGATTTCGAGGGACGGGCGCTTTCGCGTGGGGCGCTCCCCACGACGCCGCGTTCGCTAGCGGTTCTCCGATTAGGTCAACGCCGGCGCTGGACCGGCCTCGAGAGGCGTCACGCGTAGGTAGCCCCCGCACGGTGCGGCGTTGACCGCGGGTCCGCCCTCGAGGCTGCCGCTGGACTCGGGCAGAGTGACATCCGCCCAGCTCACGAGGGGGCAGGCTTCGTGCCCACTCGGGCTGTCTGCCCACGACACGCCAAAGGACGCCACCGCATCGCGGGCGAGGACTACCACGTGGGGCCGCCCCATGGCGAAGGGTCCCCCGGAATGGAGGTTGACCGCGTCGACGGCCACGCCGCGGGCGTTGAAGAAGACGACCCGCGGATATCCCGCCACTTCGCAGCGCGATCCCGCATTCGCCACCAAAATGACCAAAGAGCCCGTGCCCAGCGTTCCGGTGGCCTGACCGGCGGCCAGAACCAGACGCGTGCACACGGGGGTGGCGCGGCTCGTCGTCGAGGCCTCCGCACTCAGGGGTGCGATGGTGGATCCGTACACGAGACTCGCGGCGAGAAGCCGAACTACTCGCGAAAGTGTCGTCAGATTCGATGACCTCTTTCGTCGCGCGCGACGCCAGACCTGCGCCATTGTCAGAGAATCCACCGGTCCTGCCACACGACTCCAAAATTAGACGCTGCCGAGGCCGGATTCGAACAGACCAAGCTGATCCTTCGAGGAAAGAGATACCGGGAGTAGCCCCCTCCTCGTGCACCGATGATGAGGGCGACGCCCTGAGCCGTACGCGGCTCGCAGTAACCATCGCGCGCGCTTGAAACGTCGCGCACGTAGGCGACCAGGCTCGTGCGTTCTCCCGCCGTAAGCACCTCGCTCGCGCCGGACTTTGCGGTCGCCGCCGCAGAGAAGAGTCCCGGCGTAGCGTCGTAGGGTGAGAAGTCAAAGCGCAGCGACACGTTGGAACCAAAGCGGCAGGTTGGACCTGCGTTCGTCACCCGAATCCTGGTGATCGAGGCGAAGCCGCCGCGGATGGATCGCGTCGCGGTGTAGCGCTGCGTCGAGCCGAGGGCGAAAGTGAGCCGTGACGGCCTACATACGGGCAACGAGTTTTTAGTCGCGGCGCCCGCCAAGGAGGGCACAAAGCACGACGAGACGAGTAAGAGTCCGGCGATCACACGCCCCACCAGGAACCTCCGTGACTCTGCCCCACTGGCCATGAGCCATCCTCGCAGACCGATTCGTAGAACGGCGCTCGAACTTCTTCGACTTTGCGACGCAGACGAGGCCGAGTGACCGTTCGGCGTACGCGCGCCGTAGAGTGGTTGAGTACTCAATAGAAGAAGTCACCGCTTGTGAGCATCACCACCGGTCCCCCGCCGGTTCAAACCGGGGGATTTGCCGGAGCGTTGACCCGGGCGGTCAATCAGCGACTCGACGCGGCCACCCTGCGCCTCGCGCGCCGCCGTCTCCACGTCAAGGCGCTGATCATCGGCGTCTGGTACATCGCGAGCATCGCCGGCGTAGTCCTGGCTTCTGGCTGGCTCGAGGGCCTCCTGGCCGGCACCTCCCTCTCACTCGCCTTCGCCGCAGTCGGCTTTAACATCCAGCACGACGCCAACCACAACGCGTTCTTCGCCTCGTCGTCGAAGCGCCTGTCGCGGGCCAACCGCATCGTTGGATGGTCCATGTTCGTCATCGGCGCCGACGCCAACCGCTGGCTCTATCGTCACAACACCCTCCACCACGGCTCGCCGAACGTCGTCGGTACTGACTCGGACATCAACCTGGGGCCGTTAGCGCGTCTCGCGCCCTTCCAGCGTCGCTACTTCTGGCACCGCTACCAGCACCTCTACCTCTGGCCCCTCTACTGCTTCACCGTCCTCGAGATCATGTTCAATGACCTTGCGACCCTTGTGGGGGCGTCGCGCCACTCGCGCAACGCGCGCTCACGGCTCTCGGACGCGTCGGTGGCGATCCTCACCAAGGTGGTTTTCGTTGCGCTGATGGTCGGCCTCCCCGCCCTCACGCACCCGTTCTGGGTCGTTGCGGTCGGGTCGGTCGCCATCATGTTCGCGGTGGGCTTCCTTCTCGGCGTCGTGTTCCAGTCCGCGCACATCGTCGAAGGTGCAGAGTTCGCCGAAGCCGGATCTCGCCCCCCGTATCAGTGGCACGAGTGGCAGGTCCGTTCGAGTCTCGACTTCTCCCACGGGTCTGGTCCGCTCAGCCGGCTGTTCCGCTGGTACGCCGGCGGGCTCGATCACCAGACCGAGCACCACCTCTTCCCCCGCGTGCCTCACACGGCGTATCCCCTGATCGCTCCGGTGGTGAGTGCCGTGTGCGAGGACTATGGCATCCCACGCCACGTCCAACCTTCATTCCACGCCGCGGTCGCCTCGCACTTTCGCCACTTGCGCGCGATGGGCCGACCGCCGTCGTCCACGAACTCCGCCTAGCGCGATCGCGACGCCACCTCACCGCACAGTCACCACGTACCGTGCGATCGTCGAAATCAGACGAACGCGAGGCACCGTCTCCGTTCTCTCCGCCAACTACTTTGACGAGCGGGGATCTTGTGGATGGATTGTCTCACCCCGGGCCAACATCTCCGCATACTTTTCGATGCGTCTCGCTCGCGCCGTGTCGGTCTTGGCGCCGGCGACCCGATGCAGGACTGAATACCGATTGGCTCGCGTGAGCGCGAGAAACATCTCCCGCGCGCGGGGATTTGCGGCCAGCGCACTCGCCAGATCCTCCAGGACCACCGCGCTGGCCTGCCCGGCGTAGGCGGACTCCCAACGACCGTCCGCCTGGGCGCGTCGAATCTCATCCTCCCCCGCTCGCTGCATTCGCCCGTCGGACATCAGCCGTTCAGCGAGGTCAACATTTCGTTGGGACCAAAGACTGCGCGCGCCTCTGGGGGTGAAGCGACGCCGGAACGTCGCGTCGTCGCGAGCTTCGAGCTTTCCGTCGATCCAGCCAAAGCAGATCGCCTGCTCGAGCGCCTCACCGTACGACAACGCTGTGGGCTGCGTGTTCCCCTTCTTGGCGAGAACGAGTCTCACCCCGGATGACGTGGAGTGGTTGCCACCCAACCAATTCCGCCACTGTACGGCATCAGCGACGATCAGTTCCGGAAATTCCATGGCGTCACGGTATTCCGTTGTGCTGACTCTGGTGACAACGCACTGCGACGACCGCCGACAGCGTCCATCACGTGTGAACTCTCGTGGAATGTCGCCGGGAATTCTCATTTGGTGACATGACTGAATCGGGCCGATCAGATGGAATTTGCATCAGGTGACGTCCGTCCACTGGGCTGTGGAAAAGTGATCCCTGGAGGCGATACTGGTTGCATGCCCAACCTCGAGAGCTCACCGTTGAGAACTTTCATCGGAGGCAGACGCACCGGATTCTTGAATGCGACATGGCCGCTCGTTCGATTGGTGATCCTCGAAGACAGGATTGAGATGCAGCCCAGTGTTCGGTGGCTTCGGCATGCTGTACCTCCGTGGGAGGCGTCCTTCGCCGAGATCACCGAAGCACGCGCTGTCGGACGTATCAAGTACGTCTCGGCTGGCGTCCGATTCCGCACCACTCGGCGCGATGGGTGGGCCGTGTTCTGGACCACCCATCGCGCGGAGGTTCTTGACGCGTTAGAGATAGTCGGATTGCGAGTTGACAGGTCAATTCTGCGCTTCAACATCCTCAACCCGACTAACGCTGAAACAATGAAGTGATGTCGAACAATGTCACTTCGTGAAAGCGACCGTGTCGCTTCGCGAAACAAACCATGTCACGTGGTGAAATCTGATCATGTCACTTGGGAGATTTCACACTACGTGTGAACTTGCGTGAAATGTCGCCTGGAAAACTCATTTGGTGACACGCCGGGCACGCGTGCGGGGTCTGGGGAGGCCGCGCCAGCGCGGGATGCTGCGAGACGTGACGCCACGTCGGCCTAAGGCTGATGGCGGGGTGGCCAACCAGCGACACGGTGGGCGCCATGAGTCCTTGCGACATAACCACGTCCGGATTGAAGGCGACGGGGGTTGTCGCTGTTGCTGATGCACGATGGGCCAAGGACGAGCTCGCACGCCAGCTGGCATTGGGCGGAGTTGGGGTTTTGGCGGTCTCCGAGCCTTCACACAGCCGCCCCGGCGTGAACCGCTGGGGACGCGAGGTGTGGTCGACACAGCTCAGCTCGATCGTCGTCTTGGACTACCCGCTCGGTGCGGTCCCCGCAACGACATTCACTCCCGACGAGTGGGAGAGGTGCTTTGGTCTGCCCGTACCGAGTCTGATGCTCGAGTTCGACTGGAAGCACCTACCGCTTGTCAAGGGCGTCTACGGAGTCGAGCTCCCGCGCGAATCTCTCACAAAGGGTGCCTCGCTTACCTAGCGTGGCGCACCCGCTCTGTGCGCCGGAGGCCAGCGCGGCGGGCTCGGCCCGCACGAGGCAAGGAACTCAGCCATCCTCTCCCCGGGAACATGGCGCACGGCCCAGGGGGTGCCGATAGGGGTCGGCAGCGCGGGCGTGGCCACGGGACGCGCGCCGCCCCGCGCCCTAGTCCGATTCGGTCGTACGCCGGAAATCTTCCCAGGCCTTCGTGGCCTCGTCCTTGGTGAGCTGTTGGGCCACCTCGAGCGGGTACTCCGCGTGGTTGACCAGGTCCGCGACCTGCCAGGCCTCGGCCGGCGAGGGCGGCGCGACGGTGGTCGGCTTCTGACCGGTCCGCTGGCGGCGGCCCCTCTCCTCCAAGAGCGCAATGACCTCAGCCAGCGTCTTGGTCTGGTGATTCGGGGGCAGCGACGCCACACGCCCTCGCATCTCTCGGTAGACCTCGCTATCAGAGCGAGCGCCGACCGCCCAGACCTCGGCGACGTCAACGATCGGCGTTCCGGAGTCGTCGTAGGTGACCCTCCAGACGATCCGCCAATCACGGTTGCTGACGGTAATCTTCCGGAACCCCGTCAGTGAACCTCCGAGAGGCTCACCAGCCTCGGGAACTTGCTCAAGAACGAGACACTTCTTGAGCGCCCACCTCACGGCCGGCGTGTTCTTCTTGGACAAGTCGGTCAAGTCGTCAATCGCGGCGTCAGTGAACCGGACCTCGATCTTGGTCGCTTGGGGGTGGCGTTGTCCCCTGCGCGCGGGTGTTGGCCCGGTGCCCTGCGGGGGCTTCGCCGGACTCAATCGCGCCCCGCGGCGAGGTCCTCTTCTACCTCGCGCGCCAAGGCGGCACGGTCAAACCCGAAGCGTGAGATGACGTCGTCAAGAGAGGTACGCCGACCGCCGTCGCTCATCACACGGGCCACCACGAGTGACAGGTCGCGAAGGTCGCGTTCGGCCTCTTCGTACTCATAGAAGCGGTCGGCGCCGATGATGGCAGCCACGGTTGAGTTGCGGCGCTTGACGAGGAAGGCCACTCCCGCTTCGGCATCTCGAGCAAGGCCCGAGATGCCCCGGGAACTGGCGTCAGTGATGGAGAGCGTCTCAGGGGCAGTCGGTAGCGGCATGCCCACCACTGTATAGGTTTCTGTGTAGAAAGCAATCACTGGCTGGGGGGCGATCGGCGGCATGGCCCGTGGCGGGTCCGCAGAAGCGCATCATGCCTGGTCGGGACCAGAGCCGAGTCAGCAAGACGGCGAGATCTGGAAGCGGTGCTACGGCCCGATCTCCAGATCTGGCCGCCACAGGCTCTTGCAGCGGACGATGGACGCGAGCTGCGCCGGTCATCCATGACCACAGCACCAAATCGCGCTCGGGTGCCGGGGTGCGTCCCCGGAGTTTGTCGCCGAGGGTCTCGGGGCGCTCGCCGAGGGCCTTGGCCAAGTCGGTCATGGAGTACCGGCCGCGGCGCAGCAGGCGGCTGACGCCGAGGGCCTGGGCGTGCTAGTCGATGGCCCGACTGAGGCGAATCGCCTCGTCAAGGCTCCGGGCGTAGCACCAGGTGACGTCGGCCTCGGTCCCGAAGTCGGCCGGGTGCGCCAGTAAATCGCGCGGCGCGAACGAGCTCTGGTGAGTCATACCGGACGCGACACGGCGGCCCCCCGCAGGGAGCCGCCGCCCGGTTCGATGTCACCTTATGAGAAGACTGGTGTCACTTGGTGAGAAGACCCATGTCACTTGATGAAATTTCGCCTTGTGACTTGGTGAGAGTTCACATCACGAGCAGCCGCTAGTAGCCCCACAACTCGAGCACACGTAGCACGAACCGGCACGCTGCATCACGTTGCCGCACTGGTAACACATCGGCGCGTCTCGGTTCTCGGTGCGCGGTGCCGGTGCCACCGGTACCGCCGGCGTCGGCGCGGCAACCGGAGCGGGCGTCGGGCTGAAGTCCACCAACGTCGGCTGCACGCTCACGCCCACACTCGGCGTGGCCTGCTCGGCAATCTCGGGCAGCGTCGGCTGGATGCGCTCGCTGGTGGACATGACGCCGAGCTCCTCGCGGTCACTCTGACTCAAGTAGTCGAGCGCCAGGCGCCGGAAGATGTAGTCCACCAGTGACGTCGCGATGCGCAGGTCCGCGTCGTCGGTCATGCCCGACGGCTCGAACTTCATGTTGACGTACTTGCGCACGTAGGTCGCGAGCGGCACGCCGTGCTGCAGACCCAGGCTGATCGAGATCGAGAACGCGTCCATGATCCCCGCGAGGGTCGAACCCTGCTTAGAGACCTTTATGAACACCTCGCCGGGGCGACCGTCCTCGTACTCGCCGACCGTGACGTAGCCCTCGCAGTCCGCGACGCGGAAGGCGAAGGTCGTCGACACGCGCCGACGGGGCAGGCGCTCGCGCACCGCGCCGACCACTACGTGGCTCGTCGTGGTCTTCGCCATCTCGAGGGCGGCCTCGAGCTTGGCGATCTTCGCGTAGAGCTCGGCGGACTGGGCGTCACTCACGACGTCGATCGGTGCGCTCTCGCCGTCCTTCTTCGCCGTGGAGAGCGGCTGGCCCACCTTGCAGTTGTCGCGGTAGATGGCCACGGCCTTCACGCCGAGTCGCCAGGCCTCCATGTGCAGCGCCTCGACCTCTTCAACGGTGGCCTCTTCGGGCATGTTGACCGTCTTGGAGATGGCACCGGAGATGAAGGGCTGCACGGCGCCCATCATCTTCACGTGGCCCAGGTAGTGGATCGTGTTGTCGCCCATGGAGCAGGCGAAGACGGGCAGGTGCTCGTTCTTCAGCGCCGGGGCACCGACGATCGACTTGTGCTCGTCGATGTAGGCGTCGATTGCGGCGATCTCGGCCTCGTTGTAGCCGAGCTTGCGCAGCGCGCGCGGCACCGTCTGATTGACGATGGACATGTTGCCGCCGCCGACGAGCTTCTTGAACTTGACCAGCCCCAAGTCGGGCTCAATGCCCGTGGTGTCACAGTCCATCAGCAGGCCGATGGTGCCGGTCGGCGCGAGTACCGAGGCCTGGGCGTTGCGCACGCCGTGGCGCGTGCCGAGGTCGACCGCCTCCTCCCAGGCGTGCTGGGCGGCGCGCAGCAGTTCGGCCGGCGCGAGCGACTCGTCGATCTGGTAGGCCGCGTCGCGGTGCATGCGCAAGACGTTGAGCATCGGCACCGCGTTCTCGGCGAAGCCCTCGTGGGGTCCCATCCGCCCGGCGGTGCGCGCGCTCGTCGCGTAGGCGTGGCCCGTCATCAGAGCGGTGATCGCCGCGGCCCAGGCGCGACCGGCGTCGGAGTCGTACGCGAGGCCCGAGGCCATCAGCAGAGCACCTAGGTTCGCATACCCCAGTCCGAGTTGGCGGAACTTGCGCGAGTTGACCCCGATCATTTCAGTCGGGTAGTCGGCGTCGCCCACGATGATCTCCTGGGCGGTGAAGAGGACCTCGATAGCGGCCTTGAAGGCCTCGACGTCGAAGGTGTCGTCTTCGCGCAGGAACTTCATCAGGTTCAGGCTGGCCAGGTTGCAGGCGGAGTTGTCGATGTGCATGTACTCCGAGCAGGGGTTCGAACCGTTGATGCGCCCGGTCACCGAGGAGGTGTGCCACTTGTTGATCGTCGTGTCGAACTGCAGACCCGGGTCGGCGCACTCCCAAGCGGCGCGCGCGATCTGGTGCCAGACGTCGCGGGCCTTGACCGTCTGGATCACCGAGCCGTCGCCGCGCGCGGTCAGGTTCCAGTCGCCGTCGTCGAGGACGGCTTGCATGAACTCGTCCGAGACGCGCACCGAGTTGTTGGCGTTCTGGTACTGAATCGAGTGGATGTCCTTGCCGTCGAGGTCCATGTCAAAGCCGGCGTCGCGCAGCACGCGGGCCTTCTTCTCCTCGTTGGCCTTGCACCAGATGAACTCCTCGACGTCGGGGTGATCCACGTCGAGGATGACCATCTTGGCCGCACGGCGCGTCTTGCCGCCGGACTTGATGGTGCCGGCCGACGCGTCGGCGCCGCGCATGAACGAGACCGGCCCGCTCGCGGTGCCGCCGCCCTCTAGGAGCTCCGCAGACGAGCGGATCCTCGAGAGGTTCACGCCGGCGCCCGATCCGCCCTTGAAGATGATGCCCTCCTCGGTGTACCAGTTGAGGATCGAGCGCATCGAGTCCTCCACCGACAAGATGAAGCAGGCGCTGCCCTGCTGGGGGACGCCCTTTACTCCGATGTTGAACCACACCGGCGAGTTGAAGGCGGCCTTTTGTGTGATCAGCAGGTGCTTGAGCTCGGCGCGGAAGGTCTCGGCCTCCTCCTCGTCGACGAAGTAGTCGCGCGCCACGCCCCAGGCGGTGACGGTGTCGACGATGCGGTCCACCACCTGCTTCAAGCTGGTCTCACGCTCGGGGGTGCCCATGGTGCCACGGAAGTACTTCTGGGCCAGGATGTTGGTCGCGTTGAAGGACCAGTCGGCGGGAACCTCGACGTCGAGTTGCTCGAAGGCGACTGAGCCGTCGCGGAAGTTCGAGATACGCGCGTCACGCCGATCCCAGATGACCTCGTCGTAGGGATGACGATCTTCGGTGGTGAAAAACCGACGAAGTCCGATTCCGAGCCGCTGCGGAGCGATAGCCATTTTCTTGTTTCCTCTTCTCCCGATTTCCGACACAACGTTTGCCACCTGCGCGCAGGGTCCGCGAAGTCGCGACTCCCGTCGATTCCCCCCATAACCACAATATGTAGTGGTTCGACCACCACACGTCGCAAGATGCTGTGTTATTACAGCACTGTAATTACACGGCGTCAACTACATTTTTGACAATTTCCTCTCCACCGCGCCTGACCAGCGCAGACCGAAACTCTCCGCGGTAATCACTAGCCTCGGCCCATGGACCACGTCCTCGCCCTCGACGCCGGAACGAGCGGGGTGCGCGCGATCAGCCTGGCGCCCTCGGGCCAGGTCGTCGACGTCGCCTACCGCGAACTCAGCCAGCACTACCCCCGCCCGGGCTGGGTCGAGCACGACGCCGCCGAGATCGCCTCCCTGGCCGAGGCCGTGCTCGACGAGGTCGCCCGGGCGGTGCGCGAGCGCGGCGACGTGGTTGTAGCCCTGGGGATCACCAACCAGCGCGAGACGGTCGTCGCCCTGGACCGCGAGAGTCCCACTCCCCTGCACCGGGCACTCGTCTGGCAGGACCGACGCGGCAAAGAGCGCTGCGAGGCGCTGATCGCCGCCGGCGCCCAGGACCGGGTGCGCGCTGTGACCGGCCTCGTGATCGATCCCTACTTCTCGGCCACCAAGATGGCCTGGCTGATCGAGCACGGCGTGCTGGATTCGGCGACGTCGCCCGGCCTGGCGACGATCGACTCCTGGCTCGTCTGGTGGCTGAGCGGACACGTCAACGGCGGCGCCTGGTCGGCTGAGCCCTCCAACGCCTCGCGCACACTCGTGATGGACCTCGCTACGCGCCAGTGGTCGCAGGAGATGGCCGAGCTCTTCGGCGTCGACGTCGCCTTGCTCGCCCCAATCGAGGCGTCGAACTCACCGCGCGCGCTCGTCAGTGGCGACGTCGTGGCGAGCCTCGCCGGCGTGCCGATCAGCGGAGTCTTGGGCGACCAGCAGGCTGCCCTCTTCGGCCAGTCCTGTTTTTCGCCGGGCATGGTCAAAGCCACCTACGGCACGGGCGCTTTCGTGCTGGCCAACGCCGGCGCGTCCGTCCCTCCGATCGCCCAGGGCCTACTCACGACAGTGGCCTGGGACGACGGCGAGGTCGTCTACGCCTACGAGGGTTCCTCCTTCGTCGCCGGCGCTGCGGTGCAGTGGCTGCGTGACGAAATGGGCGTGATCGAGCATTCGAGCGACCTCGAGTCGCTCGCCACGAGCGTTCCCGACAGCGCCGGGGTCGTCGTGGTGCCGGCCTTCGCCGGGCTGGGCTCGCCATTCTGGCGCGCCGACGCGCGCGGCTCGATCACGGGCTTGAGCCGCGGGGCGGGCTCCGCGCATATCGCGCGGGCCCTCGTCGAGGCCCTCGCCTACCAGGTTCGCGCGATCACGGACGCCTTCGCTACCCACGGTCTCGGCCTCAGCGAACTGCGCGCTGACGGCGGCGCAGCGGCAATGGACCTCTTGTTACAACTCCAGGCGACGAACTCGCGAGTGACGGTGAGACGCAGCGCGAACCTTGAGGCGACCGCGCACGGCGCGGCCGCGCTGGCCGGCGAGGCGGTGGGCCTGTGGCGACGCGAAGACCTGGCGAGTGCCTGGAGCTCGCAGGCTGACTTCACCCCGGAGGATCCGCTCTTTGCAGATCTGGGCTACGAGGCGTGGTTGCACGCGGCAGAGCGCGCGTGAGAGTGCGCGTGAGAGTACTGTCAGCGCGGGGGTGCACATGACGACCTACGAGACGACGGTCCTGCGCGAGGGACTGGGCTTCGGCGAGTCGCCGCGCTGGCACGAGGGCCGTCTCTGGTACTCGGACTTCTACCGCCACGCCATCTTCTCGATGGACGCCGCCGGGTACGAGGAGCGCTTCGAGTACGAGGTGCTCGGCCAACCCTCAGGCCTCGCCTGGACGCCCGAAGGTGAGCTGTGGTGCGTCTCGATGACTGATCAGCGTGTGGTGCGTCCTAAGAGTGGTGAGACCGTGGTCGATCTCTCCGCGCTCAGCGGGTTTTGGACCAACGAGATGGTGAACGACGCTTCCGGTGTCGCCTACGTCGGCAGCTTCGGCTTCGACCTCGACCTGATGCTGCGCGAACACGGGGTCGCAGCCCTGATGGAGAGTCCCCCGCCGACTACGAATCTCGTCGTCGTCGGCGCCGACGGAGCGATCCTGCAGGTCGTACCCGACATGACCTTTCCCAACGGGACCGTGATCAGTGGTGACGGTCGGACCCTGATCGTCGGCGAGACCCTGGCCTTTCGCCTTAGCGCCTTCGACGTGGCCGTCGACGGGACGCTCTCCAATCGACGGGTCTGGGCCCAGCTCGAGTTCGTGGCGACCGACGGAATGTGCCTTGACGCTGATGGCCAGATCTGGTTGGCCAACGCGCTGGCCAACGAGTGCTTGCGCGTTCGCGAGGGAGGTGAGGTGACCGCGCGCGCCACGACGTCCCAGCACGCCTTCGCCTGCATGCTCGGCGGCGAGGACCGTTCGACGCTCTACGTAATGACCGCACCGACCAGCGATCGCTTCGTCGTCGCCGAGCAGCGCGCGGGTCACGTCGAGGCCGTCGCGGTGGCCGTGCCCGGCGCGGGCCGGCCCTAGCGGCGCGCCTCGATCAACTTCTTGAGCGAGCGCACCGCCTGGTGGGTGCGCATCTCGTTCTCAATCAGGGCGAAGCGCACGTGGCCGTCGCCGCCCTCTCCGAAACCCACGCCGGGGCTCGTGGCCACGTCGGCCTCTTCGATCAGGTGGCGCGCGAATCCCAGCGAGCCCATCTCGCGATAGCCCTCAGGGATCGGCGCCCAGACGAACATCGAGCCGCGCGGGGCCGCGACCTCCCAGCCGATCCGATTGAGCCCGTCGATCAACGCGTCGCGGCGCGACTGGTAGATCGCGAGCAGGTGCTCGGGGTAGTCGCTCGCCTCGTTCATGGCGACGATCGCTGCGATCTGCACCGGTTGGAACGTGCCGTAGTCGAGGTAGCTCTTCAGTTTGGTCAGCGCCGCCACGACCTCGGCGTTGCCGACGAGAAACCCGACGCGCCAGCCGGCCATCGAAAACGACTTGGTCAACGTGTAGAGCTCCACACAGCATTCCTTGGCCCGCGGGACCTCAAGGATCGAGGGCGGCTTGTAGCCGTCAAAGCCCAGGTCGGCGTAGGCGAAGTCGTGACAGACGATCACGTCGTGCTCGAGGGCGAAGTTGACGAGGCGTTCCATGAACGCGTAATCCACACACGCGCTCGTCGGGTTGTGGGGAAAGGAGCAAATGATCACACGGGGCTTCACCCGGGCCCGGTCCCAGGCCTCGAGGAGTCCGGCGAAGAACGCGTCACCCGGGTCGGTCTCATCAGAAGCCGGGTCCTTCATGGCCACCGTGATCACCTCGGCGCCAGCGAATCCCGGACCGGCGAGGTGGATGGGATAACTCGGACTCGGCACAATCGCCGTGTCGCCGGGACCCAGGAGGACCCACATCAGGTGGGTCAGGCCCTCCTTGGCCCCGATGGTGGTGACGACCTCGGTGTCCGGATCGAGGTCGACGTTAAAGAGTTTCTTATAGCGCGTGGCGATGGCCAGGCGCAGGTTGGGGATCCCGCGGCTCGCGCTGTAGCGATGGTTCTTCGGATTGTGCACGGCCTCAGCGAGCTTCTCGACCGCGACGTCCGGGCTGGGCAAGTCTGGATTGCCAAATCCGAAGTCCACCACGTCGCGCCCGGCGGCACGCGCCTCGGCCTTCAGCGCGTTGATCGTCGCGAAGACGTAGGGGGGCAGGCCGGTGATGCGACGGAATTCCATCAAAGAAATGTAGTGACTCAGCGGGTGCGGCGCCACCTCGCCAGATCTGCGACGTGCGCGTGCGGGCTCAGCACCGCCCACGTCGCTCCCGCCGCGTCGAGGGCGTCGAGTGTCGCGTCGAGGTCGCTGGGTACCGGGCCAGCCCAGCACACCGCTCCCTCGAGCGCCGCCGCGGCGACGTCGGCGGGCGTGGCGTTCCACATGTTAAGCGTCACCCCGAGTGCGCGGGCGAGCTCGTTGGTGGCCGGCGCCCCCGCACCGATCCACACAGGCATCATCGGCGCGAGCGTCGCTGCACTCGCGCCGAGCATCTCGCGACGCTCTCGGGGCGAGTACTCGGGCAGGCCGTAGGCGGCGTTCTCGGCGGCCGAAAGCTTGTCGCCGGTGCCCAGGGCCGCGATCACGCGGCCCGGCGCGATTTCCTCAAGGGCTGTGAACGTCTCGACGAGGTGCGCTGTGCCAAAGAGTCCCACACGCGCGACGAGGGGGCCCACGCAGATCTCGTGGCGCGCGGCCACGGCCGCGAGCACCGGGAACGGCGCGAGCGCGGGGCGCGCCGGCGAGCCCATCGGCCAGAGGTGGTCGTAGGCGAAGACGCCGTCGAGTCCCGACTCGGCGGCCTCGGCCGCGACGTCGAGGGCGTGGCGCGCGCCCACCTCAAAAGTAGGTAGCAAGAGTCCGATCTTCATGTCTCCATCCTCGCCGCCAGGGCGGCACCGATCGCGCTCGCGCTCGGGCCGAGTGTGGCCTCGAGGACCCGCAGGTCAGCTCGCGCCACGGCTCCCTCGGTCAGTTCAACGAGGTGGCGCCTCGCGCTCGGCAGGAGGTGGGCCGAAAGGGCCGAGAGTCCCCCTCCGACCACGAAGCACGATGTGTCGAGGATCGCCGCCAGGTTGGCGAGCCCGGCCGCCAGCCACCAGCCCATCTCCTCGAGCAGAGCTCGGGCACCCTCGTCACCGTGATCGGCGGCGGCGGCGACCTCCTCGCCGGTCGGATCGGCCAAGAACTTCGCGACGTCGAGACGACCTTCGCGAGCGGCCTCGCGCGCCAGACGCGCGAGCGCCGTGCCCGACGCGTAGCGCTCCCAGCAACCTCTCCCCCCGCAGGGGCAGGGTTCGCCGCGAGCGACCAGCGTCATGTGCCCGATCTCGCCCGCGAATCCCGCGGCCCCGCGTAGAAGACGGCCGTCGGCGACGATCCCGCCACCGATCCCCGTTCCGAGCGTGATCATCACGTAGTTGGTCTCGTCGCGGGCCGCGCCCCAGTGCCCCTCGGCAAGAGCCGCGAGGTTGGCGTCGTTGTCAACCACCACGCTGCCGCGCCCCAGCGCTGTCGCGAGGCTCGCGCCCACATCCGAACCGCTCGCACCGGGCAGGTGCGGGGAGAAGGCGAAGTGGCCGTTTCTAGCCACCATTCCGGCCAGTCCCAGTCCAAGGGGCGCGGCGCTCGCGTCGGCGCCGCAGCGAGAGGCCACGTCCTCAACCTGGCGGGCGAGCGAGTCGACCAACGCGTCGACGCTCGTCGCGCGACTCGAAACACGCGAACTCGCGAGCACTGCGCCGTCGGCGCCGAGAACCAGCGCGAGGGACTTGGTCCCCCCGACGTCCACGCCGATGGCGAGATCGTTCATCGCAACGACTCGACCCGCGCCTTCAGCTCGCCCAGGGCGTCGCTCTGGATCCTCTGAGCCGCGCGCGAACGGATGAACGGCGGGATCGGCACGCGCAGTTCGACCTCGAGGTCGTAGGTGACCCGGGTGGTCGCACCGTCGGGTTCGAAAAGGTAGCGGCCGTTGAGGGACTCGGTGATGTCGCCGCTCACCTGAATCCAGGCCAGTTCCTCAGGTGCGCGGCTGTAGTCGTAGCGCAACGCGTAGGTCGTCGAGCGGCCAAACGCCGCGGCGCGGAACTCGACTTCGAGCGCGCGACCGTTGCCGTCGCGCTCGATCACCTCGGCGCGCTTCACCTCGCTCGCCCACTCGTGGTAGTGCTCGAAGTCGGTGACGACGCGATACACGAGGTCCACCGGGCCATCGACCACCACCGATCGCCTCGCTCGTTGGACCACGTCACCTCCTCGCCACACCTAGGTTACGTGGCGCCCGTCGCCGTCGAAGTCGGCGAGGCCCTCACTCAAGCGCGCCGCCAGCACCGTCCAGTCGAACCGCTCGCGCGCGACGCGCGCGGCCTGCGCGCCGAGGGCCTCGCGCCGCGGCGCGTCCCTCAATAGCGCGGCCATCGTGTGGGCCAGTGCGCGCGCGTCGCGCGGGTTGTCGACGACGACACCGGTCACGCCGTCCTCGACGGCCTCGTGGCTGCCGCCGGAGCGTCCCGCGACCGTCGCGACACCACAGGCGCCGGCTTCGACGAACACGATGCCAAAGCCCTCCTGTTCGAGTCCCAGCCAACGGCGCCGACAGTCCATCACCATGAGATCACTGGCCCCGAGCCAGCCCACCAGCTCCTCGTCGGCCACCCGACCGATCAGCTCGACCGGCGCGTGGATTCGACGACTCAGTTTCTCGAGCCGACGGGCGTCGCGACCCGCGCCGCCGATCTGTACGCGCAGGTTGGGGAAGTCGCCGACGAGCAGGGCACTAGCGCGAATCAACGTGTCCATCCCCTTGCGCGGTACAAGGCGCGAGTAGGAGGTCACGAGCAGGTCGTCGTCAGCAAGACCCCGACGTTGCCGCGTCTCGCGACGGGCGTCAGCACTCGAGGGAACGAACCGCGCAGTGTCCACCCCCGGGGGAACCTGAAGGATCGGCGGCGTGCGCTCGGCGGCGCAGCGCCGAGCCTCGCCCTCGACGTAGGCGCCGGCCGCCACCGCCACCGCCGCGTGGCGCAACACGTGGCGCAGCGAGGACGCGACCAACGGCAGGCGCGCCGGGATCGTCACCTCAGCCCCGTGGAGGATCACGCCGTAGGGCCGCGACAGGCCCGGCCCCAACAGCCCCAGCGGCCACGCCGGATCGAGCAGGACGAGCTCCGGGTCGTGGCGCGCGATCGCCGCCTCGATCGCGCGCTTGGCCCTCGGCGTGGGCAAATAGAGCGTCGAGGCGGGGATTCGTTCGATCACCAGCTCGGACTCGCGGTCGAAGAACGCCGCGTCAGGGTGCGAGGAGGCCGTTAGAACGACGGCTCGTCCCACCTCGAGCCGTCGCCACAGTTCCTCGAGGTAGACCTGGATTCCGCCGGTCTTGGGCGGGAAGTCGTTGGTCACGAGGAGGTGGCGCGCCATGGGCCACCACGCTAATGCGGTCCCCTAGTCGGGGGTCGACGTCGCCGCGTGGTCGCGCTGGAATCGCAAGTGAGGCATCATCCCTTGGCTGGTGAAGAGTTCGACGACGTCGACGTCGCGCGTCGTCATCTCGAGGTGCTCCGGATCGCCACCGAGTACGAAGGTCACCAAGCAGTCCGCGCAGTCCGGCGTATTGCGTCGCACGCAGTCGCTGCAGCTGATGGATAGTTCGATGTCGTGTGCCATATCACCCCTTGCTCACCTCTGACACTGCCAAGCGGGTGTGACGTCCGGATCGGCACGGCGCGATCCACGCGCGCCACGCCCCGACGCGGCGCGAAGCAGTAAGTTCGCTCGTGGAGCCGTGTAGCAAGTTCAGCGCCGGCGACGGCGCGAAGCGAGGAGGATCGTGGCCGACCAGGACGACCCCATCGAGCGTTTTCTCGACCAGCCGGCGGAACACGGCGTGGGCGACGACGATGTCCCCACGCCCCGACCTGCCCCTCCACGTGGATTCTGGAAGTCGGTGAACCACTTCCTCTTCGAAAAAGAGCCGAGCGACTACTCCTCGATCGCTCCGCGCGGCGCCGATGGGAGGCGCACAAGACTGTTCTTCTTCAACGGCAACGGCCGGGGCCGCTAACACCGAGAAACTGCTCGCGTGGTCGACCGGATCGACACGGGTCAACGAAACGTCTCATGCTTCCAGGCGACTGGTGATCTCCGCGGCCACCTGGGCAGCGGAGAACGCGGAACCCTCGTATGTGACGACTCCGCGCTCGGGATCGATCAGGACGAAGAACGGCGCCGAGCGTATCTCGAGATCGCGCCAGAGCCCCGGTGCGATGACGACACCGCTGTCGCGCCACGAGTCATCCTCGGCCGCGGCGACCACCACGACGTCAACCGCTCCGAGCGAAGCGTTTCCGCGGACGAAGTCGCGGCACCCGTCACAGTGGGGCTTGACCGCGACCACAACCGTCGCGCGGGTGAACGTGCGCTCGACCTCGACCCCCGCCGCGTCGCGGCCGCGAAATCCCGCCGGCGCCGGGCGCTCTCGCGGAGCGTCGACGCTGCGCAGCTCCATCAGGCGTCCTCGGTGACTTCCTCCACACCTCGCCCGTGGCCGCACCAGCGGCAGATCACCGAATCGATCGTGCGCGTGATTACCTCTGGCTCTTCGATCGACAGGTCACCGCCCACGGTGAAGTGGTAGAAGGAGCGCACCGACGTCGTCTCCACGACGTCGAAACGAGTCAGGTTGCCGCAGGCGCTGCAGCGATAGCGAGTAGTCACTCACTCACGGTATCGGTTGGACAACGACCTCGAACGCCACTCGGTCGGTGCGGGCGGCTCGTAGAAGCCGGGAGGCGCCACGGCCTCGAAGTTGAACTCGGTTCCCTGGACAGCGAGGTCGTGGGCGCGTCGCGCCCGCTCGCGATCGATCAAACGGGCCAGGGCCGCCGGATGACGCACCCGCCCCACGTACATCGAACCCGCCAGCGTCTCAACGAACAGCTCACCGCGCCGGCTCAATCGCTCACCGACGCGCTGCTCGACGCGAGTAGCGAGCACGTCCATGAACTCGATCGAGTGGAGATAGTGACGCACGGCGCCACCCTCGATGACGATGCGCTGGCTGGTCACGTGGATCTTGTGCGAGCGCCACTGCCACACCCGGGTGATGACGAGCAGCGCGCTCGGCCCGACGAGCAGCGCGCCGAGGAGCAGACGGTGCGCGTGGACAGAGGAGTAGTGCGCCGCGCCGTAGTCAACGAGGACGATCGCCGTGACGAGAGCGAGCAGGGGCCGCGCGAGGCCGCGGCCCACCGGTGTCACACTCACGACGCGCGCCTCGCCGTCTCGGACCGTCACTCGTCGACCCATACCTACCAGGCTAAAGACTTCGTGGCCCCGTTGCGCGCTTCGTCACCGAGACGTCACCTAGGTATTTCGCAGGGTTCTCGCCGCCATGACGAAGTAGTCATCGAGCTCGCGCGCCTGCTCGGGCGAGAGCGAATCCGCCAGGGTCGCCATCGCGGCGCGCATCGCGCCCAGCCACGCCTCGCGCGCCTCGTCGTCAATCGTGAAGGGCACGTGTCGCATGCGCAGTCTGGGATGTCCCCGCTCGTCGCTATAGGTGGTGGGTCCGCCCCAGTACTGGATCAAGAAGAGTTGAAGGTGCCGGCGAGACTCGCTGAGATCCTCGGGGTACATGGGCCTCAGGATCGGATCGAGTACGACGTGCTCGTAGAAGGCGTCCACCAGCTCGATGAAGAACGACTCGCCCAACTCGTCGTATAACGCCAACGCCACGCCTCCACGTTAGATCGGCCCTCGTACACTTCCTTCGTGACCTCGAGTGCTGCCGCGAAGTGGGTCCCGCGCTACGTGGCCATCGGACTCGCGTGGGGATGCTCGTTTCTCTTCATCAAACAATCGCTCACGTTTCTCACTCCCGTGGGCGTCGCCTTCTCGCGCTGGCTGCTCGGAGCCCTCACGCTGCTCGCGATCTCGCGCGTGCGCGGCGTGCGACTCCCGCCGCGGGGCCCTGTGTGGATCCACCTCGCCGTGATCGCCCTCATCTTCAACGTCGGCCCGGGAATACTCTTCGCCTTCGCTGAGACCCGGTCGACGTCGATTCTCGCCGGACTGGTGAACTCGCTGACGCCGCTCACCTCTCTCTTCTTCATCTCGGTCATCTTTCGCGACGAGCCGGTCACGCACGCGCAAGTGTTGGGAATGGCGGTGGGCCTCGTCGGCGTCGTCGTCCTCCTTGGCGTCTGGCGTGGTGTGGGCGCAACCTCGTGGGTGGCGGTAACGGCGCTCGGCTTCGCGGTCAGCCTGTACGGCGTGACCTTCCCCTACATCCGTCGTCACCTCACGCCGCGCGACCTCGCGCCGTCGTCTCTCGCCAGCGCCCAAATGATCCTCGCGACGATTTTCCTCGCTCCGGCCTTCGCCCTGGACGGCCTCAACGGTCACGCGCCCACTACGGGGTCGCTCGTGAGCCTTCTGCTGCTCGGCGCCATCGGCAGCGGCTTTGCCTACATGTGGAACTTCGAGGTCATCGCGGCCGCCGGCGGCGCGATGGCGAGCACCGTGACATATCTCACGCCGATCGTGGCGATCCTCGCCGGCGTCAGCATCTTGCACGAGCCCCTCTACTGGTTCGAGCCCGTCGGTGGCGCGATCGTACTGGTGGGTGCGGCAATCGGACAGGGTCGACTACGTCGTCGTCATCCAGTGGGCCTTCGGCCGATGGATCAGCCCCGGTAGACTGGTCCAAGTCCTTCGGGGCGCGCGGGTGTAGCTCAATGGTAGAGCTCCAGCCTTCCAAGCTGGCCATGCGGGTTCGATTCCCGTCACCCGCTCTCCGCATTTGTCGCTGCAGAGTAGTAATCCCTTGGCTTTTCGATTGACCAGCAGTGTCCGCTGTTATCCATGAGACCCCGCTGTGTGATGCCCAGAGATGCCCAAACGGTCGAGAAGATGCCCACGAGATGCCCACGGAGTGCCCGTCACCCATCCGTTGACTCCCCTGAGGGGTGGTTGGCGAGCTCACGACGGTCTTTCCGGGTGGACGCGAGAGCGACTCCGGCTACATCTCACCAAGCGCGCGAAGCTGCGATCGAACAGTGTCGAGCACTTCGGGGGCGAGGTCCGGGGTCTCGTTCGCGGCGAGCTCGATCGCCTGAGGCACACGTGACACCAGGTCGCCGACGACGCCGCGCGCCGTCTCTCGTGACATGCCCCAGCGCGCGGCCTCGTTGATGACTCGTGTGCCGGTGACACGGTCAAGTCGTTGAACGCCATCGACGTACATCGCGAGATACTCGACTCCGTAGCGGAGTGTCGACATGACGTCATAGAGCGGCGCGAGAGACAATGCACCGTCTCGAGTGTGAAGGAGCGAGTAGTTCTTGGCGTGCGCGTCGCCGTTGGCGACCACCACGTGCACGACGAGGTACGCCAGCATCGTCGAGAGCGACGCGGGATCGACGCCGTTGAGCGTGTCGGCCAGGTCGCGAAGACCCAGTCCGCCGTCTTCTTGGTACTTGCGACTCGGCGGATACCCGAGGGCCTGGCAGAAGTCCTCTTGATGGACTCGCTCGACGGTGCCGTCAGGGTCAACTCTGCGATCGAAGCGCTCGACGACGAGCACGGGGCGTCCGTGCACCTCGATCGTCTCGACCTCGGCGACGGGCACGCCCAGGTGCTTCGCGAACCTCATGCAGAACGCCTCGTTGGCCACCGAGCGAGGAACTCGCCGTATCTCGGGCTTCAAGATGTGCGTCGATGGCGTGCCGTCGACGGGTCGACCCCACCGCCCGTCGGGCATGCGCGTGAGAAGCAGCTTCTGTTGTGCTCCGCCCAGTGATAGACGGACGCGAGTGCTCGCTCCCAGGGGCGCGGTGCGGAGATTGGCGAGGAGATCGCCCAGCTGATCGTCATCGATCGGCTCGGCCGTCGTGGTCGTCTCCGGCTGTGTCTGTGGATCACCCTCCGCCTGGATGACGAGCGCGCCGGCGCACTCCCTCCCCAGTGCTGCGAGCATACCGAAGACGTCGTCAGCGCGAAGTCCGAGTTGCACGGCGATCGCCCCGAGTGGTTCCTCTTCGGGCAGTAGGCCCGCCAGGAAGGGCCGCACTGCAGCACTGCCAAAGGTCTCCGCCGAGACGGGCAGCGACAGAGACAGCAGTGGCGTACCCGGAGCGAACGCGTTTCGTGCCTCGGGCGTGTAGGCCAGGCGCAGACGCTGCCTGGTTCGTTCAACGGTGGCGACTCGCACGCCATAGAGCCACAGCTCGAGGACGTCGGCCACTACCAGTCCGCCCTCTCAAGAGTCATACGGACCCCCAGGCGCTTGAGGATCGCGACGATCCGTCGCAGCTGCTCGGTCTCCTGGCCGTTCTCCAAACGAGACAGGTAGGGGGCACTCACGCCGATGCTGTCAGCCAACTCCGCCTGAGAGAGTCCAGCCAGGACGCGAAAGTGACGAATGGCTGGCCCAATCGACGCGGCGGTGTACACGCGATATGGGTCTTCTGGGGCGGTGATGTTGGACTTGCTCATATTCACAATTTAGCGCATTTTGTCACTGATTACGAATATTCGTAAGACCAGTCAAACAGCCAGGAGTTACGAATATTCGCAAGTTCCCATTAACGGTCTCCTGTCACCAGCACTCATTCACCCGGTGCCGAGGCGACCAGCCCTGTACCGAGCGCACGGGGAATCCGTAGGTCCGCATCAGGACTGCTGAAAGCGAATCATTCGCGCTAGAAGATGACGTCGACCCGCAGCAAACTCACGGAGCTGGCTCAGTAGAGGACGCCACCAGTCGTCCGAGGGCCTCGGCTATGAGACGGTCGCGGTCCCTCGTCGCGTGCTGGTAGCGCATGGCGGCCACCGCCGAGGAGTGGCCGGCGCGGTGCATGAGTTCGACGGTTGTCGCCCCGGTCGCCGCGGCCAGCGTCAGACCGGTGTGTCGGAGGTCGTGGAGTCGAAGATCAGTACGTCCCACTCGCACTCGAGCGCGCTGCCAGGCAACCTGCAGCACGTTGGCTCCCAGCGGGACACCGGTCTTGCCCGTGAAGACGTAGGCGTCCGGCTCGGGACCCGTGAAGCGCTCCAAATGGCTCTCGATCGCTGGTAGGACGAAGTCCGGGATGGCGATAGTTCGCCGGCCGGCCGCGGTCTTGGGTTCCTTCACCAGCGCCTTACCGTGCATGGTGTAGGTGCGGCTCTGCTCGATGCGCAGGACTGCATGATCGAGATCAATGTCCTGGCGACGAAGTCCGAGGAGCTCCGCCCGCCGGAGTTGGCACCACGTCGCGAGGGGGACAATGAGTCGCAGATGCGCTGGCAGAGCGGCCTCGAGTTCGGCGACTTCTCGCACCGTTGCCACGGGCCGTTCGGCCGCTCGTTCTACACCGGCGCCGTTGACCTTGCAGGGCGACGAGAGGATAAGTCCGTCAGCCACCGCGGTGTGCAAGATCGTCGACAGGAGTCGATACGCCTTCGCGGCCGTTGAGGCATAGTCCGCCGCCAGACCGGCGTGCCAAGAGCGAATCTTCGACGGTGCAAGGGCCACCAGGTTGATGGAGCCAAGGGCGGGGATGATATGTCGATCCAGCAGATGTTGATAGAGCTCGCGCGTGCGCAGCGCGAGGTCTCTTCTCAGAGAGAGCCACTCCGCGGCGTACTCCTTCAGCGTGATCGAGGACGAGCGTGGATCGATCCACGCTCCTCGGTGAAGGTCCGCTTCGATCATCGAAAGTCGCGCCAAGGCGTCGGCTTTCGTGCGATATACACCGGCGGAGAGCGTTCGCCCCTCGACGCGATACAACGCCTGCCATCGACCCGAGGAACGCTGGCGCACGGTCCCAAAGTGACGCCGTGGCGTCCGAGTCGAAACACGTGACTTCGAAGTCGACGTTGACGCTGGCATCTCTGACCATCCTGAACTCGGTTCTTCCATGTTCAGTCACACAAGGGTCGCCACGATCGAATCGAATTTCCTGATTGTTGCCGGTTTGAGACAACTCACCCACCATGGACACCAGCGGTCGCTCTTGGATACTGACGGCATCTTCTTCACTCGCCGGCCGCCGTCCTCGAGGCCTGCGGCCGGCTCAGAAATCTGCTCAGTTCACGACAGTCCGCGACGTGATTGGTTGAAACTTTCCATACAGGGAACAAGGGGGCCTACGATCCGGTAGCCGCGGAGCCCTTCACGACGAAGCCCACGCCCATCGACGGGACCTGCGCGCACACCACACCACGATGAGGCAGCTTCACGCGGAAGGTCGCCGATGAAGCGAACTCGACCACAATGGCGTCGACCTTCCGTGGGCGACAGGTTGCATGAGAGCCGAGGGCCGACGATTGCCCAAGATCGATGCCAAGGCTGACGCTCGCGGCCGCCCCGCCCCCGTTGAGGACCACTGCGCGAGCCGGTAAGTCGACATTGCGTGTGGCGGGAACACCTATGACGCGACCTCGTTCGATGCCTTGGACGATAGGAGTTCCATTGAGATAGCAGCGTCCTCGCCCCAGGTTGGTGAAGACAACGGGGAAGTAGCCAGGGATGCCCTGCACGTGGACGGGATTCAACGTGGGCCGCACGGTCCCCGTCGTGCAGAAGGGAAGCCCCTGGTAGTCCCCGGCGGGCAGTGGGGGTGCAACCGCCCAGTCCTGGCTACTGCGCGTCACATAGGTGAGTCCGGCATCGATCGCCACCAACGCGCCACGCGGTCCGATAGGTGACACCGTCTCCGGAGCACCTCCCTGGCCGTCCAACCACGCGCTGGCCCAGTGCGCGCCTCCATCGTGGCTCACTTCGATTCCGCCTATTGCACCAGACATGGCCCCGTAGAGGATCGAGCCATCCTGACTCGGGTAGATAGTCATGGCGACTCCGCCACCGGTGCCGAGATTGGCCCGGGTATTCACCGAGTCGGTCGCGCGGTTGACCAGCGTCCAGGTCGTGCCGGCGTTGCCGGAGCGCCAGATCGAACTCTTGCCCGAGTTCATCCCTTCGCCGAGGAAGCACGACAGCAGCCAAGATGACCGGCTGAGCGCGATGAGCTGGTCACCCTCGGACTCGATTCCGCACGGGTCGGCAAGCCGGTGCCACGAACTCGTGCCCACCTTCGACTCCACGAGCGCACCCGAGCCTGGCAAGCCCCCACCTCCAGAGAGCCCCTCCCAGACGATGACGTCTCCCGCTTGCGTCACGGCGAGGGGAGCGACCTGCTGTGGATCAACGCGGGCGAACAGAGGAATGGGACTCCCCCAGTACTGTCGGGCGCTGCCCCACGGCCACGCCCTGATGATGGCGGGACATCGTGCCGCGTCCGTTGACGACTTGCAGAGACGCGTGACGGCAACGACGTCCCTCGCACCGAACGCCCATCCCTCCGGTGCCGTCGAGCGAAGCGCACGCCACGTCAAACCCCCGTTGGTCGTCATCTCAATCTGCCCTGCGCCAAGGACGTAGCCCACGTCGCGGCTGACGAAGTGAATCGTCGGGATGTACTCCGATCCGCCCGCGGTGTCAGCCCGAGCGGGGAGAGGTGCGAGGAATCGCCAGGTGCGAGCGCCATCGGACGTCTCGACCACCCATACCGGTGACGAGGGGTGGAACGGGTCGTTCGACACGAGGGCGACGCCATCGCTCGCCGACACCATGTCCACGGCGTCAATCGTCGTCGTGATTCCTAACGACGTGGAGGTCACCTCGTGGCCACGACGGGGCGCGGGCGTAGCCACCGCATTCCGGACCGTGGTGATTGGCTGGTCATGTCCCTTCACGTGAACTCCTATCCAGAGCACACCAACAAGTCCAACGACGAGTACCGCGACCGTGGCGCGTGCGAGGCGATCGAACGTCGTCGAAGTGACGGCACCCGTCGACATCGCTCGAGGCAGCGCATCGCCACCGTCCGGTTCAGGACCGGACAACCCCGCGGAATCGCTTTCTTCGTCCATTCAGCCCACTCTTACTCAATCTGGTGTGCGTAGGGCTTCAGTCCCTGATGTCAAAAACTCCCGCGACCTCTACTTCCAAGTGTTCGGGAGAGTTGTCCCCCCATTCGGCCACCCCTTCGACGAGCAGCCTCCGAACTGCTTCGTCAGCGCGCGTCTGGACGGCATCGATGCCAAGGGCCCACGCAAGGCTCTCGAGCAAATACAACACAGATCCCTGCTGAGTTCAAAGGCGGGGAAGGGGTGTTAGTGACTTCCGAGTGGATGCATCCCGCATGCCCCAAGGTTGGTTCGGGCGAACTCGTCAAAGATGTTCATGGCCGAGCTGCGAATGAACGCTTTAGGACTTCCTGTAGTGCCAATCGCGTAAAGGGTCAGTTCAGAGTGCCATGGGTTGGTCGGCGCGTACGCCAGTGCTCGGAGAGTGTCCTCGTGAAGACGGGCGAGGTCAGTTGAAGCCACCGGGCTCGAGATAGTCGGCCCCGTAGGTGACGGGACGGTGTGACAGCGCTGACGCGTACCAGAGCTGGTGGTCACGTTCACACAGTTCGTGGTCGTGGGAGTGGAGTACGGCAGCTTGATGAGCGCCACCGCATCGCCACCGACGACGCGCAGGATGGGGTGACAGAACGCGGTCGGCCAGCGCGTTGTCCGGGTGAGGAGGTAGATCGAGCCAGAAGTGGCGATCGCGACGACCATTGCCAACGAAATCCACCGTCTGAGACTTCTTTGGCGAACGCTGGTCATCCGGTCGGACCTCCTGCCTTCGGCGAGCCGCCTGTCTCGAGACTCTTCTCGACGTTAGTCCTCGTGTAGCAAGATGAGCTGATGTGACCGTGAAGCCTCGTACTGTACTCAGAATCCATCATTTTAGGGCCGCAATAGTGCACGAAAAGCGTGCGCCCTCGTGATGAAGTACCTTCGGGTCAAGTGCCAATGCAAGGCTGCACGATTACTTCGTCGGGCTTTCAACGTCAAGGATCAATACGGACCCTATCGAGCCCCCTAAGGTGAATGTCAATGGTGAATAGTCTTGACGTCACGACCTCAAAGGTGTGGCGTCGTTTCATGACTGGCGTTCTCGCATTTGCGTTAGTCATTGGACTCGTGTTGGTGCTCCAAGGCGATCGTTCTCCGCGAACCAGGTCCACCCCGCACCCCTCAACGATGCCCGCCTGTCATCCCTCGCAAATGTCGGTCTCGCTGGTTCTCCCGAGAGCGCCCTACTCACCCAACAGAGGCTTTCACGCCACCGTCTGGTACGCGAACGCTGGTGCCACGTGTTATGTCTCGCCCGACAACCTGATGTACGAAGCAGTGAGTGGCCCGAAGCACACAGTCGTTGGCTCGTCACTCAGCGGCACCGTCGCCTACCAGTCGTTCATTCTCCAACATGGGCAGCGGGCCTACGCCGCCATCACCATCAGTTCGATTACGACGCCCGCGTTCAAGCAACTGGTCCGTACACACGGCGGATCGTGCACGCCGAAATTGGCCGACGCGATAGTCCTGCTCGGACTCGGAGCGAATTGGCCACCTAAGTACTTCGCGCTACCCGAAAAGGTTCCTGTGTGCACGACCGACTACTTCAACGTCGCAGGCAACGTGATCGCGAAGAAGCTCACGCCAGCAGAGGCCGACCAGGCAACAATCAAGGCGGCGGTCACATCGCTGCAAGACTTCCTCAATCTCTGGAGCGCCGAGGGTTTTGCGGCGGCAACAACGCAGTTTCACGTACCCAGCTCAAGAGTGATGAACGCTTACAAGCTTCAGCGCGGCGTGGTGACGAGTTGGCGCCAGGTTGCGTGGACGTCATCGAACCGATTCACCTTGTTGGTCAGCATTGACCTTCACTTCTCTGGATCATCGGGGCCGTGGAACGATGGAGGCAACGATCGATACGTCACCTTCTACAGGTCATCGTCGTCTAGTGCATGGCGCATGAGCATCAACTCGGGCCTGTAAGTCGCCATGAGCCGGCACGTGCGATTTCGCCGGCTCGGAATCCCATTCGTGGATGGGCATTGTCGACGGCGGCATGGGTACGTCTAATTGGTCAGGGTGCCCGCAAACGTGGCTTGAGTGGCGTGGCGTAGTCCGATGGCCGTGCCCAGAGCCGAGAAGACCTTCGAGCTTCCCATCATCCATCGCGTCGTGCCCAGGCCCTTCACCACGAGACAACCCGTCGCACCGAGCGACACGGGACTGATGAAGGCACCTCCCACGACGACCGTACCCTTGGGTTTAGGCAATGAGAACTGGAGTCTGTAGTTGGCACCCCAGTCCGCAGGGCAGGCCTGCACGCCCGCGGGCATTACTGGGAGTGAACACAGTACGTGCGCCAGTGCTCGGACCTGAGCAGCGTTGGTTCCCCGGGATTGGGAAGGGAACGAGAAGTGCTCACGGTTGTATGGCTTCGCTCGTGAGACCGTGACGGCAATTACGCGCTTCGACATTGACGCCTGACACAGCGCGTAGCGGCCCACGATGTGAGACCCCGGCGTTGGTTCATTCGACGTTCCCGCACTTCGTGAGACTGCGTTTGCCGGGGCAGCCATGAACATGAGCAGCAGCGCCGTCAAACCCGTAACCTCTCGCCTCATACGAAGACCTCCACACTGTTGTCCTGTTGCCAGAACCCCCCGTCTTACAGCCTCAATCTGTCGTTCTCCGTGTCTACCAAGATCGTGATCGAAGATGGCCACATCCGACGTTCTAGCGAAGTAGCTATCCACCCGACGATTGAGTTGTTGGTCGCCTCGGGTACTGAGCCACTCAATTCACGTAATCCCCCGCCATTTCTGGCTTCATTCGCGTCTGTACTGTCAAAGTGTGGGCGCAATGAGCAAGTTGATGATCGTCAGCTCTCGACGGGTGAGTCTCGCCGGCGTTCTGATCGCGGTGTTTGCCTCGTTTTTGACATTTCTGGTGCCCGAGGCGGCCGAGGCTCAGATGAATCCGACCGGACCGGCGTGGCACGCGCGAGTCGTGGTCGCGGGTCAGTTCTACGGCCTGCTGGGCGCTGCCAACAATCTCTACGCCGTTCGTGATCCGAGTCACGGACCACCGAGCCAAGGAACGCAGCTGGTTCGGGTGAGCCCAGCCTCGAGAACCGTGGTGGCGGTCTCAAAAGTGCTGCCCGGCCTCACTGATCCGCAGTTCGTCGACGGGTCCATCTGGGTCACCAACGAAGCCTCGGGTGCGAGCGCCCCCGGTCATGTTCGATGGGTCGTATCCGAACTGGACCGGACAACGCTTCGCCTGATCAAACAGTGGCCCGTGCCGGGCAGTGCGACGGGAGTGGCTGATCTCGTCAGTGGCCCCGGTGGTCTTTTGTGGGAATCCGGCGCGTACGGAGTTAATTCATGCGCCGTTCGTCACCTAGAGATTGGCAGAAGGAGTGCCACGTTTACAGCGGTGGTCCATCTCTCAGGCGTGCCCTGCGCGGGGGCGACGATCGACCAAGGGGGAAGGTTCTTGTACGTCGCGACGTCTCAGGGAGCCACTGACTGGATCTACAAGCTCAACGCACGCACCGGCTCCGAGGTTGGCCGCGTTGCCTTCGCCGCACCAGGTCTTGGATTCTCGATGGTTGCGACGTTGTCACATCTCTGGGTCGCGGGCGGGCCACCCGGTGCCAGTGGCGCCCTGCTCTTCTTCTCAACCTCGCCGTTGAAAGTCCTCGCCCACAACGACACGGGCGAGCCCACGGGCGGCACCCTGCCCCGCTTCGGTCAATTCCCCGTGGTCAACTACTCCGGTGGTCGCGTCTGGGTGGGTAGCGACGCGAATTTGGCGTGCTTCTCTCCCGACAGTTCGAAGGTGCTCGCACTTGTCGGCCAGGGACCACCAACGCCGTTAGTAACTGATTCCTTCGTTGTCGTCGACGGACAGACATGGGCCAATTCGAGTCCCGGGGGGCCGCCGAGCGGTCTCGTTCGGGTCACTCCTTCCAAGCGATGCGTTGGGTGATTGGAGCTGGACGTCGCGACCGACCGATCAAGACAAACGACATGACAAGTCGACACGCCTACCTGGTCGAACTTCAATCGAGTGGCAACTCAATGCCAGACTCGAATGCCCTCCTGAGTTCCGCCGCGAACAGTGACTCGTCGGCGTAGGTCTCATCGCTGCAAAGGAGCAAACCCGGCGCGACGAGGTGCGACCACTGGCCGATGACACCGAAGACGAGTACCGCCGCCCTCACCCTCTCCGGACTCACCTGCTTGTCGAGGATGACTGATTCAGCCACGGTCAATGGAATCATCGATCCGTGACGGATCCGCTGAGATTCTTGGAGCCCAAACCACTCCACCCCGTCCCGCCACGACTTCATTGCTGCGCCCCGTAGCGGCGGTGAGTCCGCAAGGCTCGCGAAACCCTCGCCGGGATCAAACGCGAATGTTCTTGATTCGCCGATTGAACGGATCCGCACCTCATCACCTGAGGCGCCGAACCTGTGACCCAATTGGACTTCGCCCTCAGCAAGAATGAATCGGTGCCACCACTCAAGCCACGCTCGAGAAGTCTCCTCGTGTTCATCAGGACTGAGGTTTAGGTGGCGAAGGTGGACATCACCTCGAAGCGGTGGTGGAACGTCGAGACCGGACACGGACAACTGACACGCGTCGCGGATGTACAAGAGGATGTGGGCTGCCTGTCCACGATCAAGCGACATTCTCCACGACGAAGGGCCTGAAGTCCTCATTGAGGCAATCTACAGTGCAACTCGTTGGTAAAGGCAACCGAGTGGGCACATTTCTTGGACTCGCTCTCTACGACGTTCACGAAATTTTGCTCGCACTCAGTGCCAACTGAACCTGGTGAAATCCCTCAGGGCGCACGTCGTCCATTGATTGAATTGTTCGTTTATGGTCTAAGTTGATGAAGACCTTCAGAATTGGTGCTAGAGGCAAGTCTCGAAAGTCACTGCTGCTTCTCGCCGTCGCGGTTGTTGTCGCGTTTGGGACCGCGTTGAGGGTAAGTACGAGAAGTACCAGTTCTCGTCTCTCTATGCCTTCGACGGGCATCGTCGCAGTCACGGGATACGGATCTTCATCACTTTTGAACCCATCGACTCGACCATGGTCGGTCGTGTTGACCGGTTCCCAGGCTGCGGCGTTGCGGAGAGGTATGTCCGAGATTCCAACGTTGCCGCAGTCAGCGGGGCCAGTCATTTGCATGGAAAACGAGACGGTGTTCAGGATCACTGTTAAGGGAACTCAGAGTTCCCCGAGAGCAACGTGGGTAGCTCAAGCAGTGCGTTGTCCGGCGCCTGGCATCCTCTACGTTCATGGCCACAGTGTCGGTAGACCAGAGGCTGGAAGGTACTGCACACTGAAGACTCTGTTACTCTCCTTCTTTCCGAAGGGAATAGCAAATGCCACTCGTAGAGAGTTGCGTTCCTGCTAAATGACAGGCATTTAGAAGTGCACTATCGGAGATACACCTCTCGGCGGAACGTGTGTCAATGGCCAATTCCCAGTCCCCGCTGGTGGCCAGCAAAAGTCCCCACCCCTCAGGCGTGATTCACTTCTTTCTTGACGAGAACTGACCTCCTCTCGCTCGAGCTTCTTTCATCCGG
>JAJYGN010000015.1 GCA_021790675.1 Actinomycetes bacterium
TTCTCGACCACCCTCACCTTTGCCGCCCCGACGCACCACTACGGCGTGATGGTCGTCTACACCCGCTCGGCGAAGGACGGCTCAGTGCTCGCGGCGTCCGCCATTCGCGTGGCCTTCTAACGCGCGAGGTGCGTCTCGCGCATGCGCAGCGCGACGACCACCCCGGAGAGCGCGGTCAGGACCGCGACCACCTCGATAGCGCTCGACATCGAGAACCGGTCGGCGAGATAGCCCGCGAGCAACGCCCCCACCGCGAAGCCCGCGTCGCGCCAGAGCCGGTAGACGCCCACCGCCACCCCGCGCCACTGCGGGTGCGCCACATCGCCCACCGCCGCGAGGAGCGTCGGATAGACCAGTGCGGTGCCAACACCAAGCAGGGCGGTCGCCCCGACCCAGGGCGCGAAAGAGTGCGACGTCGCGACCAGGCCGATGGCCAACGCCTGAGTCCACATGCCACCGGCGATCATCCACTTGCGCCCCCAGCGGTCCGAGAGGGCGCCGGCGCCGAGCTGACCGACTCCCCACACCGCCGGATAGAGCGCGACCAGTACGCCGATGCGCCCGATGGAGAGTCCAGCTGCGGCGAAGTAGAGAGGAAAGATGCCCCAGGCGAGGCCGTCGTTGAGGTTGTTCACGAGACCGGCCTGACTCACTGACGAGAGGGAGCGCTCGGTGAAGCTGGTGAGACGAAAGATCTGTCCCGTTGAGAGTCCTCCATGGAGATGGCTCGCGCCCACGTGGCTCGCCGCCTCGTGACGGGCGTGCTGGAGAGTCTCGCGCACGAACACGCTCGACAGTCCCAGTCCGAGCCCGGCGACGGCGATGCCGAGGAAGAAGGGCTGGGGACGCAGTCCATAGTGCGACGCGATGACACCGGTGACCAGTGCGGTCACCGCGACCGCTCCGTAGCCGGCGGCCTCGTTGAACCCCATCGCCAGTCCCCGTCGCGCCGGTCCGACCAGGTCGATCTTCATGATCACCGTCGTCGACCATGTGAGGCCCTGGCTGACGCCAAGGAGCACGTTGGCCACGACGATCCAGGTCCACGTGGGTCCCCACCCGAGGAGGAAGGGAATGGGCAGTGCGACGAGCCAGCCCGCGACGAGCACGGGCTTGCGACCAACCTTCTCCGAGAGGGTTCCGGCAAAAAAGTTGGTGGCTGCCTTCACCAAGCCGAAGGCGATGATGTAGGTGGTGACGGCGCTGTACGCGTGCAGATGAAAGACCCGCGTCGCCATCAGGGGCACCACCGTGCGCTCCTGGCCGAGCATGCTGCCCACCAGCGCGTTCACCCCCACGAGCAGAGAGAACTGGGCGAGGTTCTCACGCAGACCCAGTCGAAGGGGTCCCGAGGGAGGCGTACGACGGCGACGCTGACCGATACGAAGTGTTGTCATGATATTCTTAAGAATAATAGAATATGAAGAGCAGTCAACCGGGAGGTGTCGTGGACGGACGTGAGGCCAAGGACCGCCTCTACGAGCAGTTCGCGCGCACCGCGAAGGCCCTCGCCCACCCGACCCGCGTTGAACTGCTCGAACTGATCGCCCAGGGCGAGGTGACCGTCGAGGTCCTGGCCGAACGCGCCTCGATCTCGGTGACCAAGGCCTCCGCACACCTACAGGTACTGCGCCGTGCGCACCTCGTCGAGACCCGCCGCGAGGGCACCTACGTCTTCTACCGCCTCGCCAGTGACGATGTGGCGCGACTGGTCTCGACACTGCGCGACGTGTCACGCTCACGTCTCATCGAGGTCGAGCACGTCGTGCGCGACTACTTCGGTGCCCGCGACGTCCTCGAGCCGATCACGCGCGACGAGCTGATCGCGCGCCGCGCCCACGGCGACGTCGTGGTCCTCGACGTGCGCCCGGCCGACGAGTACGCGGCCGGCCACATCCCCGGCGCCCTTTCGATTCCCCTCGAAGAACTCGACGCACAGCTCGGTCGACTGCCACGCGACGTCACCATCGTCGCGTACTGCCGCGGACCCTACTGCGTTCTCGCTCCCCTCGCCATCGAAAAGCTGCGCGCGGCCGGACTCGACTCCCGGCGACTCGCGGACGGCTTGCCCGAATGGCGCCTGGCCGCGCTGCCCCTCAGCTACGGAGAAGAGAGACACCAATGAAGTACCTGCTCATCCTGAACGGTCCCGCCTACGGTTCAGAGTTGTCCTGGAACGGCCTGCGACTCGCGGGCTCCCTCTCGCGCCGCGAAGGCACCGAGGTGAAGGTCTTCTTCATGGGTGACGCCGTCACGTGCGCGGTCGCGGGTCAAAAGGTGCCCGACGGTTACTACCACCTGGACCGCATGATCGAGGCCGCGGCCCGCCACGACGCCGAGATCGGCTGCTGCGGCACGTGCCTTGACGCTCGCGGAATCAACGACGAGGCCCTGACCGCGAGCGCGCAGCGCTCCACGCTCGAGCAGTTGACTGATTGGACCGAGTGGGCGGACAAAGTCATCACCTTCTAGCACGGAGATGACCCCGCCAACACGCACGCGCGTGAATAGGGTTGGCCGAACAGTACCCACTGATGGTGACGCGGATCCACGTGATCTCACCTCCGCGAACGATGACCCGTCGAGTGACCACGGGCGTGGTGAGCGCATGGCGGGCCACCTGGGCGCGAAGGGCGAAGTGCCCGGTCATCCTCGCCGCGCCATTGAAAGCCGCGAGAGCTTCGAGATCCTGAGCAATGAGTCGATAGACGATCGACTCGCATCGCCGTACGACGCGACGGTTTCAAGACGTTACGCTCACTCCTTGATCGCGCGCCCACAACGCACTAAGAATGCGTGTTGCGCTCCGCGAGTCCGAGTTCGTCAATGACTGTCCTGCCCGCGGCGTTAGCGGCGACGCGCAGTGTCATCCCTGACTGGAGGCATTACAACGCTACGCGGCGTCGATCCGCGTTCACACAGTGCGGTACGGCCAGTCTCCCGGGTCCATTACGTAGGCGTCGGCGGCATCACCGTCGCCCATCGTCTCTGCATCGAGATTCTTCGCCCACCAACCACGTCAGCACCTAACTAGTCACCCTCTCCCATGACATCCGCGTCGATCACGTCACCCGCGCCAACCGCATGCCCATCAAGTTGGTCTCCACCGCCTATGGTCGACTGACTTTCCTTCATACGCTCTCCCTTCAGAGAACTTGTTGAGCGAGAGAATCGAGCAGCGGATGAAAGTACACGAGCCCGCCGTGGTCAGGAACTGGGCCACGGCAGCCTTTCCCGCTACGCGTTTGAGCTCGGCGCGATAGCTGCGAGAGAACTCCTTGAAGTGCTCGGGTTTGTGTCCGTACCACGTGCGCAGCTCTGCGCTCGGTGTGAGATCCTTCGCCCACTCGTCAACGTCGATCTGAGCCTTGTCAATCCCACGGGGCCACTGACGATCCACCAGCACGCGAAAGTCCCCGCGCCGGCGACCCGAGTCGTCATAGACCCGCAGGATCTCGATCTCAGAGTGCGCCATGGCCCGCGATCCCCCGTCGAGTGCGCCGCCCTAGTGCGAGGGACCCTCATTCTCGGCCTCCAGAGCGAGCAGAGAGATCGTCGAATGGGCGTAGGCGCCACCGGCGCGCATCTCGGCTGCCACCCAGATCGCCTCCATGATCTCTTCGTCGCTCGCGCCTTTGCGGTGGGCCAGCCGCGTGTGCCCGGCAATGCAATACGGGCACTGGGTGACGTGCGCGACCGCCACGGCGATGAGCTGCTTGGTCTTTTCGGGTAGCGCTCCCGGAGCGAAGACCGACGCGCTGAAGCGCTGGAAGGCCTCGTTGGTGTCTGGCGCGAGTTCACGTCGACGCTTGCCAATGGCGGCGGTAGCGATCGGATAGACCGAATCAGTCATGGTTTCCTCTTCTCGTTGGTCTTGCTCGGCGCTCGAGGACGATGTGTGTCCGTGTCGCAGCCGCGAGTGCGGCGACGGGTATACTGTGG
>JAJYGN010000047.1 GCA_021790675.1 Actinomycetes bacterium
GTCCTGAGAGAGCACTCGGAGCCTCTCATGGGTTTCACAGGGCGACACCGGCAACCTGGTTGCGTGTCACGACCACCGTGACGCGTGAAGAAGGAGAGTACCCATGAAGAGTATGAGACGGAGAATCGCCATCGGCGCGGCGAGCGTGTTCGCGCTCGGAGGATCGGCCCTCGGAATCGCGATCACCACCGCCTCGGCGAGCACGCCCACTACCGCCGAGTTAAGCACCCTGGGCGTGCAGGACCAGTCCGGCTCCCAGGTTCAGTCGGGCGACCAGACGGCTGCCGACACGAGCTCGGCGTCGTCCGAGGCCACGAGTGAGGCGAGCGCCCCAACGGCCAGTGAGACCGACGCCCCCGGTGGACACCAGGACCTGGCGGGCAACGTTGACAACCAGTCGACGACGGAGCAGTAGTCTCACCGACCCCGTGACGCATCACATCGTGCCGGGCCGCACCAACGGTGCGGCCCGGCACGATGGAGAATCAAGGTCTTTTGAGTTCATGGGCCGAAGGTGTCTAGAGTGATCGCGAGATGACCATCGACGCCTGGAGCCCGGCGCAGTACAACCGCTTCGCGGCCGAGCGCGAACGCCCCTTCTGGGACCTGGTGGCCCACCTGGACGCGAGTGGCGCCCCGAGAGTGGTCGACCTGGGATGCGGTGACGGGCGACTGACCCAGGCGCTCGGGCGACGCCTGGGAGCGTCCTCGATACATGGGATCGACGCCTCGCCTTCCATGCTCGAGCGTGCGGCTCGCTACGGCGACGCCACGACGAGCTTCGCCCAGGGCGACCTCGCCACCTGGCGCGACGAGAACGTCGACATCATCGTCGCCAACGCGTCGTTGCAGTGGGTGGACGACCACGCGGCGGTGTTGACGCGCTGGATGGAGTCCCTGCGGCCCGGTGGCCAGCTGGCGGTGCAGGTGCCGGCCAACGGGAACCACCCGAGCCACCTGGTTAGCGGCGAGCTCGCCGCCGAGATCCTGGGCGAGGACGACCACGTGGCGGTCAACGTGCTTCGCCCCGAGGACTACGCCGAGATCCTGGCGGCACTCGGAACGTCAGTCGACGTGACCCTGCGCGTCTATCTGCACGAGCTCGCCTCGAGCGAGGAGCTCGTGGAGTGGATGAAGGGCACCGCGCTGACCCGCTTTCGCGAGAGGTTGAGCGCAGAGGACTACGACGCGCTGGTGGCCGAGTACCGTGCGCGTCTGCTCGATCGCGTGGGGCGGCGCTCGCCCTATCTCTTCACCTTCAATCGGATCTTGATGTACGCGCGCGCTTAAAGCCCGACGTGCGAGGGGCCCACGGCTAGCGTTGCGGTGAAGGAGAGCCGTGACCGATCCCCTCGAGCCCGAGTCGTCGCCCAGCCGCTCGCGTCTGATGGCGAGCGCGGACAAGCACAACGTGCCCGTGCGCACGATCTTTGCGACCGTCGCCATCGTGGCCGCGACCTACCTGGGCGCGCTCTTCTTGTATCGACTGCGCGACCTGCTGTTGCTGATGCTGGTGGGCGGCTTCATCGCGCTGCTGCTCAACCCGCTGGTGCTGGCCTTTCAGCGCTGGGGCCTCAGACGGCGCAGCGCCGCCGTGCTGGTGGTGGCGCTGATCTCACTACTCATCTTCGCCGGGCTGGCCTTCGCCTTTGGCTATCCGCTGGTGCGCAGCTTCACCCACCTCGCCAACACCCTGCCCGCCTACGTCAAGCAGGCCCAGACCGGCCGCGGCTGGATCGGGCACCTGCTGCGCCAGTACCACGTGGATGAGTGGGTGACCAAGAACTCCTCGAAGCTGGTCTCCCTGGCTCAGGGCCTCTCCAAGCCGGCGCTCGCGGTGGGCAAGGGCGCGGCCTCGGTGCTCGTGATGCTGCTCACCGTTTTCACCTTCGTGGTGCTGCTCTTGATGGAGGCGCCCAAGCTGCGCACCGTGGTGCTCGAGGCGATGCCGCCGGCGCGCGCCGAGCGCGTCGCTCGCCTCAGCGCCCAGGTGCGCAAGGCCGCCTCGGGTTACATGGTGGGCAACCTCGCCACGTCGATCATCGCCGGGGTCGTCGTCTTCATCACCCTCGCGCTGCTCGGGGTACCCTTCGCCCTGCTCTTCGCCCTGTGGGTCGCCCTGGTGGACTTCCTGCCGACCATCGGCGGAGCGCTCGCCGGAATCCCGACGGTCCTCTTCGCCTTCGGACACTCGGTGTTCGCGGGCGTCGTGACATTCGTCGTGTTCATGATCTACACGCAGCTCGAGAATCATGTGCTCAACCCCGTGATCATGGCCAAGTCGGTCAAGCTCAACCCCTTCGCGGTCTTTCTCGCCGTGCTCTTCGGCGCCGAGGTGGGCGCGTGGATCGGGGGCATCTTCGGCGGTTTCGTCGGCGTCTTGCTTGCGGTGCCCCTCGCGGCGACGGGGCACGTGATCGCGCGCGACCTCTGGCCGCGGGTGAAGGCCGACGAAGCTAGCCAGTAGGGATGATGACGACGGGAATCGTCGCGTGCTCGGCGAGCTCGAGGCTGGTGGATCCGAGCAAGAGCCCGGCGTGCGCGTCGTGGCCACGTGTTCCCACCACGAGCAGCGACGCGTTGATCGGCGATCCGCCACAGCGCAGCAGTACCGAGCACGCGTCGCCGTAGTCGAGCGCACCGCGCACCCGAGATTCCTCAAGTCCGGCGCCGGCCGCGATCTCGGTCGCGATCGCCGCGAGAGCGACCATGGGATTGTTCGACTCTGCGTGCTCGCGCAGGCCGATCGCGTGCACCAGCACCACGTCGGCCCCGCAGCGCTGGGCGTAGGCCGCGGCCCACTGAGCGGCGTGTCGAGCGTTCTGCGAGAAGTCGTATCCGACGGCGACCGTGGTCATGAAGAGCCTTTCGTGTCGTGGGCGGCTTCGAGGGCGGCCGCGCGCAGCGCGGCGCTGCGCATGACCGCGTCATGTCCGGGCCCGCCTGCAGAAGGCGCCTCGTTCGCGCAGTCCTCACCGAGGGCGCGCGCCAACGTGGCCGTGATCGAGGCGCGCAGCGCCTGGAGGTTGTAGCCGCCCTCTAAGAAGAACGCCAGGCGTCCGGGCTGGGGGGTGAACTGGGCCGCGAAGTGCGAGAGCGCGCCGAAGTCTCCACTCGTGAGAGCCAGGTCGGCCAGGGGATCGCTACGGTGCGCGTCGAAGCCGGCCGAGACCAGCACCCAGGTGGGAGCGAAGGAGTCGAGCACCGGCGCGGCGATCTCCTCGTAGGCGTGGGCCACGACGTCGCCGGTTGCCCCGGCGGGCAAGGGAAGGTTGCACGTGGCCCCGAGCGCGTCGGGTCCGCCTACCTCGCTCGACATGCCACTGCCGGGAAAGAGCGGCACCTGGTGGCTCGAGACGTAGAGCACCCGCGGGTCATTCCAGAAGATCTCCTGCGTGCCGTTGCCGTGGTGAACGTCAAAGTCGATGATGGCGACTCGTTCGCCCGCAGCGGCCAGGTGCGCTGCGGCGATGGCCACGTTGTTGAGCAGGCAAAAGCCCATCGCGCGCCCGGCCAGGGCGTGATGTCCCGGAGGGCGCGTGACGACGAGGCCCACCCCGGCGTCGCGCCGGCGCAGCTCGTCGACGACAGCGAGTCCCGAGCCCGCGGTGGCGCGCGCGATTGAATACGAGTCGTAGGTGGCGTAGGTGTCCTCGTCGATGTCGCCGCCGCCGCCGTAGCAAAAGGCCCCCAGCTCGTCGAGGTAGGCGCCGTCGTGCACGGCGAGCAGCTCGGCGCGCGTCGCCTCGCGCGTCGCCACGCGCACCAGGTCACCGGCGAGGTCGAGGTCGCCCACCCCGGCGAGCACGGCCGTGACGCGTTCGGGACGTTCGGGGTGGCCATCCTCCTCGTGGCCCTCGTGCGACCCGGGCCCGCCGAGAA
>JAJYGN010000111.1 GCA_021790675.1 Actinomycetes bacterium
GGTCACGAGCGTCGGCCTCGGCCCCTCGTCCGGACCCTTCGGCGACTACGTCGCCACGGCTCAGGTCCAAGGCGACCTGCATTCGAGCGCCTGCGCCTTCCGCGGGCCAGCGTACCTCGAGCTCTTCACGAGTCCCGACGCCAACGGAGTCGCGAAGCGACTGGCCCCGCCCGCGCGCTTGACGCCGTGGCCCGACCGCATCCTTCTCAGCCCCACTCGGGTGCTGGACTTCACCGTCCGCTTCGAGATGGGCGGAACGTCGTGCGCGCCCACCTTCGTCTCCCAGGTAGTCCTTGACGTCGGCCCCGAACGCTTCCTCGTCTGGAGCTCGCAGGACGCCCAGCTCGGCATCTGCGTCCACCACCCTGCGGTGTTGGCGGGGCGTCCCTATACCTATCGCCCGGTGTGAGACGTGGGACAGAGGTTCACGCCGGCGACGAGTGCCGATCGTGACGACGAACCAGCGACGAACCTACCCGTGGGCCACGACGCCCGCGACGTCGTGCTAGTGATGGACCCGTGACGACTCCCCCGGCCAAGGCATACATCGGGCCCGAGAACTACGAGGAGCCCATCCGCTTCTCGGGTCACGTCGAACGTCTCGGCGGGGGCTTCGAGTTCTCTCCGGTGTTCTCCTCACTCGCCGACGCCGTGGCCTGGGCCCGCGAGCGCACGGACTTCGTGATCGCGAGGGGCGTCAGCGGCGGCTACCGGTGGTATGGCGTCGGTCCGGCGCCGACTGACCTCGAGACGGCGCCGGAATAACGCTCATCTCAGAGCGAGCGTCGGCCGAATCCGGTGACAGTTCGTAGGTGGAACGCGACCGTGAGCTGCCTTCGGGACAACGTCGTCCAGCCCGCACATGCTCTCGTCGCGGTCACGCGATCAGGGACTAGTTTGCGCTCACGGACCCACCCGGGAGGTAGATAACGAATACGTTCGAGAGACGCGTGCGACGAGTCATCAACCCGGCGTCGACGTGGCTGACCAGCGCGTGGTGCCGCTCCTCCTTATATCACTGGGCCCGCCGCCACGGGATCCGCGTCCTGACCGAGATGCCCCGTGCGCGCCGTCGTTGAACGGTCAGTCACGTGACGTGGCGAACCAGCGGTCACGACGCGGAAAGGATGAACTCGTTCACGGCGTTCGCGAACCCTTCCTCGACGTTCGAAGTCGTCACGTAATTCGCGGCGCGCTGGACCGCGTCGTCGGCGTTGCCCATGGCAACCGACAGACCCGCAACTTCGAACATGGCGACATCGTTGTGCATGTCGCCGATCGTGGCGATCTGCGCGGGCGCGATGCCGTAACGCTTCGAGAGATAGGTGACGACCTGGCCCTTGTTGGCCTCGGGGTGGGTCACGTCGAGGAAGTACGTCTGCGAGCGCGTGGCGGTGATCCGACGGCCGAAGCGTTTGTCCATGGCGAGCAGGGCCGCGGCCCCGGCCGCGGCGTCGTCGCTCACCCCGACGATCTTGAGGACGCCGCCGTTCACCCCGCGAAAGTCCGCGAGCACGGTCGGCTCGCAGCCGCAGATCCACGCCTCGCGATCCACGTGCTCGCCGTCACGATCGAGGACGAACCAGTCGGTGCCCTGATAGACCCAGACCGAGAGGTCGTGGACGGCGAGCAGCTCGATCGTCGGCGTCACCGCGTCGTCGGGGACCACCTTCTCCTCGATGACCGTGAGGTCGGCGTCGACGAGCGCGCCGCCGTTGAACGCGGCGAGCGGAGTGGTGAGTCCCAGCGGCGCGACGAACTGCACCAGCCCGGCGGGTGGACGAGCGCTGGTGATCGCGAACTCGATGCCCGCCTGACGGAGACGACGAACTGCGGCGATCGAGTCCTCGGTGAGCTCCTTGTCCGGGGTCACCAGCGTCCCGTCGACGTCAGAGAGCAGGAGGCGAATCGGACCCTCGCTCACGTCGGCAGGCACCAACGATGGGGTTCGACGATGCGCGTCATCGACCTGGGTCCCCACGAGCCCGCGGCGTAGGGCTCGACGGGCACGTCGCTGGTGAGCAGCGGCTCGGACACTTCCCAGAGCCGCTCGATGCCATCGGAGCGGGTAAAGAGGGACCGGCTGCCCAGCATCGCCTCGAGGATCAGGTACTCGTAGGCCGCGAGGTGGTGCGCTGCCTGGAAGGAGTCCTTATAGCGAAAGGTCATCACCGCCTCGTCGAGCAGCATCTTGGGCCCGGGCTGCTTGGCGAAGAAGTGGGCGCGGATCGAACCGGGGTCGGCGAAGTCGACCTCGAGCATGTTCCAACGCCGGGCGTTCATGCCCTTGGCCATGGGAAAGAGCCGCATCACCGGCTCCTCGAAGCCGATCGTGATGACCTGGCGGCTCTGGGCCAGAGCCTTACCCGTGCGCAGGTAGAAGGGCACGCCCTTCCAGCGGGTGTTCTCGACCTCGACGCGCAGCGCGACGAAGGTCTCGGTCTGCGAGTCCGCCGCGACTCCCTCCTCGTTGCGATAGCCCTCGTACTGGCCGCGCACCACCTGGGCGGGGTCGATGGGCAGCATTGACTGGAAGACCTTGTGCACCTCATCGCGCAGGGGCTGCGCGTCGAGCGAAGTGGGCTGCTCCATCGCGATGAAGCCCAGCACCTGAAAGAGGTGGCTCACGACCATGTCACGGAAGGCGCCCGTTCCCTCGTAGAAGGCGCCGCGGCCCTCGACGGTCAGCGTCTCGGGCACATCGATCTGCACGAAGCTCACGTGGTCGCGGTTCCACAGCGGCTCGAAGAACCGGTTGGCGAATCGCAGGGCGAGGATGTTGTCGATCGACTCCTTGCCGAGGAAGTGGTCGATGCGAAACACCTGGGTCTCGGCGAAGTTGGCCTTGATGACGGCGTTGAGCTTCTTCGCCGACGCGAGGTCGGTGCCGAAGGGTTTCTCCAAGATGACGCGTGCGTTCTCGCCCAGTCCGGAAGCGCCGAGCATCTCAACCAGGCCGAGCACCGCGTCGGGCGGAACCGCCAGGTGGAAGAGCTTGCGCACGTTCTCGCCCATGTCGCGCTCGGCGTCGTTGATCGCCTTCAGGAGGTCGCCGTACTCGTCGGCGTCAGCCGCGGCGAAGGTGATCGATTCGATGAACGCGTCGCGGGCCACGTCCTGAGTGTCCGCCTCGCCGAACTCGTCGATGGCCGACCTCGCCACCGCGTGCAGGTCCTTGGTCGACATGTCGACCTTTCGCGGCGCGGAGCCAATGATCCGAAACTGAGCGGGCAAGAGGCCCGCCACCGCCAGGTGGAAGAGCCCGGGCAGGATCTTTCGCCGGGCCAGGTCACCGGTCGCCCCGAAGAGCACGATGATGTGGCTGTCGGGGATCACGATGTCCTCTTGGACGGGGTGCTTGGTCATGGTGCGCCTCTTCCACTCAGTTGATGAACCCCTCCGTCGTGCCCGACGAGGACCTCGGCGACGAGGTGCGCCGCGACGAGCCCGTGCTCGACGACCCCCGGGATCGACGAGAGTCGTGCGGACAGTTCGGCCGGATCGTCGAACTCGCCGTGGTAGTCGACGATCACTCCCCCGTCGGGGCTCGAGAGTGCCTCGCGCCGCGTGGCCGGCGCCAGACGGCGCAGCGTCGCACCCGCGCCGAAGGCGAGAATCTCCACCGGCACCGGCGGGCGCAAGGATTCGACCAGCTTGGTCGAGTCGACGATCACTACGAAGCGTTCGGCCGAGGCCGCGATCACCTTCTCGCGCGTGTGGGCGCCACCGCCGCCCTTGACCAGCCAGAGGTCGGGGGCCACCTGATCGGCCCCGTCGATCGCCAGGTCGAGTTCGTCGAGTTCGTCGAAGGCGACCACGTCCAGTGCGACCGCACGCGCGGCCGCCTCCGTCGCCGGCGACGAGGCGACGTAGGTCGCCCTCGGGCGACTCTGGCCGAGGGCGGCGATCAGGTAGGCGACGGTCGAGCCGGTGCCCAGACCCACGCGCATCCCATCACGCACCAGCATTGCTGCCGCCTCGGCGGCGAAACGCTTTTCGGCGACGGAACTCACAGCGCGGCCTCGTCGGCCATCACCAGTGACCGTGGTGCCGTAACGCGCCCGGCGGGGATCGTCCGGTCACCACGGCGCAGGCGAGCGAGAGCCTCTCTCTTCTCGCGCCCCGTCACCAGCCAGAGGATCTCGTCGGCGCGCGCGAGGGCCCGATAGGTCAGCGTCATGCGCGCGTGCCCCTGGTAGAGACGGGTGATCGCGACCAGGTCGTCGGACTCGAGCACGGGGTCGTCAGGCAAGAGCGACGCGGTGTGTCCGTCGGCCCCGAGTCCCAGGTGCACGAGGTCGAAGCGCTCGGGCAGCCCCTCGCCGTAGCGGCGCGCAGACTCGACGAGATTGCCGGCGGTCACGTCCATAGGAACGATCCGCGCCGTGTGCGCGGCGAGCGCCGTGGTCAAAGACGCCAGGTTGCGGGCGGGGTCGTCAACGGCGACGATGCGCTCATCAACTTGGAAGATCGACGTCGCAGCCCAGTTGAGGTCGCACTCGGCCAGTTCGGCGAACATCAGGCTCGGAGTCGTACCGCCACTCACGGCCAGGTGAAACGACCCGTGTCGTGCGAACGCGCCGCGTGCCACCAGAGCAATATGCTCCGCCGCCGCCGCCGCGGCCTCACGGGGGGTCGCAAACGAGCGAAGCGCGAGAGTGGCCTCAGGCACGCTTCTCCACGTGGCCGCCAAACCCGGCGCGCATCGCCGAGAGGACCTTGCCGGCGAAGTCGGACTGTCCGCGCGAGGTGAAGCGCTGGAAGAGGGCCGTGCTGATCACCGGCGCCGGCACCGACTCGTCGATCGCGGCCTCCACTGTCCATCGCCCCTCGCCCGAGTCCGAGACCCGCCCGTCGAACTCGGCGAGCTCGGGCGAGCGCGACAGCGCGTCGGCGGTCAGGTCCATCAGCCACGAGGAGATCACCGAGCCGTGTCGCCAGACCTCGGCGACGTCGGCCAGGTCGATCTCGTAGGAGTAGTACTCGGGGTGCGCGAGCGGCGTCGTCTCGGCGTCGGCCGCGGACTCGTGCAGTCCGACGTTGGCGTTCTTGATGATGTTGAGGCCCTCGGCGATCGCGGCCATCATCCCGTACTCGATGCCGTTATGGACCATCTTGACGAAGTGCCCCGCGCCGCAGGGGCCGCAGTGCAGGTACCCCTCATCGGCCGTTCCGCGAGCGTGCTCGCGCCCCGGAGTCGCACTGACACCGCCCGCTCCGGGAGCGATGGAGCGAAAGATCGGGTCGAGCCGCGCAACCACGTCGTCCTCGCCGCCGATCATCAGGCTGAAGCCGCGCTCGAGGCCCCAGACGCCGCCGCTCGTGCCGCAGTCGACGTAGTGAATGCCCAGCGGCTCGAGCTGGGCCGCGCGCGCGATGTCGTTGTGGTAGTGGGAGTTGCCGCCGTCGATCACGACGTCGCCGGGAGACAGGTGCGCGGCCAGCTCGTCGACCGCCCCCTGGGTCAACGCGGCCGGCAGCATCAGCCAGATCGCGCGAGGGGCGGCGAGCTTGGAAGCGAGATCCGCGAGCGACGTCGCGCCCTCGACAGAGTCTCCAACGAGGGAGCTGACCGCGTCGGCGTTGACGTCGTAGACCACGCAGGAGTGACCGTCGCGGGTCACGCGGCGCACGAGGTTCGCGCCCATGCGCCCCAGGCCCACCATTCCCAGTTGCATCGGCGTACTGGTCGTCATGACTCTCCTCGGGTGAGACGGCGGTAGCGCTCGATCAGAGCGTTGGTGGATGAATCGTGCGAGAGCGCGACGTCGGCGTCGGCGTCGAGCTCGGGGATGATGCGCGCGGCGAGCACCTTGCCCAGCTCCACGCCCCACTGGTCGAAGGAGTCGACGTCCCAGATCACGCCCTGGGTGAAGACCGAGTGCTCGTAGAGGGCGATCAGGCTGCCCAGGAGCCGCGGGGTGAGTACGTCGGCCAGGATCACCGTGCTCGGCCGGTTGCCCTCCATGACGCGGTGGGCGACCTCGTGCTCGGGAGCGCCCTCGGCTCGCACCTCATCGACGGTCTTGCCGAAGGCCAGGGCCTCGGCCTGGGCGAAGACGTTGGAGGTGAGTATTGCGTGGTGGTCGCCGAGGGGATTGAGGCTGCGCGCGAATCCGATCAGGTCGACCGGCACGATCGTCGTGCCCTGGTGCAGGAGTTGGTAGAAGCTGTGCTGGCCGTTGGTGCCCGGCTCGCCCCAGTAGATCGGACCCGTCGGATGCGCAACCGGCGCGCCCTCGATCGTCACGTGCTTGCCGTTGGACTCCATGGTCAGCTGCTGGAAGTAGGCGGGGAGCCGCTTGAGGTACTGGTCATAAGGCATCACCCCGACGGTGGGCAAGTCAAGGAAGTCGCGGTTCCACACCGCGAGAAGTCCCATCAGCACGGGCAGGTTCTCCGCGAAGGGCGCCGTGCGGAAGTGTTCGTCCATCTCGTGAAAGCCCGCGAGCAGGTCGGAAAAGGCCTCGGGGCCGATCGCGATCATGGTGGACAGCCCGATCGCCGAGGTCATCGAGTAGCGCCCGCCCACCCAGTCCCAGAAGCCGAACATGTTTGACGGGTCGATGCCGAACTCACTGACGCGCTGAGCGTTCGTGGACACCGCCACGAAGTGGCGCGCGACCGCCTCGTCCGCGCCGAGGCGTTCGAGAAGCCAGGCGCGCGCCGAGCGGGCGTTGGTGAGCGTCTCTAAGGTGCCGAAGGTCTTGGACGAGACGATGAACAGGGTCTCGTCCGCGTTCAGATCGCGCACCGCCTCGACAAAGTCGGTGCTGTCAACGTTGGAGACGAAGCGGAACGTGAGATCGCGCCGGCTGTAGAAGCGCAAGGCCTCGTAGGCCATCACTGGTCCCAGGTCCGAGCCGCCGATGCCGATATTGACGACGTTGACGATGGGCTTTCCCGTAAAGCCCGTCCACTCGCCCGAGCGCACCTGGGCTGAGAATCGCGCCATCCGATCGAGCACCTCGTGCACCTCGGCGACGACGTCGACCCCGTCGACGACGAGAGACGCCTCGCGCGGCATGCGCAGGGCCACGTGCAACACCGCGCGATCCTCGGAGACGTTCACGTGCTCGCCGCGAAACATCTGGTCACGCCGCTCGGCGACGTGCGACTCATTGGCGAGTTCGATGAGTAGGCGCAGCGTCTCATCACTCACCCGGTTCTTGGAGTAGTCGAGATAGAGACCGGCCGCTTCAGCGCTGAATCGACGACCCCGATCGGGGTTCGCTGCGAAGAGCTCGCGCAGGTGACGCGGGGCGATCTCGTCGCGGTGCGTCTTCAGGGCCCGCCACGCCGGGCTTTCACGCGGTAGCGCTTCCGTCATCGAGACCCCTTCGTCCGCTCACCCATCGCAACACCGGCGAGACCGCACCGGCATCGGCCCCGTCGTCGACCCCACCGTGCCCCGTGGCCACGCCGTCACTCGTCGCCCTTTTGGCCAGGGCACTTGCCCATTCCCGGCTCCGTAGAGCCAGATGACCCAGTCACGGCGCCAACTCCGCCGACGCTGTCAGCATACGGGAGGGAGGTGAACCTAAACCACGGCGGCCACCGTTGGATCTTCCTGCGAGCAGCCCAGCGGAGTGAACGGGCCGCGCCTGGTGGCGTCGTCAGTAGACCCAAACCGCGGTGCCCAGGGGCAGCCGGTTCGACGCCCAGAGCCAGTCCATAGCCTCGACGCTCACGCGCACGCAGCCGTGCGAGACGGGATAGGGCGGGACCGATGCGGCACCGTGGATCGCGTAGCCACCGGTGAAGTACTTCGGCCGCCACAGTTCACCCAGCGGGCTCACATCGAGCCCGTTCACCTGACGGAAAAGGTGGAACGTGCCCGTCGGCGTGGTAGCGACGCCCACCGTGGTACCGCTCACGTAGCGATAACCGCCCCCGCTCGAGACGTTCAGAATCGTCAGCACACGACCGCCGCGCACCAGCTGTAAGAGGTTCGTTCGCAGGTTGATCTCGACGACGTAGCCCGCGTGGCTGCGCGCACTCGGTCGCACACCGCGCGCCAGCGCGGCCGACGTGATCGGCCCGACGACGCCGTCGCGCGCGATGCCGGCCGCCTTTTGCATCGCGAAGACGGCCTGCTGCGTGGCGTCGCTGAACTCTCCGGTGACGGGCCCGACCCAGTAGCCCAGCGCACTGAGACGACGCTGCAGGGCCACGACCAGCGCGCCATGGCTGCCCCGAGAGAGCATCGGGGCGTGCGTCGTGGTTGCCACCTGTGTCGACGTGGTCGTCGCCTGCGCGGGGAGTGCCGGGGCCGTCAATGCAAGAGACAAAAGAACTGACAGCACTGTCGCGCCGACTCGAGCGTCCACATCCGCAGCATCGACCCGCCATCGGCCCGCGTCAAATCGTGCGACGCGACGGGCACCAGTTCTAGTTCGTGGCGCACACCACCCGAGAGCGCGAGGTGTCGTTGTCCGCGTCGGGCGTCGCGTCCGGGATGCGCGAGCGGCCGGCGTCGTTGTCACGCGACGGCGGCAAAGTGGTGAACGACGTCGAGCCCGCGGCCGGGGTGAGAGACGTCGAACCCGTCGCCGGGGTGAGCGATCCGGACGAACCTGCGGCCGGGACGAGCGACACCGCCGACAACCCCGGCGAGTTCGAGGCGCGCCCGACGCAGCTCGTGGCGGGACCAGACCCAGCCGAGAGGACGACGATCGCTGCGACGAGAGCCACGAGGACAACCAGGACGATCAGTACTCGCGGTGGTGTGACGACTCGGGCCATGGACATCCTCGCAACAGATGGTGGTCGCGACAGTGTGCCACGACGCCGTTCGCCAGAGTACCGTTCGACGCGCACCGACGCGCCAGTGTCGATTCACCGCCTGACCCCCTCGACATCGACATCGGCGGTAGCGTCAACTCGGGAGACACGATGATCACTGCGCGCTGGAGTCGCTGGGCCGTCGTTGCCGCGCTCGCGTTGACGAGCGCGACCGTGATTGCGCCGCTGCGTGGCTCCCCCCGTGCGGGCGCCAGTGGGAAGCTCGCCTCCGAAGCCTGCGCGCCCAGCGCCCTCACCGTGCTCACCTGGTCCAACTACGCGTCCTACGCGGCGTCGACCCCGGTGCGACTCACCACGATCGTGCGCAACAGCGGACCCAGCGCCTGTCGCGTCACCCTGGGCGGATCCTCTCCTCTCGTCACCGTGAGAGCCACCGACGGATCCATCGCGTGGGCGTCGTGCGGCCAGACGACGCCGTGCCCGCTCTATCTCATGGTGGCGACGCTGGCGCCCGGCGCCAGCCGTGTCCAGACCTGGTCGTGGAACCAGCACACCCGCGGGGAGCTGGCGGCACGCGGGACCTACTCGGTCACGACGACGGCGAGCGGCACCCATTCACGGCTCGCGACGAGCTTTCGGCTGGGGACGCGTAGCGCCCAGCCCACTGTCATCGCGAGTCTCACCAACTCCTCGCGCGTCACCATCGCGCGCGGGGCGACGCTCGTCGTTCGCTTGAGCGCGCAAGGGCTCTACGTGCTGTCCGCGCCGACGAGCTCGCCGTCTCTCACCGCGCGGCTCTCCCTCGGGGGCGCGACGGCGCTCGCGCTGTTCGTGGCGCGCAGCGTGGGCAGCGCCGTCGTGCGCGCGACCGGCACGCCCGCGTGCTATCCGCAGTGCCTGATGCCGAGCCGGCTCTTTCAGTTGAGGGTCACTGTCACGCGCTAGCACGAGGTGCTCTACTGACAGCGTGGCCTACCTCGCCCTCGTGGGAGTCGTCGTCGGGGTGAACCTGCTGCCGGCCTTCGGGCCGCCCACCTGGTCGATCCTCGTCTACGCGCGCCTGCGCTGGCATCTCGAACCGGTCGCTCTCGTGGTCCTGGGTGCGGCCGCGGCCACGACCGGTCGTCTGGTACTGGGCGTCGTCACGCGACATCTCCGCGGGCGCTTCGCGCCGCGCTATCGCGAGAACCTCGCCGCCCTCCAGGCGCGTCTCACCAGGAGGCGCAGCGGTTTCGCCGCCTTCGTCACCCTCTTCGTGATCTCGCCGCTACCCTCGGCCCAGCTCTTTAGCGCGGCCGGCCTGCTCGAGCTGCGCCTCGGTCCACTGTGCCTCGCATTCTTCGCCGGACGCCTCGTCACCTACACCCTCTACGTCACGACCGCCGTCGTCGTCGAGACCCAGCTCACGTCAGTCCTTGCCAACGTGTGGGGCGAGCCCTGGTGGATCGCTCTGCAGCTCGTGCTACTGGTCGGTCTCGCGCTGCTACCCACCGTGCGCTGGGACCGGGTGGGACGCGCTCGCGATTCCAAGTCGCCTCGATAGGCTCGGCGCGTGAACGAGTCAGCCGGCGTGCCCGGGCCGATCGCCCTGGTGGGCTCGGGCGAGTACCTCGAGGTGATGGCCGACATCGAAGCAAGCCTGATCGCCGGGAGGGCCCCGCGCTACGTGCAGATCGCGACCGCCGCCGTGCCCGACGGGCCCGAGGTCGTCGCGCGCTGGCACCGCCTGGGCACCGAGCAGGCCCGCCGCCTCGACGTCGAACCGGTGATCCTCAACGTGGAGAGCGCGGCCGACGCCAACGATCCCGCCATCGTCGAGCTTGTGGCCGGAGCGGGCCTCGTCTACCTCTCGGGAGGACACCCGGCCTTCCTCGCCGACACCCTGCGCGACAGCGCCCTGTGGCAGGCCATCCTCGACGCCTGGCATGCTGGCGCGGCCCTCGCGGGATGCAGTGCGGGCGCGATGGCCATGACCTCGTGGATTCCCTCGCTGCGCCACCCGCGCCGCGGCTCCACGCCCGGACTCGGGCTGCTATCGCACCTGCGCGTCATTCCTCACTTCGACGCCTTCAGCCGGCGAGTCCCCGACCTCGTCACGCAGTTCCTGCTCCAGCGCGACCCCGCCGTGAGCGTGCTCGGCATCGACGAGGAGACCGCGCTGATCGGCGGCCCGTTCGAGTGGACGGTGCGCGGACGCGCGAGCGTCTGGCGTCTCGACGACAACGGCCGCGAGGAGTTCGCCGCCGGCGCCACCCTCGCCACGCCCTGATCAGCGCACGACGAGCACGGCCTGCATGAATTGGTGGATGGCGCAGTAGTAGCCGTAGACGCCGGGCCGGCGCGGCGCGAAAAAGCTCATCGACTGACCCTTCGCTAAGTCGCGGGTGGCGAACGAGCCGTCCGCCGCGGTCACCGTGTGATCGACGTTGTCGGTGTTGGTCACCGTGACCCTCTCACCCGCGGTGACGACGAGGCGCGCGGGCGAGTAGGCGAAGTTCGCGATCTCGATGTGCGCGCCCGACGCCGACGCGCGCGGGGTCGTCGAGCGCGTGTCCAATGCGAGGCCGCCCACGACGAGCAGGCTCGCCGCGAGAAGCGCGACGAGCCTGCTCGTGACGTGGTGCATCACACGGCCTTGGCCGTCGAGGAGAAGGCCAGCGGCTGGCCGCCCGCACTCTGGGCGCCGGGGTACTCGCCCAATACGTAGTAGAGGATTGCGATGTGCTGCATCTCCACCGGCTGGATCGAGGCCGACAGCCCGATCGCGGCCGCGCTCGAGAGGTGCGACACCTCGACCTGGTAGGTCTCGGCCGCGATGGTCTCGAGGGTGAGGGCCAGGTTCGCCAGGTCGACCACGGTCTTCACCTTGGCGAAGTCGGCCTCGACAACCTTGGTCAGCGTCGGATTCGTCACCCTGACCGCCGCCTTGCCGTGGGCGCGCAGCACCCCGTTCCACGCGGCCGCGTGCTGGCGGTGCTGGGCGCGCGCGGTGGTGGCGAACGTCGCCACCGCCGCGGGCACGCTGCCCAGCTTGCCGGCGGAGGCCGCCGAGAGGCCCGCGCTGTAGGCGAACACCGCAAGGTTCTCGAGGCTGGCGGCCACCGCGGCCACCGCGAGGTCGCCCGAGAGGCCCTTCGGGGGGAAGGCGAGGGGCTCTCGGGCGTGCGCCGTCGCCGAGGCGACGCGCGTGGCGGCGCCGGCGACACCGGGCAGGGCTCCGGCGCCGACCAACGTCGCCGCGAGGGCGCCGGCGCCGGTCAGGAACGACCGGCGGCTCGCGGAGCGCTCGTGGAGCCCCTCGATCATCGCCGCGACGCCGTCGCGCATCGCGGGCACCGCGATGTCGTTGTTCATCTCATCGAGGTCGGCCGTCATCGCGAGAAGCTCGCGCTCGGAGCCGGAGAAGGCGGATGGGTTGTTCACTTGATCGCTCCTTGGGTCGCGGGTGCTGCACTGTTGGTCTTGTAGAAGGCGTAGGGGAATCCCACCGAGCCGGCCGCCGCGGGCAGGGAGGCCGCGGTGCCCGGAGCGAGCGAGATCAACTGGGGCGCGTTCGCCGCGAGCAGGGCCTTCACCGCGAGCAGCACCGCCACGTGCTGGGCCTCGACGCCCATGATGGAGGCGAAGAGGGCCCGGTTCTGGGTGACGCTCGCGAGGACGGTGTCCTTCACGTAGGTCTCGGCCGCGATGTTCTCGAGCTCGAGGGCGAGCCCCACGACGCCCATGGTCCCCTGGGCGTCGGAGGCGCCCTTCAGACTCGCGACCGCCTTGTTCACCACCGGCACGAAGGCGGGGTCCGGCTTGTGCTGGGCTCGACCGCCGAGGCGCTCGGCCGCCGCGTTGAAGGCCTCAGCGTGCTGGGCGTGCTGGTTGCGCGTGACGCGCGCGAACTTGGCCACTACGGCGTTGGCCGACGCGCCGCCGATATACGGCAGGGTGAGGGCCGTCGAGTAGGTGGCCACCGCCAGGTTCTCGATGGAGGCCGCCGTCTGGAGGATCTGCACGTCGCGCGACTTCGACGCGGCGGCCGAGGAGGCCAGCACGCCCACCAGGGCCGCGCCGCCCGCCGCGCCCAGCAGCGTCGCGCCCGAGAGGCTCGCGGCCAGCGAGCGCTGGTGCGCCTCGTGGAACTCGCGGCGCTGCGCCTCGTCGTCGGGGCTCTCGTGGGCCACCTCGACCAGTTCGTTGAGGGCCTCGGTGGTCGGACGCAGCGCGTCGGCCTGGAGGTCCTGGGACTCTTCGAGCAGCTCGCAGAGTGCTCTCGATTCTGGGATCATGTTCGCTCCTTGTAGATCGGTTACGAAGTGTTCGGCGCCCGCGCGAGAACGGATGTCGAAATCTGTTCTTGCGCGAGAGGTTCGCCGGTACTGTGCGACCACCGACATCCGTCGGCGCAGCGGCGACGAAGAGTAAGCGTGGACGATCTCAGCGAGGCCAGTGACCCCCGGCTCGTGACCATGGTCGCGCGCTACTCCGAGGTCGCCCTGGCCGAGATCTACCGGCGCCACGGCGGCGCGGTGTTCGGCCTCGCGCGACGCGTCCTCAACGACACGACCGACGCCGAGGACGTCACCCAGGAGGTCTTCTTGCGCTTGTGGAACGAGCCCGACCGCTTCGACCCGAGCCGCGGCGCGCTGCGCAGCTTCCTCCTCACCCAGAGCCACGCGCGCGCGGTCGATCTGATCCGCAGCCAGGGGGCGCGGCGCCGGCGCGAGGCGCGCGAGGCCGCGATCACCGCGGCGGCCACCTACGACGTGCGCCACGAGGCCTGGGACCTCGTGCTCGCCGACGAGGTCGTGCGCGCGCTCGCCTCCTTGCCCCCCGAGGAACGCCAGGTGATCGAGCTCGCGTATTTTGAGGGACACTCTTACGTGAAGGTCGCCGAATTGCTCAACCAGCCTGAGGGCACCGTCAAGACCCGCATCCGCAACGGCATGCGACGCATGCGCGGCGCCCTGGTCGACGCCGGCATCGAGGGAGCGACATGAACCACGACGACGCCACCGAGCTCCTGGCGCTCTACGCGCTCGACGCCCTCGAGGGCGACGAGGCCGCCGAGGTCGAGGCCCACCTCGTCGACTGCCCGCGCTGTGCCAGTGAGCTCGATTCGCTACGCGGCGTCGCCGCGGCGATGGGCAACGCCACCGAGGCGCCGCCGGCGCACCTGTGGGCGAAGATCGCGGGCCACCTCTACGACGCGCCGAGTGAGGCGCCCGCGCTCGTCAAGCCCGCGAGCGTGACGCCGGTTCGCCCGCGTCGCTCGCGCGCCCTGATCATCTCGTGGGCGGCCGCCGCGGCGCTCGTCGCCGTCTTGGCCCTCGCCCTGGGTCACGCCAACGACCGTGCGGCGCGCCTGCAGGGCGCACTCACGGCCAGCGCGAAGAACGAGGTGTTGGCCGCGCTCGTCGCCCCGGGCCATCACCTGGTCACGTTGACGGGATCCCACCACCGCGAGCTGGCCCAGATGGTGACCTTGCCCGACGGGCGTGCCTACCTCGTCTCCTCGCGCCTGCCCGCGCTCGCCCCCACTCGCACCTACCAGCTCTGGGCGATCGTGGCGGGTCGACCGATCTCAGTCGGACTGCTCGGACCTCGGCCCTCCCTCGCAGCCGTGACCATGTCGGGCGCGCGCGCGAGCGTGCTCGCGATCACCGACGAGCCCTCCGGCGGCTCGGTGACGCCCACGATGCCCATCGTGGCCTCCACCACGCTCTAAAGGACGAGGAGAACTCCCGCCGCCACCTCGACGATCAACGCGAGGACCGCCCCGGGCGCGGCGAGCGTGTCGTGAAAGCCGAACAGGCCCACCGCGTCGGAGGCCAGGAAGCCCGCCGCACTGAAGAGCGCGAGCGCGGCGCCCGCGAGGCGAAGCGCGCGGCGCGCGGCGCGCGCGAGGACGAGACCGAGCACGACTCCCGCGACGGCCTGGGACGCGAAGAGGGGACCGATCACCGGCACCGCGTGATAGCCCTCGGCGAAGAAGAGATAGCCGTGGATCTCTCCCGAGGCGATGAGAGCCGTGGCGCCGGCCAGGTTCGCGTGACAGCGGGCGCTGCGCAGTAGAGGTGAGGTCATCTCCCTTGTTCGTTGCGACCACGACGACGGATGTCAGAGCTCACGCGTTCTGGATCGAAGAACTCGTTGACGATCTGCAGCAACCTGAGGTCACCACGCAAGTCGTCCACGCTGCGGCGTGGTGCAACTTACCCGCGAGCCAGCATCGATTCCACGGCCGCGGGCAGCGCCGACGCACCCGGGGCGAGGCGCGCGCCCGCGCGCCCGTGCAGGTGCGCGCCTAGTGCGGCAGCCGAGAGGGCGTCGTGTCCGTAGGCGAGGAGCGCTCCGATGACGCCGGCGAGCACGTCACCGCTGCCCGCGGTGGCGAGCGCCGGGGTGCCCGAGGTGACGACGCGGGTGCGCCCGTCGGGCGCCGCCACGATGGTGCGCGGCCCCTTCAATAGCACCACGCACCTGGTGGCGGCGGCGAAGGCGCGCACGTCAACGAGACGCTCGGACGACGTCTCGGCGCCCAGGCGCGCGAACTCGCCGGCGTGAGGGGTGAGGATCCACGTCGACTCCTCAGGGCGACTCGCGATGAGGTCCCGGTCGAGGCCGTCGGCGTCGAGAACGACCGGTGCGCTCGTGCTCGCGAGGCGCTCGGCGAGCCAGGCGGGCGCGCCCTCGCCGAGCCCGGGACCGGCCACCACCGCGCGGCAGCGCGCATCGATTCCGACCTCGCTCGTGCGCACCACCTCCACCGGCAGCGTGAGCGTCTCGACGTCGCCGCGACTGGCGAGGCGGATCATCGACGCCCCGGCGGCGAGGGCGCCCTCGCACACCAGCGCCGCGGCCCCCGGCATCAGATCCGAGCCCGCGAGCACGGCCAGCGCGTGGGACCACTTGTGGTCGTCGCGCGAGCGCTCCACGACGCCCACAAGGTCCGCGTCCTCGATAACGCCGTCGCGCGGCGTGCAGGGGATCGACAGCGTGGCGAGGCGCACCTCACCGGCGAGCTCGGCGGCCGGGCCGGTCACGTGCGCGTACTTGAGTGCCCCCAGGGCAAGTGTGACGTCGGCGGCGAGGCTGCGGCCGAAGACCCGCCCGGTGTCGGCGTCGACGCCCGAAACGAGGTCGAGCGCGAGCACCGGCGTCGCGCCGACGCGCGGCGCGTCGTAGGCGCGCGTGCATCCCAAGCCGAAGGCCGCGTCGATCACCAGGTCGTAGCCGACAATCTCGGCCGGCTCGTGTCCGACATCAAACACGCGCACCCGCGCGCCGCGATTCTTCAGCCACCGCGCGGCCACGCGACCGTCGGCACCGTTGAGCCCGGGGCCCGCGATCACGGCGACGCGCCGTCCGTAACACGAACCCAGCATCGACCTGGCGGTCAGGGCCACCGCCGTGCCGGCGTCGGCCACGAGGGCGTCCTGGCCGCGGCGCGCGACCTCTCGCGCGTCGGCCTCGCGCATCTCGGCACTCGACAGGATCGGTAGCACGCTCCTCCTCTGATTCGAGTCTCACACGCCTCGGGCGATCGGGCGAATCCCGGCGACGGCCTACTTCACCGGGAAGGCGACCGCACCGGCCGGAGCGCGCAGGGCGATGGCGTGCCCCCAGCCGGTCCACGCGACGGTAAGGGAGAAGGAGCCAGCGACGACGTGATAGGCGAAGGGCATGGGCCGAGCGGTGGCGGTGACGTAGAGCGTCCCCGCACCCTCGGGCATGCCGTTGCTCGCCGGCACCGCGCCGAAGATCTCGTAGACGCGGTGCGTGGCCAGGGTCGTCTCGCCGCGCAGCACCGGAGCGCCGATGAAGGAGATCTGCGAGAAGTCACTCGCCAGCGTCGTCGCGCTGTCGACGCTCGCGTAGTTCGGATCCGACGGGGTGAGAACCAGCCAGTGGTTCGCGGCCGAGCCAGCCCGCGCGCTCGAGATCCCGAACATGCTGGTCAGGGCGGGCACGTTGGCGTAGAGAAACATCCGACGGGTGCGATCCAGCGCGATCAGTCGGGCCGAGCCCCCGTTGGCGGTGATCATCTTCTGCACGCCACCCGTGGCACCGATCACGTTCACGCCCATCGAGACGACCGAGCCCTTGATCATCATGATCGTGCGCTCGTGCACCCAGTGCGCCGACGTCGCGTCGCGCAGCGCACTGGCGAAGAGTGCCGACGCCGAGGGCGCGGCACCGGCCGGCGAGAGGGCGGCGAGCGCGCCGGCGCCGGCGAGCGCGCCGCTGAGGGCCACGCGCCACGCGCGGCCCCTCACCGTGTCGTCAGCTCCGCGACGCTCACCCACGAGTGGGCACCTCCCAGGTCGGACGTCCCAGCGGCCCGCGGGCGTCGACGAGGGCTTCAATGACGCGTCCGGCCGCGAGCACGGTCCACTCGTCGTGCGCACGCCCGAGGATCGCCAGTCCCACGGGCAGGCCGTGGACCAGCCCGATCGGAACGTTCATGATCGGCCAGCCGGCGATCGCGGCCGGCATCGTCGCCGCGCTGGCGGGTCCGGGGTGGCCGCCCACCGCCAGGTCGCTCTTCCACGACGGCCCGTACGCGGGGGCGAGGAGGACGTCGACGCCGTCCAACGCGGGCTGCAGGCAGGTGTCGATCGCCCAGGCGAGGTTGCGCCGGCGCGCCGCCTCGTAGGCCTCGCCGGCGCGCCCGCCGGTGGCGAGCGCCATGTCGAAGAGGTCGTGTCCGAAGTGCGCGAGCTCGCTCGCCGCGTGGTCGTTCTCCCACGCGATTACCTCGGCCAGGGACTTCACGCCCTCGCCCGGGCGACGCGCCAGGTAGTCCGAGAGGTCGTCGTGCAGCTCGGCGAGCAGCACGGTTAACTCGTCCTGACCCTCCGCCTCTCCCGGGGCCGCAACGTCACGGTCGATCACGTCGTGGCCCGCGGCGCGCAGCGCCGCGACGATCGCGTCGAAGAGGTCATCGGTCGCCGGATGGTCGGTGCGCCACGACGTGGCGACCGCGAAGCGCAGCGAACGCTCGGGTGTGGGGTCGCTGGCCGAGAGCACGCCGAACATGCGGGCCACGTCGTCCACGCGCCGGCCCAGGGGCCCGGGACTGTCCTGGCTCGCGCTGATGGGCACCACGTGGGTAGCCGGCACGACCCCGATAGTGGGCTTG
>JAJYGN010000049.1 GCA_021790675.1 Actinomycetes bacterium
ATCAAGGCCAAGGTCTCGGGCTCGGGCCAGTAGCCGCGCAGGCCGATCTGGATGAAGCGGTCTCCCCGGCAGGCTCCGGACTCGATCAGACGGCGCATCGGCGTGCCGTGACCGTAGAGCGAGCCCATCTGGGTGTCGCCAGTGTCGGCGTGAGCGTCGAAGTGGATCACCGCGACCCGGCCCCAGCCCACGTGGCGCGCGACGCCGGTCACGTCGGGCAGGGCGATCGTGTGGTCTCCGCCGAGGATGACCGGCAGCACGCCGGCCGAGGCCACGGTGGTGACGCGCTCTTCGAGCGCGGCGAGGGAGCGCTGCGTCTCACCCGAGGGCATCTCCACGTCGCCCAGGTCGACGACCCCGAGGGCGATCAGTGGGTCGACGCCGAGCGCGAGGCTCGGGCGCATGCCGTCGTGGGGCAGGTAGTCGGTCGTGCGCAGCGCCTGGGGGCCGAAACGGGTACCGGGGCGGTGCGAGGTGCCCCCGTCGAAGGGCGCACCGATGATCGCCGCGCCCGCGCCCGTCCAGCTCGCGCGCTCGTCGGGGTCGGCGCCCGGCACGCCGAGGAAGGTGGCGTCGGGCCCGTAGAGGTTGCCAATGCGCGTCACGGCGCCACGGCCAGCGTGAGGATGGCTTCGGCCAGGGCGTCGGCGTGGGCGACGACGAGAGAGACGTGCCCCTCATTGGGCAGGTGGACGGGATTGGCGTCGGGGATCGTGCGCGCGAGCCAGGCGCCGTGGGTGGGCGGCACCATCAGGTCGAGGTCGCCGTACCAGATCTCCACGGGCACCCCAATCGCCGCGGGGTCGAAGCCCCAGGGCGCGAAGAACGCCCGATCGTCGTCGATGAAACCGGCCGAAGAGACCACGAAGGCGTCGCGACTCTCGCGCGCCAGCCACTCGCGCTCACCTTCACGCTCGAGGACCGCGAGGTCGGGGGCGCTCAAGAGGCCCCCGAAGAGGCCCACGATGTTCTCGCTCGTCGCCGCGGCAAACTCGCGCGCGAGCGCCTCCATGTGCGCGACGTAGGCCGCACCGCCCTCGCGCGCGAGGGCGAACTCCTCGAGGTTCTCCGGACCCATCCCCTCGGTCCAGTCAAAGTCGGCGTCGATCGGTGCCACGCCAGCCAGGCTGATCGCCCCCACGCAACGGGGGTCCTTCGCCGCGCAGGCCAGCGCGTGGGGTCCGCCGCCCGACCAGCCGACGGCGACGTAGTGCTCAATGCCGTAGTGCGCGCGCAGCGTCGCGACGTCCTCGACGACGCTTGCGACGTCGCGCCCGGGGCGCGCGTCAGAGCGCCCGTAGCCCGCGCGCGAGCTCGTCGCGACGAAGAGCCCGTGGCGCTCGGCCATCGTCTCGAGGGAGAGCGCGAGCGACGCGGCGCCCGGCGAGCCGTGATGAAAGACGACGGCCGCGCCGTCGTCGGCGCCCACGCGCGCGACCTCGAGGGCGCGCCCGTCAGGGGTTCTGATGATCTCCTCGCAGTAGCCCATCTCGCTCACCCTACGGCGGGGGTGACGGACATGGGCCCACCCGTGTACTGCAGCTCCACCCAGGTCTGGCCCGGGGTGACGAGCAGGGGCTTGCCGTTGGCGAGCGTGTAGGAGATGACGTCGGCCTTGGCCGCGCGCGACCAGGTGCCGCGCACCTCGTGTCCGCCGACGAAGGCCCACACCGGGCCCGAGCCCTGCAGGTTCGCGTACGAGGTGAACGTGCCCACACCGTTGACGTAGTTGACGAACATCACGAGCACGTTCTTGGGCGAGACCTGCACGCCGTTGCCGGTGATGATCTTCTGACCGAAGAGCGTTCGGTCCCACGACGCGGTGGTGCTGTTCCAGGTCCAGGTCACGGGGTAGATGCTGGGAAAACCCACGGTGAAGTGCGCGATGCTCGGCCCCAGGGGCGTCTGATTGGCGGCACGATACTGAAAGAGCGCGGGCGGCGGCGTCGGCGTGCCCTTGAAGGCGAAGAGCGCAGCCGCGTTGGCGTAGAGGTTGTGGGGGGCCTGGCGGTTCGGGTCGCGGAACATCGCCGCGCCCGCGTTGGACTCGTCGATCAGCTTCACCGGCGCCTGGGAGATCGAAGCGATCGCGTAGGGGGCGCCGCCGGAGTAGGCGAAGATGCCCCCGATCGGAAAGACGATCTGCTGGTCGGTGGGGCGCACCGAGCGCACCGGGCCGACCTTGGCCGGTGCGTGGGAGTTGAAGACCGCGGCCAGTCGAGTGATGCCGCCGTTGACGATCTCCTCGTAGACGACGTCGGCCTGGTCGATGCCCCATTGGGGCAGCGCCTCGGGCGTGTTCTCGACCTTGATGGTGAGGGCGGGGCGCGTCGCGGCCAGGTGCGTCGGATCGGGCAGCCCGGTCAGGGGCGCGATCGGATAGCTCGGCACGCTGGTCGTCGGGCTCGTCGACGGCGGAACTCCGGGCGAAGTGCTCGAGTGCAGGTTCTTCGCCACGAGGGCGACTCCCACGGCGAGGACGAGGACGACGACGGTCACGAGGACTTTGCGCATTTTCCCAATGTAGTAAACGCCCCGCGGCGTTAGCGGTCGAGGTCCTTTTCAATCACCGTGTGCGGGATCTGCGTCTCGACACTGATGTGCTCGCTGCCCTCGATCACGCGCCAGCCCAGGCGCCGGTAGAAGCCCAAGGCGCTATCGCGCGCGTTGGCCCACAAGCGCGTCGCACCATCGCGGCCCAGGTGACGCTCGGCGGCCGCGAGGACCGCGGCGCCGTATCCGTGCCCCTGGACCCGCGGGTCGGTCGCCATGTAGCGCAGTTGCAAGACGCCGGGCACCTCGCCGGGGAAGAAGGACGCGCTCACCACCAACTCTCCGTCCACGTAGCCGGCGAAGTGGCGCGCCTCGGGGTCCTCGTCGGCCGCGTTCGCGACGTTCACCGCGGGATCGTTGTTGCGCAGCACCCGTCGGCGCAGGTCGTAGAGATCGCGAGCGGCCACCAGGTTCACACGCAGCTCCCCGCTAGTCAAGGCGACACACCATCGTCTGGATCTGGCGTGACGGATCGCGCCTCATGTAGCGCACGTCGCCCACCTCGACGAAGCCGCGGCGCCGGTAAAAGGAGATGGCACGGGTCATCTCGAGTGCGACGCCCAAGTACAACTCGCGCGCGCCACCCGTGCGTGCCCAACCCTCCACCGCGTCGACCAGCGCGTCGGCGAGTCCGCTCGCGCGCGCGTCGGGGCCGACGAACATCCCAAAGAGCCAGGTCTGGCCGGGGAAGTCGTCGTGGTACCCGCCCTGGGCCATGCCGCGCACCACGCCGTCGACCTCGCCTAGGAAGTAGGCGTTGGCCGTCAGCAGATCGGCCCAGCGATCGAGGTCCCAGTCGACCACGTCGCGATAGGTCGTGCCGTAGGCGCCCGGCGAGTCGGCCAGGGCCTCCAAGCGAATCGCGCGCAGCGCCGCGGCGTCAGTAACGCCGGCGCGGCGCACTCGCAGGCTCATTCACCCATCTCGCGGGCGACTGCCTGCTCCACGAGAGTCCCGTCGGCGAGGGCGGCGCGCACGCCGGCCGCGTCGCGCGCCTCGCGGTTCTGGGAGAGCTTCGCCTTTCCCTCGATGGAGATGACCTCGATCTCGATGCCCACGATCGCGCGCGCCATCTTGTCGATGTAGTCCGCGGGCGCGTCGTCGACCCACCAGCGCGGATCCCGATCGGCCTCGTGGCGCTCGACGAGGGCGCGCGCCTGGGACTCGACCCAGGTGCGGTCGTCGTGGACGTGCAGCGTGCCGCGCACCTCGGCGAGCACGTAGTTCCACGTCGGCACCGCGCCGGGCTGCTCGGCGAGGGACGGGTAGTAGAGCGGCGAGACGTAGGCGTCAGCGACGAGGAAGAGGGCGAGGACCTCGCTGGACTCTGGCACCTCGCGCCACCAGGGGTTGGCGCGCGCCACGTGGGCGTTCAGCCGTCGGCGATCCTCGACGACGATGGGCACCATCACACTGGCGAGCCCCGACGAAGTCGGTGCCACGAGCAGGCCGGCACCGGCGCGCTCGACAATGCCCCAGCTGGCGTCAGCGTCCTGGGCGAAGGCGGGTGGGTTGTACATGATCCAATTGTTTCACGCGCGCGCGGCGTCGCCGCCCTCGGCCGGCTCGTGACGTGGCAGCCTCGCCGAGTACATGGAGTAGCCGTCGATGTAGCGAACGATCATCGTCGCGATGGCGGTCGCCACGATCATCGGGGCCATCAGCTCGAAACCGGTGTGGGTCATCTCGAGCACCAGGACGAGGCCCACCAGCGGGGCCTGCATCGAGGCGCCAATCATCGCGGCCGCGCCGACCAGCGCGTAGGCGCCCACCGGCGTGCCCGGCCAGAGGTGGCTCCACGCGATGCCGAGCGCGCCACCGAGCACCGCGCCCGTCGAGAGGAACGGGGTAAAGACGCCCCCCGCCGCTCCACTGCCCAGGGTGAGCGCGGTGACGAAGGGCTTCAGCGCGAAGAGGGCGAAGAGCAGCCCGAAGCCGCCGACGCCGAGGAAGGCCATGTGAGCCATGTCCTTGCCGTTGCCAAAGAGCTGCGGGTACCAGATGCCGAGCACCCCGACCAGGGCGAACACCGCGGGCATCGCCCAGAAGAGGTGCACGCCAGGGGCGCGATGGTACGAGACCCACCCAATCGCGCGCACGTAGATAACCGCGACCAGACCGGTGACGATGCCCGCGAGCACTGACCAAGTCATGATCGCCCCGCTGAATCGATAGAGCGGCACGTCAGAGTAGGTCGCGCCGTTGGGCAGGTAGAGCCACCCCACGAAGGTCGCGAGTCCCGAGCAGACGAGCGCCGGTGCGACGACCGGCAGGGTCAGGCTGCCGTAGAGGACCTCCGCGGTGAAGAGCGCGCCCCCCAGGGGCACGTTGTAGACCGCGGCCAGACCCGCGCCCCCGCCGCAGGCGACCAGTAGGCGCTTCTGGGCGTTGGAGAGGTGGAACCACCCGCCGAGCACGCTGGCCGACGCCCCGCCCATCAGCTTGGGCGCCGCCTCGCGTCCGATCGAGGCGCCCAGTCCGATCACGACCTCCGAAACGAGCGAGGTCAGGATGCTGCGCCGCCACGAGAGCTTGCCGTCGCCACGCCAGAGCGCGTCGTCGATCTCGGCGCGCTCCTTGCGCAGCAGCCGACGGATCAGGTACCAACCGGTGGCGCCGATCGCGCTCGCCACCAGCAGCGAGGTCACCCGGCGCGCGCCTGAGACCGCGGCGACCGCGTCCTGGTAGCTGCCGCTGCGGTAGTGGAACGCGGCGTTCTCGGCGAGAGCGAGGACCCACATCAAGAGGTCTCCCAAGAGGCCGGTCGCCACACCGGTGAGAATGAGCGCGACCCAAAAGGGCCCGTTCAATGCCGTCGCGCCGTCGTGGGTGACGTTGGGTTGCTCCATGGCGCCGCGTCCCGAGGCGATGCGCCGCTTGATCAGTGGTTGGGGGACCCGCTGACGCTCGCTACCCTCGCGCTGTGTCACGTGTCGTCCTCGCCCCGCGGGCCCCGCCCGATGTCACGAGCCCTCCGTCGAGAATCAGTGTAGGGCCGATCAGTCGAGTGCCTGAGGGGCCAGCGAGCAGCCCGGGCGGTGCTCATTGCGCTCGTTGAGGATCATGCCGCACTCCTCGCAGAGCAGGTGCGCCCAGCAGACCTCGTCGCCTCCGGCCTCGCCGAGGGACTCGAGCGCGGCCTCGTCACGGGATGTGTCGCCCATCACGACGAACGCTAGCGGGAGATGGCGCGCGTGACATCACGGTGCCAGACTCGGCCCGTGACCAGTCGCTGGGCCGACTCGCCGCGCACGAGCATCGCGCGCTACTGCAACCTCGTGGGCGAACACGCCCTGATCACGTCCCTGATCGGTCTGTTGAATGGCGACGAACTCTCCGCCGACCTGGGTGAGGTGCTCGCCGGCCCGGCTTCGCGCACCGTGCTCGCCGGCGGCGAGGGCGTGCTCGCCGGCGGCGAGGGCGGGCCCGCCGGCTACTGGGCGCGCGTCTGGGCGCTGCGCGGCCTGCTCTACGTCTTCGAGGAGCGTGCAATCCCGAGTGTCGTCGCCGCGACCACCGATCCGGCGTGGCGGGTTCGCGAGATGGCTCTCAAGGTCATCGCCCGCCATCGCCTCGACGAGGCACTCGAGGCCGCGGCCCGCTGCCAGGTCGACGACGTGGCGCGCGTGCGCGCGGGCGCCGCGCGCGCCCTTGCGCGACTCGTCAGCGCGGGAACTGATCCGCGCTGAAGTGCCGCTCGGCGACGACCTCGGCGATCGAGATCTCGTAGGACTCGTAGAACTCGTCGCGTCCGCGACGCTGCGCTTCTCGGTGCGCCGGGTGACGGGCCCAGGCGTCGTGGCTCGCCCGGTCGGCGAAGCGCACGATCGTCACGCGGTCCCCGTTGGGTGCGGCGAAGAACGCCTCGTCGACGAAGCCCTCCATCGTGTGGGCGAGCTCACTCATCGCCACGGCGAGCGGCCGGTACTCGGCCTCAACGCCCAGACGGAGCCGACTGCGAAACACCGTGAGGATCACGCGTCGTCCGTCCGCTCGGAATCGAGGAACGTGAAGAGACGCCGCCCCGGCGAGTACCGCCCTGGCGCGACCTCGAGGCGGTGCGTGCCGACGGTGTACTCGAACTCCTCAGGGGCGGCGAACTGCTCCTCGACGAATCCCACGCGCTCGAAGGAGGCGCGCAGCGACGGCGTCACGTCGGGCGCCCGGCGGTGGCGCGTCCACACGACGCGAGCCCCCGGTCGACACAGCGACGGCAGGTAGGAGATGGTGCGAGCGATGTCGCGATCGGAGATGTTGCCAAAGACCCCGCAGACCATCACGAGGTCCGCGGGCACCGCGCCGGCGTAGTGGTCGGTGACGGACGCGTCGCCCACCACGACTTCGACGTTGTCGAGGTCGAGGTTCCGCGCCGACTCGCGCGCGTAGGCGGCGTTGACCTCGTCGAGCTCGATCAGGCGAGCGGAAACGTCACGCGCGCGCGGGTGCGTCGCCAGCACGCCGATCAAGTCGCGGCCCTGGCCCGCGCAGATCGACAGCACCTGGATCGGCCCGGCGGGACAGCTGTCGAGGACCATCGCCGTCTGGCGCTGGACTTCGAGGAGCCGGTGGGACAGGTACGACGTCGGGTCCTCGTAGGGATCATGCCACTGCTGCCAGCGCGAAGGGGCCACGACGTGAGCGTACGTCACGCGCCGGCGCGCGCGACGGTCGCAACGCGCGCCTCGGCTGCGACGCGCAACTCATCGAAGGTCGTGGCAAAGACGGCGTGGGGGTGACCCGCGGCGGCCCAGATCACGTCGTAGTGGGCGAGGTCCTCGTCGATCAGCACGATCGGCTCGGCGCCGTCGGCCCATCCGAGCGGGCTCACCCCGCCGATCGAGAAGCCCGAGACCGCCTTCACGTAGTCGGCGTCAACGCGCTCGAGGGTCGTCTGGTCCAGGGTCGCGGCGACGAGGTCGGCGTCGACGCGGTGCGCGCCGCTCGTGATCACGAGTACGGGCTTGCCTTCCGCGGTGCGAAAGACGATCGAGGACGCGATCTGACCCACCGTCACCCCGAGGGCGGCGGCGGCGTCGATCGCAGTGCGCGTGCTGTCGGCGAGCACGCGGATCTCGCCCGCGACGCCGGCCGCTTCGAGCGCCGCGCGCACCCGCGCGACCGCCGGACGCGAGAGCACCGCCTCGCTCATGCGAGGAAGGCGCCCAGGGTGTCCGCGAGGTCCGCACGCGTGCGCTCGGCCCAGGCCACGTTGACGTCCATCACGTCGAGGAACTGGGCGATCTGCCGCTGGCCCGTGGGCACCGGGTGCGATTCGAGGAACGCGCGCACCGACGCGGCGAAGGCGGGGTCGCCGATGAAGGACTCGACGCCCCCGGCCATCGGCGCGTGCGAGGTCTCCGGGAAGCGCTCGAGGGCTTCGTCCCATCGCGCGGCGAGTCGCGACCAGACCTCGCGTCCGGCCACCAGGTTTGTGAGCAGGCCGCGGATCAGATACGGCGCGTCCTGGGTGCGCACGTCGCCGAAGGCACGCTCAAAGGCCGACAGCACCACGTCGGGGTCGCGCGAACTGACCGGCGCGAAGAGGTAGCGCTGCTCCTCCTGGGGCGTTGGCGCCGACGTGCGACGCTCCTCGCACGTGACGGCGTCGCCCGGGCGATTCTGGTGCAGGGTGATCACCACGATGGCGTCGGCCAGGTCGCCGCTCAGCTCGCCCGCGTCAAAGCGCGCCGCGGCCTCCTCGGCGATCGTGGCGTCGCGGCCGATCGTGCCCAGGACACGGAGGGCCAGGGCGCGCAGCTCCCCGGCCTGGGTACTCTCACCGGGTACCGGGTCCCAGCCCAGGCGCGCATAGACGGGCGAGAACAGGCCCTCGGTCACACGAGCGAGCAGGTCGCGCGTCGCGTCGTCGGCGATGCGATCGACCAGTCCGAGGGCGCGCGCCACGATCCCCCACGGGGTCGGCTCGTCGAGGTGGGTCAGCCCGCGCGCCAGCGCCAGCAGGTCGGCCAGGCTCGAGCGCCCAAGCAGGTTGGCTGCCCAGGTGTCTGAGAAGAGGACAGCGCGCTCGGCCTCGTCGAGGTCGAAAAGCCGCGCCGCGATCAGGGCGAGGTGCGCCGACGCGTACGCGGTGCGATAGAAGCCGGCGCCGCCGGCGTTGATGAGACTGACCCCGCGAGTGGCCAGCGCGCGGCGCTCGCCCTCGAGCAGGACGCGCTGGATGTCGCTCTCGCCGAGCGAACGCGTCAGCACCGGCACGCGCCAGCTCGCGCCGATGTTCGACTCGCCGTTGCTCTCTCGGAAGTAGAAGGGCGACTGGGCGAGGGTCGCGCCGTCGTAGGAGAGGAGGGGGAATCCCCCCTGGAGGATCCAGGTGTCCATGATCGAACCCACCGGCTGGCCCGAGGCGGCCTCGAGCGCCGACCACAGGTCGGCGGTGACAGCGTTGTCGTAGGCGTGTCGTGAAAGGTAGAGGCGCACGCCGTCGCGAAAGACGTCCTCGCCCAGGTACTGCTCGAGCATGCGCAGCACCGAGCAGCCCTTCTCATAGGTCAGCACGTCGAACATGCCCCGGCACTCGTTCGGCGAGACGACGCGGTACTCGATCGGTCGCGTCGAGTGCTGGGAGTCGACCGTGAAGGCGCGGTCTCGCGACGCGGTGAAGCTGACCCACTTCTTCCATTCGGGCTTGAAGTGATCGGTGCAGATCGACTCCATGAACGTGGCGAAGGCCTCGTTGAGCCAGATCCCCTCCCACCACTCCATGGTCACGAGGTCGCCGAACCACATGTGGGCGAGCTCGTGGTTGACCACGAGCACCGTGTTCTCGCGCTCGCGCTGGCTGGCGTGGGCCGGGTCGATCAGGAGGTACTCCTCGCGAAACGTCACGCACCCAAGGTTTTCCATCGCCCCGGAGGCGAAGTCGGGCACGGCGACCAGATCGACCTTGTCGCCCGGGTAGGGCCGGTGGAAGTACTCGGTGAAGAATTCGAGCGCGTGCACCGCGGCCTCCATGGCGTATCGCGTGAGATGGCCCTTGCCGATGGGGTGGATGACGCGCACCGGCACCCCGGCCACCGTCGTCACCGGCGACGCCTCGAAGGGGCCGACGATGAAGGCCACCAGGTAGGTCGACATGACCATCGTCGGCGCGAAGCGCACCTCGCGGCGCCCCTGGCCGAGGTCGACTCTCGACACCTCGGCGCTGTTGGAGTACGCGTTGAGGCCCTCGCCCACCACCAGGGTCACCTCGAAGGTCGCCTTGAAGGCCGGGTCGTCCCAGCAGGGGAACGCCCGGCGCGCGTCGGTGGCCTCGAACTGGGTGGTCGCGATCGTGTGGGTCACGCTCTCGGCGTCGTCATACGTCGAGCGATAGAAGCCGTGCAGCTGGTCATTGAGCACCCCGCGAAAGGTGACCTCGAGCGTTGCGGAGCCCGCCGGTATCTCCTCGGCGACGTCGAAGGTCACGGTCTCGAACTCGGCGTCATAGCGCGGCTCGGACGTCGCGATACGCCGATCGCCCACACGCACAACGCCCGCGTCAATCTCGAGGTCGAGGGCGTTGAGCGTCACCGAGGTCGCCGCCTCGGACACGTCGAGGTCGATCTCCACACGCCCGACGAACGTGGCGTTGTCGAGGTCGGGCTCGATGCGCAGGCGGTACGCGGTCGGCACGATCGTCGTCGCCAGGCGGTACGGGTTGTCGAATGTCGGGTTTCGTCTCACCCAGAGAACTCTATTGACGCCACGGGCGCCGACGCGACGCGCTCGCCTAGGGTGACGCCATGGATTCGTGGACACGGCGACGCGCGATCATCGACGCCAGCGACTCCGTCGCGGCTCTGATCACCGACGACACCCGCCCGGTGACCGTTCCCTCCTGCCCCGAGTGGACGCTCGAAGAGCTCGCCTGGCATCTCGGCGTCGTCCAGCGGTTCTGGGCGGTGAACGTGCTGGCGGGTGACACCTCGGCGCCCCTGGAGACCATCGACGACGACATCGTGAGCGAGTCGGGGGCCTTCGCCGCCTGGTGTCGCGACTCGACCGCTCAGCTCATCGACGCCCTCGACCGCCTCGAGGAGGACGCACCGTGCTGGACGTGGTGGGGCGAGCCCCAGAGTGCCGGCGCCGTCGCCCGCCACCAGGTCCAAGAGGCCATCGTGCACGCGTGGGACGCCGCCAACGCGCTGGGCGTCGCGGCGCCGCTGCCGCGCGACGCGGCCCTCGATGGCGTCCCCGAGTTCCTGCATGTGCATCGTTCCAGCCTCGTAGTGCCCGCAGACAGGGCGCTCACGTTCCACGCGAGCGACGCCGACGCCTCCTGGACCATCGGCAGCGGCGAGGTGACCACGATCTCGGCCAACGCGTCCGACCTGGTGCTCTACCTGCACCGCCGGCGCCCCCTCGAAGGCCTCAACGTCGCCGGCGACCCGGAGGTCGTGCACGCGACCCTCGCCGGGGTCGACCTCAGCTGACGTTCGCGCAATCGTCGTGGCACGGCCCGACGTCTCGGCCCTCGCGTGGGCCACGCGAGGCCGGCGTCACTCGTGATAGGTGAGACGAAAGACCGGATGGTGCGGGGCGATCCTTGCCAGTTCACTCGCCGGCGACGCCGCGCTGACGCCGTCGAAGAAGACGCCCACCTCCATCTTCCAGCGGCGTAGGTAGGCGCGCAGCACCTCGACCTTGGCGTCGTCGTCGAGCTCGACCGCGTCGAAGGCGCGCCGACGCCGCCCCACGCGAACCTCGCCGGTGCCGGCCACACGAAGGTTGCGTACCCACTGCGTGAGCCCGCGCGGCGCGACTAAATAGTCCACGTCTTTGTATGTGAGCACGTTCACCGGCGTCGAGCGCCACTGACCGCTCGTTCGCCCTCGCACCGACAGAGTGCGCGAGCCCCAGACGCTGATCCCGGCGCGGGTGAGGAACTGGACCAGTCGGTTGAAGACGTGGCGCGTGAACCAGCCCGGCTCGAGGTAGTGCTCGGGCGTCACGGATGACGACATAGGGACATACTGCCAGAGGGACGACGTGTTACGCCGAGGGGGCGAGAGCCGTCAGAACGGCGGCGCGGGCGTCGCCCGCCGCGTCGAGGAAGAGCGGCAACTTCATGACGTTCATCATGCGCACCATGCCGTCGCCGACGTGATGAGCCACGACTCCCTCGATGTGGTTCTCGCGCAGGAAGCGCGCCACCCGGGCGTGGTGCTGGGCGGACGTCCCCTCGTCGTGGAGACGGCTCCAGGACACCTCGAACTCGTCCCAGCGAGTGATCTCACCATTGTCGACCTCGGCGACGGCGATCCGGTCGGCCCGGCCCCAGCGGGGGTCGACCTGTCCGTCACCGGTCACGGGCACGCAGACGATCATGAACCGAGAGTATCGGTCGCTCCCGACGCCACGACGGGAACAAAGTCCCGATTCAGCCGTGCAGGATGGCACACCTCGAGCCCAGCTCCACCACGACGTCGACGAGCACGCGCACGTCGTCGTCGCTGGTGCGAAAATTCGTGAAGCAGGGGCGCAACCAGGCGTGACCATCGATCGTGGCCGGCGAGACGTAGACCCGCCCGTCGGCCTGCATCGCCGAACAGAGCGCCTCGTTGTGCGCGTCGAGGTCCGCGCATCCCGGCACCGCCACGCGTAACGGTGTGATCGAGAGCTGGGGACGGTTGACCAGGGTCTCGAGTGACTCGTGCTCGCGCGCGAGCGCGTACAGCAGTTGTGCCTGCTCGCAGTTGCGCGCGACCGCGTCGCGCAGGGCGCCGGCGCCGTGAGTGGCGAGTGCCAGCCAGAGCTTGAGGGCACGGAAGGGCCGCGAGTACTCGAGCGTGATGTCCACGGCGTTGAACTGCTCGCCCTCGTGGGGCATGTAGGCCTCGTCGTGGGCGAAGGCCCGCGTGAGGGTCGACCCGTCGCGCACGAGCACCGCGCTGCAGGCCTTGGGGACGAACATCCACTTGTGACAATCCACGGTGATCGAGTCGGCCCGCTCGACGCCGCGAAAGAGGTCGCGGGTGGAGGCCACCGTGGCCGCGGGCAGGCCGTAGGCGCCGTCGACGTGCAGCCACACGCCGAACTCTCTCGCCACGTCGGCCAACTCGTCGATCGGATCGACAGCGCCGGTCAGGGTCGTGCCGGCGGTAGCGACGATGGCGACGGGAGTGAAGCCCTCGGCGACGTCGGCCGCGAGGCGTTCGCGCAGCCGGTCAGGGCGCAGGCGCCGCTCGTCGTCGATCTCGATCGCGCGCACGTGGTCGGCGCCGATGCCGAGCACCTCGGCTGCGCGCGTGATCGAGTAGTGCGCCTCGCTCGAGCAGTACATCGTGGGCCGCTCGCCGGCCAGGCCCCGCCGGCGCGCGCCGGGAATCGCCGCCTCGCGCGCCGAGGCGAGCGCGGTGATGTTGGAGATGGTCCCGCCACTCGTGAAGGACCCCGTCGCGGCGGGAAAGCCGAGAAACTCAGCCAGCCAGTGCACCGCCTGCCACTCGAGCTGGGTCGCGGCGCGCGCGTCGACGGCGAGGTTGATGTCGTAGGAGTGCGCGAGCAGGTCGGCCAGGGCCCCCACCTCGAGCCCGCTCGATCCGATGAAGGCGAAGTAGCGCGGCCGCGACTGGGCCAGGGAGGCGTCGAGCACCTCGACCGCGTGATCGATCATGGCGAGCACGTCGCCGCCCTCTTCGGGTAGCGGCGCGTGGAGCAGTTCGGCGAGCGCGGCGTCGGGCAGCGTCTCTCGCTCGCGGGCGTGGTCGAATTCGTTCCACGCGCGCAGCACGTACTGGGCGGTGCGTTCGAGCGCGGCGTCGCGCGCGTCGCCCAGGGAGAGCCCGGAGACGGGCGGTTGTTCGGTCACGGCGGCAGATTAATGCAGTTCGCGGCGGGCCCGCCGCCCGGGCGTGCGTGGGATTGAGGCGGGATCGCCGCGCTAGAGGAGGGGCAGTGAGCAGAGTGAACACATATCTCAACTTCCCGGGATCCGCCGAGGAGGCCTTCAACGTCTACGCCGGGGTCTTCGGCACACAAGTCGTCGGACTGACGCGCTTCGCCGACTACGACGGGATGCCCGAGACGAGCGAGGAGGACCGTCACAAGATCCTCCACGTCGAGCTGTCCATCTTGAACGGTCACGTCCTGATGGCCACGGACTCCCTCGAGTCCTTAGGCCACAGCGTGCGCGTGGGCAACAACACGACGATCAGCCTCGAGGTCGATTCGCGCGACGAGGCCGACCGGCTCTTCAACGAGCTCAGCGCCGGGGGCGACGAGTCCTCGCCCATGCAGGAGATGTTCTTCGGCTACTGGGGCGTGTGCCTCGACCGGTTCGGCATCCGCTGGATGACCAACTATCGCGAGGAGTAGCCGCTGCACGGCGGTCTCGCGGGGCGGTCTGGCCACATCGGATCTAACGTCAACAACGTGAGGCCGCTCTACGACGACGGGCGCATTCGCTGCGACGACGAGGGCCTCTTCATCGGCCGGTACTACCCGTGGGGGGCGCAGAGGATCCCCTACCGGCGCATCCGTGCGGCGGCCCCCTTCGATCTGGGAATCCTGCGAGGCAGGCTGCGCATCTGGGGATCGACCGACCTGACCCACTGGTACAACCTCGACGGCGCGCGGCCGCGAAAGACGACCGGCATCGACCTCGACCTGGGTCGCCACGTCCACCCCTGCATCACACCCGACGGCCCCGCCGAAGTACTGCGACTCATCGAGGCGCACTCTCCAAAGGCCACGTAGGGCGCCACACGCTCGCCGGAGCGGCCCTCGTGCGGCCCCGCGTCAGTGCATCGGCGCACCCTCTGATCGACGCTTCCTAGTATGTCGAGCATGTCGTCGAGACTGGATCGCTCCTGGCTGGTCCACGAGAGCTACGAGAGCGCCGAGGCCGATCGATGCGTCGATCTCTTCTCTCGTCCCGACGGCACCTTTGGATTCGAGGAGTTCCGTCGAGACCCCGAGGACATGGGCGCATGGACGCCGGTCAGCTACTACTCGAGTCGCACCTACGAGACGTCCGAGACCGCGCTCGACGCGGCTCGTCACAGCGTCGTCTGGCTCGGCCCCGCCCTCGATCGGTAGGTTGACGCAGGCCCGGCGGCCCCGTCCCTGGTGAAGCTCACGTCAACGCTGGACACTGACCCGACTCGCGGATCTCGAGTTGGCGAGCCGATCGGTTTCAGCGCGCGTTGGGGCGTATGGCCATGCGATAGAGGACGTGACGGCGCTGGGGCCATTCGGGTAGCAGTGGGTGGTCGAAGTCGGCCGATTCGTCATGAGTCATGCCCAGCTTCTCCATCACTCGCCTCGATCGGGCGTTGGCCACAGTCGTGAAGCTCACGACCTCGCCACGAGGAAAGTCGACGTGATCTCTGGCCCACGCGAGAGCCGCCGTCGCACCCTCGGTGGCGAGGCCCTGGCCCCACGCGCTCGACGTCAACCGCCAGCCGATCTCAACGCACGGGGTGAACGACGCACTCCACGCCGGCTGGGAGAAACCGACGAAGCCGATGAACGTCCCGGAATCTCGTCGTTCCACGGCCCACAGACCAAACCCTCGCCGCCAATGCTCGATGATGCGATCCACGAACGCATTCGACTCTTCAAGCGTGAGCGGGCGCGGGAAGTATTCCATCACGTGCGGATCGGCGTTCATCGCGGCGAAGACGAGTCGATCGTCGTCGTGCCATGCCCGAAGGGTGAGGCGAGGCGTGTCGAGAGTTGGGACGTCGATCATCGTCGAGAGACTATCCACCGTCCTGACAGCGCTCTCCCTCGACGTACTCGACGTGACCGTCTGTCACGACCACGCGACGCGAGATGGTCTCGTCCTCGATCACGGACCGGTCGACGTTGGTCGAGAGGAATCTGGCATAAGTGGTGCCCGCCGGACGAGGATCACTAACCAGACGTGCCGAAAAAGACGGATAGAGGTCTCGAGGGTTCGGACCCCGACTCACCCGGGAGGATCGGCAACGCCGAAAATCCCCCACACCAGTAGAAACCGTTGGCGCGTAGAGGTTGGACGACACGTGAAGTCGCCGAACCGGGAAGCCACACCACCATCAGGTGGGAGTTGATGCATCGACCCGGCGGGTTGCCGACCTGAATATCCATGCCGTCGAGCCAGAACGACGCCACGCCGCCTGGTTGCACCGTCACCGTGGGAATCGGTCGCCCGTCATTGATGCCTCCAAGGGCATTGCCGCCACGCCCGTAGAGGTGCGTCTCGGGAACCTCCAGCCTGTGGGGATCCTTGTAGGGGGTACCGATTCCGTAGACACCATCGAACGCCGCTCGGACGTATCCGCGCAGTGTGCACGCACGATGACTCACGTTCCTAATCCAGAAGAGGTCGTTGACGTGCCCGACACCGCCGACGCCGTTGTACTCAGTGATTCTCACTGACGAACTCGTACACGTCGGCAGAGAGCCCGCAGAAGCACGAGAAACATTGACCGTTGCCCAATACGATGCGACGACGACGGCAGTCATTGCGAACAAGAGTGAAGGTCGTCGCACGCCCTCAGTATGACATCACACCATGCCGACCATGCGAGTGGGAACCGACACACGTTCGTCTGGCGACTGTTCGTGGACGTCAATTCACCCTATGAAGCAACCTGCACCGTCTTCACAATTGGCATATGGGAAGGTAGATCGTCACCGTGTAGTCGCATCCCCTCGAGATGAAACTCAATGGTTTCACGCATGTTGAACTCAACTTCCTCCACCGTCTGGCCGGTGGCGATGCAGCCATCAAGCCCCAGGACGTACGCGCTGAAATTTGCTCCGGCATCCTCGATCACGATGGTGTACTCGGTCATCGGGCTTTCCTTCCCAATCCAGCCTGCCTCACAATGCTAGCGAGGGTCATTTTGGCGACATCGTCGCCCAACGCTCCGGGAACCGTGATGCAACCTTCCTTGGTCGGATGACGAAACTGTCGATGGCTTCCCCGTTGGCGGCTGAGGAACCAACCTTCCTTCTCGAGTTCTCGAATGATGTCGCGAACCTTCACGACCTCACAACGGTCGAAAGATCGTCAGTCCTCGATCACGTAGCGGTACACGTTCGTGTGGCGAACTCTGACGTCAGTGGCTCCGGCTACGAGGCAACTTGCACAACCGCCACCTGTGCGGTTGGTGGTGGGACAACTTCGCCGTGTTCACGCATGACCTCGATGTGCATTTGAATGGCCTCGGCAATGTGCTCCTTGACCTCCTCGAGTGTCTTGCCCGTCGAGACGCATCCATCGAGATCGGGAACCCACGCCCCGTAGTTGTTCGGAGAGCGCTCAATTACGACCGCGTACTCGATCATCGCTTTCTCCTCTCTAATCCCGCCTGTCTCATAATGCTACTGAGGAGCGGCGAGTTCCAACGGTCGCTGCAACGGACCAGCCATGATGGCTGGGTCACCCAGAACAGCGAACCGTTGGAGAACTCATCATGGCAGGTGCAGTACTGAGCGCGCACGAGCGCGAGGAAATCCGTGTGGGACTTGAGGCGGAGGAGTCCCTGAGCGACATAGCCCGGCGGTTGGGTCGAGTTCCCTCGACCATCGCCCGGGAGGTGAAACGCAACGGCGGACGCCGGCGTTACTGCGCGGTGAAGGCCCAGGGACGAAGCGAACGACTTCGGTCCCGACCCAAGGCCACGACGTTCCAAAGAAATGAGTCGCTGGCTCGTCACGTTGAATACCGACTGCTGGCCAAGGATTCACCGACCACCATCGCCATTGAACTGGCGCGCGCCGGCGGCATCGAGGGTGACACGGTCTCGCCCGAGACGATCTACCAGGGCGTCTACGCCCACGGCACGAGGGGTCTCGTGAGGGGTCTCGGGCGCCACCTGCACCGAAAGCGCGGTCGGCGCCGGCGACGCTGTCGGAGCGGAGAAACCTCGAAGAAGGCCAGTCCACTGGGGACTTTCAACCTCATCCACAGCCGTCCGAAGATCGCGAGTGGCCGTCGCGAGGTCGGTCACTTCGAAGGCGACCTCATTGTTGGGGCTGGAGGCAAGTCGGCCATCGTTACCCTCGTGGACCGCGCCAGCCGCTTCAACCTCATCGGCGACTTGCCCGGTGGTCACGGGGCCGAGAACGTGCTGGCGTGCTGCATTGAACTGTTCGAACGCGTGCCCGTGGAGCTGCGCCGATCACTGACGTGGGATCAAGGTCGTGAGATGGCCTGTCACGAGGATCTCGACAGCGCCGTGGGCATCGACATCTACTTCGCCAATCCACACAGTCCGTGGGAGCGCCCGTCCAACGAAAATTTCAACGGCACACTTCGACGCTACGTCGGCAAGGGCACCGACCTCTCGGTCTACTCACAAGACGACCTCGAC
>JAJYGN010000050.1 GCA_021790675.1 Actinomycetes bacterium
AGCTCATGCCCGGTCGCCCGGTCACCTACCCCGGCCAGCAGGTCATCAACGGCATCGTTGGACTCGCCTCACTCGCGATCATTGTGACGATCCTCGTGACGGCCTCTGAGCCCCTGCTCTGGGTACTGCTCGCGCTCGCCTTTGTGCTCGGCGTGATCTTTGTGCTGCCGATCGGCGGGGCCGACGTGCCCGTGCTGATTTCGCTGCTCAACGCCTTCACCGGCCTCGCCGTCGCCGCCTCGGGCTTCACGCTCGGCTCGAACCTGCTGATCGTCGCCGGTACCCTGGTTGGCGCATCGGGTATCTTGCTCACCCGCTTGATGAGTAAGGCCATGGGCCGCAGTCTCGCCAACGTGCTCTTCTCGGCCTTCGGCTCGAACGTCACCGCGAGTGGCGCAACCGAGCGGGCCGACGGGCGAAGTGTTCGCTCGGGCACCCCCGAGGACATCGCCATCCTGCTCGGCTTCGCGAGCCGCGTCGTCTTCGTCCCGGGCTACGGCCTCGCGGTCTCCCAGGGTCAGCACGTGCTACGTGAGCTCGCCGAGGTCCTCGAGTCGAAGGGCATCGAGGTCTTCTACGGCATCCACCCGGTGGCGGGCCGTATGCCGGGCCACATGAACGTGCTGCTCGCCGAGGCGAACGTCCCCTACGAGCAGTTGGTCGAGATGGACGAGGCGAACTCCGAGCTGCAGACGGCCGACGTCTGTCTCGTGGTGGGCGCGAACGACACGGTCAACCCCGCCGCGACCGACGACAAGACCTCGCCGATCTACGGGATGCCGATCATCCACGCCGACCTCGCCGAGAACGTCGTCTTCTTGAAGCGCTCAATGCGCCCCGGCTTCGCCGGCATCGAGAACGAGTTGCTCTACAACCCCAAGACCACGCTCGTCTTCGGTGACGCGAAGGACACGCTCACGAAGATGGTCGCCGCGGTCAAGGCGAACTAACACTGCTCGATTCCCGCGGTCGGCGATCGGCGTACAACCGACGCCACCGCAGTTCGACTGGGCCGCGCTCGCGTAAGGTTCGGGCCATGGCGCGTGCCACGGTGATCTACGCGGGAGCGCGATCGCGACGGGCTCGTCTCGTGGCACGGCTTCGCTACTGGCTCACGACGCCGGTCAACGCGCACCGGGGTCGCGTCCAACGGGTCATCTGGCGAGTCCAACGGGTCATCTGGCGAGTCCAACGGCTCGCGCTCGGCGATAACCGCTAAACGCATTGGACGTGCAGTCCTTTACGGCCGCGTTGTTCACCGAAGGTCGAGGACGATGCCGAGTGCGTCGTCGATGACCCACATCGTGTCGCGACCCAGTTGGGCGACGCGATTGCCTAGCCAGTTGACGTCGAGCGCGGCTAGTTGTTCGACGAGGACCCTGGTTCGATTGCCCAGGATCTCGATTTCGGGTCGCAATAACGCCACCTTCGCCGCGCTCGACGTGGGCGCGGTCGAGACGAGAGACTGCGGCAACATCAGATTGGATTGGACGACGACGTCATAGCGACGCTCGCGTTGGTCGTGTCCGACACCCTTGGAGAGTCGAAGTTCCATTACGTCACCGCGGCGCACCAAGTGTCTCCATCAACGCGGCAACACGTCGCATCTCATCGCGATCAACGTCGTCGGCCTCGAGGGCGATCACCTCGTCGCGGATGACCTGGCGACGATGCGCGTTAGCCTCGATCCTCGGGAAGATAATTCCCCTCCAGTTTGAGACCCGCGAAGTCAGCGCGGTGGAAAGCCGAAGCGTAGGCTGCGCCCACCCCACCACGGGACCTCGACGTCGAGTTCGGGAAAGCCGGCGTCAATCAGCACCGGGGTGTAGGTCCGTAGCGCCAGGTCGACGCGGACGTGGTCCTCGGCCACGGTGACGCTGCCGGTGTTGTCGAGGAAGTGGCGCCAGAGCCGATCGGGCGTCGCGAGTTCGTAGCGTGGCAGGGTGCGCGCGAGAAGCCGGTAGCAGTTGCCCGCCGCCACGGTGAGCGTCGTGTCGAGGTCGACGTTGAGGGGCAGTCCCGAGCTGAGGGCGTTCAGGTGGAATCCCGCGATGTCGGCGTCGAGCTCGTTCTCGATGATCATGCGCTCGGCGTAGCGGGCGAAGAGGTCCTTGCCCGCCGTGGCGAAATCGTTGGTGATGAGCAGCGTCGGCTCCTCGTGGCCGATGTTCTTGACCGCGATCTGGCGCAGTGGATGCTCGACGCCCTTCAGAGAGATGATCTCCTCGTGTAGCTGGGGGTGACGGTAGCGGCCGGTTCGCTTGATGGTGTGGCTGCTCCACGCCGAGCCCGGTAGCGCCGCGAGGGCCTCGAGGACCTTCTTGCCTCGCTGGCGCAGGGTCAAGAAGGTAATGCCCCGAGCGCAGAGTTCTTCGAGCGTGGCGTAGGTGGTGAGTTGGGAGTCGAAGCAGAGCAGTCCCGGGTCCTTTCCCGACACCCGCTTCCAGTACTCGGCGAAGGCCAGCGTCTCGCCGGCCTGCTCGGCCTTCGTGAGATCGGCGTTGGCGTAGACCATCTCGGTCGAGGCGTGGTCCTGGGCGAAGAAGGTGAGCACCGAGCGGGTGCGCTGCGAGCGGCTCGGCACGTAGTGTTTTTCCAAGGGAACTTCGTCTCCGTGGTGGCGAATGGCGTGAAAGTCCAGGTTGAACCCGGCCTCGCCCGAGTAGAGCCCGACCTCGCTGGCGCGTCGGGCCAATGATTCCAAGAACGCGACGTTCGAGGCGCGCTTCACCCGATAGGAGTAGGAGGTCAGGTGAGTGGCCTTGGGCAGAGCGGTCAGCCCGAGCAAGAGTCCGAGTCCGGGGTCAGCCCCGAGTGGGAAGGCGTTGGCGACACGACCGCGCCGCGAGCACTTGAGCAAGAGGTGCGCGCCGAGGGAGTGAAACGAGGAGAGCACCCTGGTGCTCGGATAGTGAGCCGACGAGATAAGCGCGTCGAGACCGAGTTCGACCATGGCGGGCATGAGCAGATAGAGCCCGGCGTGGTCACAGGGCAACGTCACCCCTGCGGGCCACGCAGCGAGCGAGCGCGCCTTCACCGGTTCGGTGCGCGGAGGCGCCCCGAGCGGGCGGCGCCCGAGACGCTCGAGTCCTTCGGCGTGCAGGATCGCCCACACGCTCTGGGCCGAGACGGGCGTTCCCTCGCTCGCCAACGCCGCGGCGATCTCGCTCACCGAGGCGTCGCTCGCACGCAGCTTCAACACTCGATCGCGCACGGTGTGGGTCTTGCGCGGACCCTTGGGTCCGGGCTTGGAGTCTTTGAAGAACTCACTGCGTCCGGCGCGCAGCTCGGCCGCCAACTGGTGCAGCGTCGAGGTCGAGTAGCCGAAGCGCTCGGCCACCTCGGCCGCGGGGACTTCGTCGACGAAGTAGGCCCGCAGCGCCTCGTAGCGGCGCTGGGCGGGGACGGTCGGCTCGGCGAAGTACTCGGCGCCCGACCTCATAAGTGTAGGTAATCTACTAGAACCATTGGACATAATGCTAGAACCATAATCAATCACGGTGGTGGACCGTCGAAGGTAATCCGCCACGGAACACTGAAAACCAAGGATTTTATGCCCCTTCGATCTCTGACTCGAAGACGAACGCCAACTACCGCGGAGACACTATTGGTAATTAGTTCAAGAAGTTCCCCTACACAACGGGGATGATTGACCGACGTCAGGCGCCTGACCAGGGGGCTTTCAGCACACGGCCACGCTGGGGCGCTTCAGATCAACCGCCCACGGGTTCCCGAGGATCGAGGCTAAACGGCTGGGCCCCCTCCTACCT
>JAJYGN010000039.1 GCA_021790675.1 Actinomycetes bacterium
AGCCCAGACGCTCACGCGCGCCACCTGGCGATCGAGGTCTGCTCGCTGGTCACCAGATGAGACGCGAGCGTAGACGGCGGTAATGCCCGCATCAGGGCTTGACGTTTCGAGATCGCCCACCAGAATCAATCGACCAATCTGACGTGCGGGCACGGGCAGTGTTCCCTCTCGAAACCACCGGTAGGCGCTCTGAGGGTGTATCCCCTGAATGTTGGCCCACTCACTTAAATTCATTACTTCGTAGTCTCGCGGTGAGCTGTGACATCTGGTGGCAACCCCGAGATAGAAAACGGCGGCAAAAGCCACGATCGGCGTGATCACCGGCCCGATCCAGGGCACGGGGATCAGAAATAAGACGTCGCGAGTGAACAGGCTCTGGGGCCAGCCGCTGATCAGTCGCAGGAACGCGTAGTAGGAGAGATCCCACGTGGCGAATCCCACGAGGAACGCTCCGACGCGCTGCGTCGCGCTCGCCGACAGCGATCGCGACGCCGGCGAGCATCAGGATCGTGGCCGCCTCTCGGGCGACTTCGACGCGCCCCAGGCTGGTCGGCAGAAAGGAGTCCAGATGCGAGACGAAGGTGATGAATCCCAAGTTGAGCAGAACCCGGTAGTGGCCGATCGAGTACGTGTCAGGCGAGCCCATCACCGTACGCAGGTAGTAGGCCACCGCTGCTTCGACGAAGCCGAATCCGGTGCCGAAGGCGATCAGGCCGCCCAAGGCGAGCGAGGTGTGTCGCCGGGAGACCCAGCGTGACTCCATGGGCGCAGTGTATCGAGGCGGTGAGAGGCGTCGGATTCCTAGGCGCGCGGCGGCCAGCCGGCGATGACACCGCGGCCCGAGGGGAAGCGGACGTTCTTCGCGCGCACGAACTCGTGCAACGTCTCCTCGCCGTACTCGCGCCCGTATCCGCTGCCCTTGACCCCCCCGAAGGGCGAGCCGACGTAGTTGCGCCGGGTGTAGTTGTTCACGAAGACCATGCCGACCTCGAGACGCGCGGCCAGGCGGGCCGCGCGCGTCTCGTCGCGGGTCATGATCGCCGCGGTCAGCCCGTAGTCGGAGTCGTTGGCGATCTCGACAGCCTCGTCGTCGTTGTCAAAGCGCATGAGGGCGGCCACGGGACCGAAGATCTCCTCGCGGGCGATTCTCATAACGCGCGTGACGTCGCCCACGACCATCGGGGCGACGTAAAAGCCCTCGCGAAGGTGCTCGTCGTCGGGGACCGCTCCCTGGTAGAGGAGCGTGGCGCCCTCTTCGAGCGCGACGCGCGCGTAGTCGTTCACCCGGCTCTGCTGGCGCGCGTCGACCATCGGCCCGATGTCGGTCGCGGCCTCGAGGGGATCGCCCACCACGAGGGCTCGCGTGGCCTCGACGAAGCGCTCGGCGAACTCGTCGTAGAGGCTCGAGTGCACGAGCAGGCGCGAGGTCGACGTGCAGGCCTCGCCCTGGTTGTAGAACATGCCCTCGATGGCCACGGCGACGGCGCTCTCGAGGTCGGCGTCGTCCAGCACGATCAGGGCGTTCTTGCCGCCGAGTTCGAGCGTGGCGTAGGTGAGGTTCTTCGCGGCGCTCTCCATGACCCGTCGACCCGTCGCGGTCGCGCCGGTGAAGGAGATGCGCTCGACGCGCGGGTGGCTCGCCAGCGCGGCGCCCGCCGGCATCCCGCTCACCGCGTTGATCACGCCGGGGGGCAGGACCTCGTTGGCGATCTCCACCAGGCGCAGCACGGTGAGCGGCGCCTGCTCGCCGGGCTTGATCACGACGGTGTTGCCGACGGCGAGCGCCGGCGCGCTCTTCTTGGAGAAGTGGATGGGGGGCCAGTTGAAGGGCAAGATGGCGGCCACGACGCCGTAGGGCTCGTAGGTGACCCTCGCCTCGACCGGCCCCTGGTCGATGATCTGGCCGTGGATGAACTCGGTGAGCCCGGCGTAGTAGTCGAAGCTGGTGTGGCTCGAGGTCACGTCGACGCGCAGGGCGTCGCGACGGGGCTTGCCCACCTCGCGCGCGCACAGCTCGGCGAGCTCGTCGGCGTGCTCGCGGATGTGCGCCGCCACCTGGCGCATCAGAGCACCCTTCTCCTTGGGGGGCAGGTAGCGCCAGATTTCGTCGTAGGCGCGGCGCGCGTCGGCGACCGCACGCGCGACCATGGCCTCGTCGGCGACGTCGACCACCGCGAGTGGCCGGGCCGTGGCGGCCTCGAGGACTTCGAAGGTTTCGCCGTCGCTCGGGACGAACGAGCCGCCGATGAAGGCCCCCCAGCGCGGGCGGCTCTCCAGCAGCGCGGTCGTCAACAGTGGTGTTCGAAACGATTCGTGGGTCACGGCCGGTCCTTTGAGTGCGTAGCGGCGTTGGGTGAGGCCACCTTATGGCGTCGGCCGCGTTTCGGCGAGCGAACTCGAGGTGTCGGACGTTAAAAAGTTTCAGCCCGGACTAGCCGGTGAGAACCCCGTCGCGCACCACGTCACTGAGGGACGCGTCGATCGCGTCGAGCTCGGCGTTGGCGAGGTAGCTGCGTCGTAGCGAGACCAGGGTGGCGATCGAGGCACGGTCCACTCGGCCGTCGGCGACGAGTCCGGTACGAGGGTCCTTCAGAATCGCGAGGTGGCGCGCAGCGTCGGAGAGCGGCAGGCCCAGCAGGGACCGCGTCGCGTCGACGACCTCGTCGTCAAGGATGCCCGCGACGACGTCGCGCGCGACATTCACCAGCACCGCGGCGAAGTGCTCGCTGGCCGCGCGCCACGGCTCGGCGAGACCGTCCATCGTGGCGATCACGGTGCCGAGGTAGGGGCCGAGGTCGGTGACGGTGCCCGCACACGTGCAACCGGCGTCGGCCGCGCGCAACTCGTTGCCGGCGTTGAGAACCGTCGCCGCGCAGGTCCCGTCGATGAGCGCTCGCACCCGCTGGGGCGTGGAGCCGAGAGCGTCGATGGTGTAGTCCGCGCGCGCGATGCCCGCCCGCTCCAACAGGGCGTAGGCGACGAATGCGAAACCCGACGTGCCCACGTCGACCCCGACCACGCTGCCTCGCACGTCCTCGACGCTTAGTCCTGGCGCCAGCCACAGCGAGAGGCCCGTGCCGCGGTCCAGCGCGTTGAGGACCCGCAGGTCGAGACGGCGCGCCAGTGGGTTGTCCGAGAGGAAGTGGTAGGCGAGGACATTGTCGGGGCTGGTGATGGCGACGTCGAGCTCACCACCGGCGAGGGAGCGGAACTGGGCGGGCGAGGAGACGACGGCCTGCTCTTCGATCGCGAGATCGGCGCGCTCGAAGTCACCGCGGCGTCGCGCCAGTTCGATCACGACCGAGCGCGTGAACGTGCCGACGCGCAAGGTGGTCATCGAGACATATTGGCACACCAGTCGCGTTTTCGGCGCTCGTCCGCCCTCGCAGAGGTCCTCCTAAAGTGGAGAGAACCTCTCAAAGGACGCACGTGAGCGAGACTACGCATCCTCGAATCGCCGTCATCTCCCTCGGTGGCACGATCGCCTCGACGGCCGTGGCCGATCAGGCGGGCGTGGCGCCCAGCCTCGACGCCGGCGACCTCCTGACGGGCGTGGCCGGCGTCGGCGAGCTGGCCGACGTGAAGGCGGTCGCCTTGCAGCGCGTCGCCTCGAGTGATCTCACCATCAGTGACGCGTTGAACCTGGCGCGAGAGATCGAAGCCCGCCTCGCCGACGGCGCGGCGGGCGTCGTCGTGACCCAGGGGACCGACACCATGGAGGAGATGGCCTTCGCGCTCGACCTGCTCGTCGC
>JAJYGN010000053.1:0-1476 GCA_021790675.1 Actinomycetes bacterium
CCAGTTTCCATTTGCTTTTTGCGCCGATTCCCGGCACAATGACACCGTTGTAATTACATCGGTGATGGTTGCCGACGGGAAGGACGCGACATGGAGATCATCGAACTGCTGAGTGGCATGGAGGACCGGGGCTGGCAGGCCCGCTCCAACTGCATGGGCGTCGACCCGGACCTCTTCTTCCCCGAGCGAGGCGCCTCGACCCGCGAGGCCAAGGAGGTCTGCCGCGGGTGTGTGGTGCGCGAGGACTGCCTGGAGTACGCACTGGACAACGGCGAGAAGTTCGGGATCTGGGGCGGGATGAGCGAGCGCGAGCGGCGCCGCCTGCGCCGGGCCCGGGCCCTCGAGCGCCGCGCCCAGGCCGGCTAGCCCGTCGCCAGGCGCGACTCGATGGTCACCGTCGGGCCGATGCCCAGTTGGTGCCAGCGCGCGGGGTCCTCGCGCTCGAGCAGGGACGCGGGGATGAGCCCCACCAGTTCGGCACGTTCGATCGTCCCGGGCGCCGCGGCCGCGACCGCGTCGTAGACGGCCGACGGGCCGACCGAGGACGGGTCGATCAGGTTGCAGCTGACCTGGACCCGGTCGCCGAGGTCAAAGGCGAGGGCCCGCACCGCGGGGCCGCGCACCACTCGCGCGATGGCGCGCGCCTGCTCGAGCGAGACCCCGCGCAGCCAGAGATTCCAGGCCACGAGGATCGGCCGGCAGCCCACCGCGACGGCGCCGCGCGACTCGGTCGCCGCGGGCCCCTCGTCGGGGGCGAGGCCCGCGCGCGCGCCGCGGCGCACCTCGGGCAGGCTGCGAGTCACCCCGCTCGCCAGCGGTCCGTACCGGTAGACGGGGGTGGCGAGCTCGGTGGCGATCCAGTGGGCGGTCTCGTCGCGCAGCGCACAGGCCTCGGCGGGGTCCTCGCCGGAAAGGGCCACGAAGGGCACGACGTCGACGCTGCCAAAGCGCGGGTGCACGCCGTGGTGCTGGCGCAGGTCGATGCGCTCAAGGCCCGACGCGATCAATCGGCGCGCGTCGGCGAGCAGCGGCGCGCGCTCGTTGATGAGCGTGAAGACCGCGCGGTGGTGCAAGGCGTCGTGGTGCCGGTCACGCAGCGACGCGCCGCTCGCACTCGCGAGCGCGTCGAGCACGGCGAGGTCCCGTCCCTCCGAGACGTTGACGACGCACTCGAACACCGGGTCTAGGGCAGATCGCTCGACAGACGCCGGCGAACGCGTTGGAGACGCCGGCGCTCGCGCTCACTCTTGCCGCCCCAGACGCCGTGGTCGACGTGGTTGTCGAGGGCGTAGACGAGACACTGGTTGACGACCGGGCACGTCGAGCAGATCCGCTGGGCCTTGATGACTCCCAGGCCGTCGCGCGGGAAGAACACCGCAGCCGGATACTCCCGGCACTTGCCGTCGGCCATCCATTCCGTCGTCATCGTCACCTCCCCCATCAAGGTTCAGCGTAGCGACCCGCGCTGCCGCTGTC
>JAJYGN010000053.1:1486-3603 GCA_021790675.1 Actinomycetes bacterium
AGAATTGCTAGTGAAATAGGTGATCACCGCTCGCCCCTCGGACGTGGGCGCGCGAGCGGGCCCCGGTAGACTGGGCCCGTCAAGATGAAGGAGCGCCGTGAGCCAGGTCCCGACCACTGAATCAACCCAGGTCACCGACCCGGTCGGCCACGTCCAGGTCATCTACCTCGGCCCGGTCGCGCCGCACTGGGAGTGCCGGATGGTCTTTGGCGACGAGGAGCAGATCCAGGCCTTCGTCGACCGCATCGACGCGCGTCTGCGCTTCCTGCCACCCCACGACCCGCAGTTCCGGCGCAATCGCGACCGCGTGAACCGTGACGCGGAGCGCGAGAACCTGCTCGTCGAGTGGAACCTCGGCTACGACGACGAAGCCTAAGCCAGCGGTGAGTTGGTGACCCGGGCCAGCCAGGCCTCGGGGTCGGTGAGTTCGGCCGCGCTCGGCAGTCCGTCCACGCGCAGCAGCGCATCGAGTGCGCGCAGCCCGTGGGCGTCGCGCAGGTGCTCGACGAAGGCCTGGGCCAAGTCGTGGTGCGGGCCGTGCGTGGCGATGCCGAACAGTGCCGCCGCGGCGTCCTCGCCCCGGGCGTCGCTGCGCCGGTGCCGGCGATAGGCCTCCACGAGCTGGGGGCGCGGTCCGAGCATGGCGGTGGTCACGTCGTGTGCCGCCGCCTCGAAGAAGGCGAGCAAGACGGCGGTCGCGGCGTTGATCGCGCGCGTGGCGTCGGTCTCCTCGGGCAGTTCGATGCCCTCGAGGAGGCGTTCGGGGTCGGCCATGAGTGCGTTGACGTCGCCCTCGCCCATGAGCGACTGGAGCCGTCCCATCAGGTCGCCCTGGATGGCGGCCGCCTCGTGGGTGGAGTCGAGCAGCAGCGCTCGAAGCGCGTCGCCCGTGCCCTCGCGCGAGAGCACGATCGAGGCGACGAGTTCCTGGGCCATCGCAAAGACGTAGACCTCGTCGCGCTCGAGGGACCACTCGTCGGCGAAGGCCCGCAGGTTGTTCACGACGATGAGTCGCTCGGTGTTGAGCCGCGGCAGGGCGAGCACGGCGAGCGACCAGGCTCGCTCGGAGAAGTGGCCGGCAACCGAGCCGGTCTGAAAGCCCGCGAAGAGCGGGCCGACCGCCGCCGCCAACTGGGCCATCATCGGGGCGACGCCCTCGGTCTGGTCATCCGGGGCGACGAGGTTCGCCGTGTGCAGGTTGGGCTCGATGAGCGGCCGCCACTGGGCGAGGGCCGCCAGGGTCAGGGCGGAGCGGTTGACCGCGGTGACGGTGGCGTTACTCGAGATCGAGAAGAGCGCGTCGACGTGGCGCGCGACGAGCGGCGCCAGCTCCTCGAGGCGCTGGCGCTCGACCGGCTCGGGGTTGGGGTCGCCGTCCGTGCCGCGCGCGATGTTAAGGGCCAGCTGGGTGGCCGTGTCGAACCAGGCGTTCGGGCTCTGCTGGCCGAGCATGTTGAAGATGTCGCCGAACATCTCGCCGAATGGGTTGTCGCTCACGACACCAACCTAGAGGGCACAGTCCAGCCGGACCACGGTCTGGATCGTGTGGGTGCCGCGCAGCACCGTGAGGTGGGCGTTCGTGCCCGACGGGGTCAGGTACAACAGGGTGAGCAGCGTCTGCCACGAGTCAATGTCGTGGTTGTCCACCTTGGTGATGATGTCGCCCTGCTGGAGGTGGCCGCGCGACTGGCTGGTGCGCGGGACGTTGGTCACCTGGGCGCCGCCGCCCTGGGCGCTCGCCCCGGCGATGTTGAGCGTGGCGTGACAGCCGTGCTCGTTGGCCACGATCGTGGCCACGCGCGCGACGAACTGGGCCGAGTACCACTGCTGGTCGGCCGCGAGCACCGCCACGACGTGGCCCGTCGCGTCGATCGCGAGTGCGCCGGGGACCCCGTTGAGGTTGTGGTCGGACTGGGTCGCGAGGTAGTTCACGACGCCGTAGGCGCGAAGCGTCGGGTCACCGAGGGTCGTCGTGGACCAGGTGAAGCGGGGGCGCTGGGCGGGGCCGATGATGACCGGCGAGATGGCGGTCACCGAGGTGTTGGCCGGCAGCGGCGCCATGACGAGGGGCTTGACCGGAGTGCTGAGGCGAACGATGGAGAAGCCCGTCAGCGGGT
>JAJYGN010000037.1 GCA_021790675.1 Actinomycetes bacterium
GGCCGGCTTTCTGTTGTACGCCGTGGCGTGTCTCGGAATGATGTTCGTGATGATGAAGATGATGGACCGCGGCGGGATGAAGATGTGATCTCGCTCGTGGCGTGGTTCTGATGAGTGCGAGCGACATCGTCGTCGTCGCGGTTGACCTGATGGTCGCCGCTGGTCTTGGGTGGTGGTTCTTCGGTCCGAAGAAGACGACGACCTCGGAGCTCGAAGGTGGCGTCCAGACCGTGCACGTCACGGTCCGAGGGGGTTACAGCCCAAATCGGATCAGTGCCCGAACGGGTGTGCCGTTACGACTGGTCTTCGACCGCCAGGAGTCTGGAGACTGCACCTCACGGGTGGTCTTTCCGGACCTGGGCGTCTCCGCCGAACTACCGGCATTCGCCCAGACGGTGGTTGAGATTGTTCCCGACGCGCCCGGCGTATACGCCTTCGCCTGTGGCATGAACATGAACCACGGCGTCCTCACTGTGGATGACGAGAGTGTCTCGGCGACGACCCGTGCCGCAACTGGCTATGGCGCCCGGTCGCCGGTCATCGTGCCACCCGTCGTTCGAGACGGTAACGCCCGCAAGGGACACACCGACGGTGATGACCAGGAGACCGCTGAACGCCGCGCCGAGATCGCCGACCTCACGCGACGAGTTCTCCTGGGGGCCGTATTCACGGCGCCGGTGCTCTTCGGCGTGATGGCGAAGGACTTCCTTCACGCCACGTGGCTTCCGGCCACACTCACTAACCCGTGGTTCGCGCTCGCGCTGATCACTCCGGTGTTCCTCTACACCGGCTGGCCGATTCACCGCACCGGCTGGCTCGCCTTGGTCCATCGCAGCGCGGACATGAACTCGCTCATCACGCTGGGGGCCTGCGCGGCGTTCGCCTACAGCCTGGTGATCACGATCGCACCTTCCCTCGCCCCGGTCAACGTGCGCGGTGTGTACTTCGAGGACGTCGGGTTCATCCTCACGCTCATCCTCCTCGGTCGGTTGATCGAGGTCAGAGCTAAGGCCGGCACCGGCGAAGCGATCCGGAGGTTGCTCGACATGCAGGCACGCACCGCGCGAGTCCTGCGCAACGGGGTCGAGATCGACCTGGCGATCGACGAGGTCGTGCCCGGCGACGTGGTGTTGGTGCGTCCCGGCGAGAAGATACCCGTTGACGGCACGGTCACTGAGGGCCACTCGGCAGTCGACGAATCGATGGTGACGGGAGAGCCCATCCCCGTCGAAAAGGGGCCTGGTGACGAGGTCGTCGGTGCGACGATGAACGCCAACGGGTCACTTCGCGTCGAGGCGACGCGGGTCGGTGCGGACAGCGTGCTCGCCCAGATCGTCGACCTCGTGCGCCGCGCCCAAGCCTCACGTCCACCGATTCAGCGCCTGGCGGACCAGGTGTCGTCGGTGTTCGTCCCGGTCGTGGTCTTTGTCGCCCTGGGCGCCTTCGCCGTCTGGTTCGTGACCGGGCCCTCCCCGGCTCTCACCTACGCGATCATCACCGCGGTGACCGTGCTCGTCATCGCCTGTCCGTGCGCGCTCGGACTGGCCACGCCGCTGGCGGTGCTGGTCGGCACCGGCCGCGGCGCCACCAATGGAGTGCTCTTCCGCTCGGCCGAGGCGCTCGAGACCGCCGGACGACTCGACACAATCGTGCTGGACAAGACCGGCACGATCACGGCGGGACACCCGGTGCTGACCGACGTCGTGGTTCTCGAGGGATTCGACGAAGCCGAGCTACTTTCACTCGTGGCGAGCGCCGAGAACGACTCGGAGCATCCGCTGGCCGCGGCCATCGTGGCCGGCGCCGCGCAGCGAGGACTCGCAGCGCCTCGGGCGACGTCGTTCGCCTCGGTCACCGGTCAAGGCGTGCGGGCTCACGTGGAGGGTCACGATGTCCTCGTCGGCAACATCCGCTTCTTCACCGAGTCCGAGATCGACTCATCAGAACTACAGACCCGGGCCGACGAGCTCGCCAGTGAGGGAAAGACCGCAACGCTCGTCGCCATCGACGGGCACCCGGCGGGGCTCGTCGCGGTCGCCGACCCGATCAAGGAGGACTCCATCGTCGCCATTGCCGCCCTACGTTCGCTGGGCATAGAGGTGGTAATGCTGACGGGCGACGCCCAGCGCACCGCGCTCGCCGTGGCCCGTCGGGTCGGGATCGACAAGGTGCTCGCCGAGGTTCGCCCGGAGGACAAGGCCAACGAGATCGCCCGCCTGCAGGCCGAAGGGCGCTCGGTGGGGATGGTGGGTGACGGGATCAACGACGCGCCGGCGCTGGCGAAGGCCGACGTCGGCCTCGCCATCGGCACCGGCACCGACGTCGCTATCGAGGCGGCCGACGTCACCCTCATGTCGGGATCGCTTATGGGCATCGCCACGACAATCCGTCTGTCGCGAGCGACTATGCGCAACATCCGCCAAAACCTGGCCCTCGCGTTCGGCTACAACACGGCGGGCATTCCGCTAGCGGCGGGACTTCTCTATCCCTTCTTCGGCGTCGTCCTGTCGCCGATGATCGCCGCGGCGGCGATGGCGTTGTCGTCACTGTCGGTGGTCACCAACGCCGATCGCCTGCGTCATACGCGAATCACTCCCATATCGAAAGGGTCCAACACGTGAGCGAACTCCTCTACATCACGGCCGAGGACTGCCATCTATGCGAGCACAGCCGCACCGTGCTTGACCAACTGGGCATCGAGCGACGTGAGCTGAACGTTGATTCCGACGACGCGATGGCCCTGGCCGCGCGCGGCATCCCACTTTCGTTCCTGCCGGTCCTGACCGACGGCGAGCGGGTGTTCGCCTACGGCCGCTTCTCCGCGAAGCGCCTCGCTGCGGAGCTGGGAATTTCGTGATCGCAGTCACTTCGCTCATGACCGGTTCGGCCGCCGCGGCCTTCATCGCGGGCACGATCGCCTTCTTCGCCCCGTGCTGCTCGGGTGTCATGATGCCCACCTACCTGGCCGCCATCTCCGGCCACAAGCCGTTGCGCACGGCAATGCTCACGGCGATATACGTCGCCGGCGTGGCCGTCATTGTTTGGCCGATCACCATGGGAGCCGGAGCCATCGGACAGTGGACCTCGAGATTCCACCCCCAACTCTTCGTCATCGGTGGGCTGATGATGTTGGCCACTGCGGCCGCCCTGTGGCGTGGCACCATGCTTTCGCTGCCCTTCGCCCGCCAGCCTGAGATGACCGGCTCGGTCGGCTCAGTCTTCCTGCTCGGCGTCTTCTCGGGCGCCATCACCGCATGCTGCGCGCCCGTCCTCGCCGGTGCGATTGCCCTGTCCGCCCTCAACGGTTCTGCCCTCGGCGGGTTCATTCTCGGTGGTGCCTACATCACGGGCATCGTCTTCCCCCTGGTCATCATCGCTCTCTTTTTCACCGGGGCGAAGGCCAAGGCCCGGGCTCGTGACTGGAAGTTCACAATCCGCCTCGGCAGCTACGTGAAACCCACCAGTCTCTCGCGCCTGGTCGGCACGATCGTCTTCGGCGGATTCGGGCTCTTCTTCGTGGTGATGGCCGTGACCGGCCAGTCCCGACGGGCGCTCGGCTTCCAGCGCTCAATGAGTGGCTACCTCAACAACCATGTAGCCCCCTTCGCCGCCCACGTTTCGAACTGGGTCGCCTGGCCCGCACTTGCGCTCTTCGTCGCCGTTCTCGTCGTCCTTGTCGTTCGTTCGTTGAAGAAGGAGTCCACCCATGAGTAAATCGGCTCGTAAGAAGTCCGCCCCTAATACGGCCGCTCGTCCCGCAGCCGCGCCGACAAACGCCCGCACTCGCACGCCCGCCTCGCATACGCCCTACGTGATTAAGCACCGCCGAACCTGGGCCTACTGGGCGGTCGGTGGCCTCGTCGTCGCGGGTCTGCTGTTCGTGAGTTTCCTGTCCGATTCCAACCGCCCGGGCAGTTCGTCCACCAATGCGATTTTGCCCGTTGGCAGCCGGGCCCCACAGTTTGCCGGATCGGACCCACTGACCGGGCAACTAATCAGCTCGACGTACCTCGCTGGCAAGAACGTTCTCTACTACTTCAGCGCGGGATCGACGTGTCAGGCGTGCATGACTCAGGCTCAAGCGCTGCAGCAAGACGCATCGCAACTCGCCCGTGACCACATCACCTTGGTAATGGTGACCAACGACAACGCACAGACCCTCGCCGCTTCGGCGCGCTCCTACGGGCTCACCATCCCCATGGTCGCCGACCCGGGCGGGGTGATCACGAACCGCTTCGGTGCGGTTGGTGGAGGCATGGACATGGGTCCGAACACGGCGGACCACAGCTTCGTCCTGGTCGACCGCCACGGCATCGTCCGCTTCCACGAGGACTTCCCCAGCATGTGGATCTCCACGTCAGCGCTGCTCCACCGATTCCCGATGATGGCGTAAGGAGACAGACATGAAGGCTATTGAAACCACAGTCAGCGCTTCGATCACCGATGCAGATCCGATTGTCGTTCGGCACTCAAGGACGAGCGGTTCGTTGTGTTGGCTGAAATTGACGTCGCCGCCACTTTCAAAGAGAAGCCCGGGATTGACCGATCTCCGCTGAAGATTCTGGGGGCGTGCAATCCCGACTTCGCCAATCGCGCCTTGAACATCGATCCGTCGGTGAGTTTCGTGCCGCCGTGCAATGTAGTACTTGAATCAGTCGCTGACGGAACCCATATGTCGATTGCTGACCCGCGGGAGCTCATGCCCGGTAATCAGTTCGCTGACCTCGCTGACGAGGCCTCGCGACGACTAATGGCAGTAATCGCCGTCGTCAAAGGGGCATGACCGCCGCTTGGGGGAGTGAATTCGAATCGATTGCGAGTCTCTGAAGCAGAGAGTGCATGTAGCTGCCAATTCCAAAGGGAGCATCTGAACGCGCAATCGCCACTCGACGTTATTTGAGATCGCGACAGGAACTGCGGGCACTTCAACTACCTCGCCATCCGGCGATATTGATGCCACCAACGATTGCGCGCAACACGTCTCGCCGGACTATCACCTACATGGCAAAATTCCCCCAATCCCGTACTACCACCCAGCCGCAGACCACCATTTGCATCAAAGAACTGCTCGCCCTTCCTAAAGTCGAGCGCATCCAACTTCTGCGCGCCCCGCAGCATGCCGTCCTCGGGCAATAGGACTTGTCACTTCCACTCAAAAACGTGAACTTACCCTTTAAAACCAGGTCGCGTGAGATATCCGTGGGAATTGACTGAATTCGAGGATCGGATATCCACAAATATCCTTTGTTTTACTAGTGGGCCGCCCGAGTCTCGATCCCGGCACCTTGGGAGTGTTTGCGGAATGTCCAGGGACGTCGCTCAGTGTCCAGATTTGCTGGTCGGCACGAGTGGAATGTCCACCAACGTCCACCGAAGTCCTCGCACGTTTGAATTCGTGGCTCGATAGTTGGCAAGACAAAGGCTCGTTTCAAGGTCGAGCCACTATTTACTTTCGAGGGGCTGACGGTGAAGTGATCGACCTGCGACTGGGGGAGGAGTAGATGATCTCTGGACGATCACGGGCCCAGCTATAAAATGTTGCGGTCACTTACCCGTGCAAGACCCGCATCGGGTGATTTAGCAGCCGCCAATACGATAGTCTCGGCCATGCGTCTACCGGTAGGTTACGAACTCCCAGACGTCGCGACAAACAATCATTTTACTTCGAATGTAGGGCGCGGTACCCAAACGAGCGTAACGCGATCGTGAAGTTGATGTTGCGTTGCGAAGTGTTTGGTGCGACGGGCGCTACGTCGCCGTGATGTCGACGCGAACACGCACGGTTCAGCTGTTGGCGGCGGTTGGAGTGATATCCATTGTGGCCTTTTGGCTCGCCGTGCCTCGGGTTCTCGCTCGAATCTTTCGCGTCCGACGGGCCGCAGTCGACCTCGGGCCCGCGGACTTCGAACTGATTGCTGACGACGTGACGATTCCGGGACCGAACGGCCGCACGCTCAAAGGATGGTTTGTTGCATATGAAATGGACGACCGGCCACGCCCGACTGTGCTCGTCATCCACGGATGGAACGGCGCCGCGAGTTTGATGCTACCGATCGCGCCACTGTTGCAGGCCTCCGGCATGCACGCGCTGTTTCTTGACGCTCGCGGCCATGGTCGCAGTGACGACGACCGGTTCGCCTCGATGCCCCGCTTCGCCGAAGATATCGAGGCTGGGCTTCGATGGCTGCGCGCTGATCGACGGGTCGAGCCAGAATGCGTCGCGCTGGTCGGTCACTCCGTCGGCGCCGGAGCCGCGTTACTCGTCGCCAGTCGTGATGCGCGCATCGCGGCGGTCGTCAGCATCGCCGCGATGGCCCATCCCGGAACATTCATGCGTGCCGCGATGCGCGCTCGTGGCATGCCGAGGCCGGTTATCTCGCTCGTCTTGCGAGGTATCGAGCGTACGATTGGCCTTCCGTTCGACGCGTTCGCCCCCGTTTCGACGATTGCGCGCCTTCGCGTTCCGGTCCTTCTTATCCACGGAGGTCGCGACGAAGTTGTTGCACCGACGGATGCGACCCTCCTCGAACGCGCGTCGCGCGGCCGCGCCCAGTTGCTGATTCTTCCTGAGGCCACGCACGCCTCGATGGAAGCCTTCCTCCCAGCGGCGCCAGCCATCGTTGCTTTCCTCTTGGATGCCCAGCACCGTTGTCCCAGTCAGATCCTGAGTCGCGAAGGAATAGGGAGAGAGTGACCTACCTGGTGTATTGACTCGGCCTGATGATGGTTCTACTGGTCGACGCGGAGTATCCACGAAGGCGTGCCGTGGGAATGAGGGCAAAGGAAGCCACCGTCTCAGCGGGGCGATGCCAAGAAAGTTCCGTTAGCCATTTCTGGGCTGAGGTAGGGGCCCTCAATGTCGAGGGTGCCCGTATCTTGGAGACGTGTCGCAGCGTTGAAGAACGCTCCGTACGCAGTCTGCGTCAACGAACTACCGACCGAGAGTCGACGTACGCCGATCTCCACTCACTGATCGACCATAGGGCCACCAGGAACGAGCAGATATCTCGGTTGCCCAGAGTAACGCCACCGCGACCATTGCGACTCGTCGCGAAATCGTTGACGCGGTTGGAGATAGTGAGCCTGATCGTCAGATTCTTTCCCGGCCGTTAGGGCCGTGCCGCACCAATGAGCCCAAAGGTGAAGAGGGGTGCGAAGCTCACGTTTGTACCAGTGTGCGCCGAGTCGATTATGGTGCTCTTTCCCCAGGGGCCGCTGCCGGCGTACATCACGACGTGGTCGACTTCATGATCACCATCAAGGTTGTAGTAGTAGAGCAAATCTCCGGGTTGAAGTGCACTGAGCGACACGTGATGCAGTGCTGGCCACTGCGTATAGGTCGTGCGAGCGACAGTTATGCCAGCTTTAGCCCAGGCCCATTGCACGAGCCCCGAACAATCAAAGCCCACCCCTGGTGTTTCACCACCCCATACGTATGGCACGCCAATCTGTGACTCGGCGAACTTCAGGGCCCGATCACCCTGGGCGCTACCGGCGACTTCGGTGATGGCTGGGGGCGTCGCCGCCGCTATCGCGGCGAGGACTTTGTTGGCGGCGGCGGTACCACCGACGGCCGCCGCGGCCGCCACCGCCTGTTCTTCGCCCGCCGAGTTTCGCGCCTTGGCGGCCACCACGCCCATCGTGATTTCATAGGCGATGATCTGCCCCTTCAGCGTCTGGGTCACCACGGCCAACGTGGCCCGGGTGCTGTTCTCAAGACGGACATTTTGCGCCAGTAGTAACTGCATCTCGTTGGTGCGCCGCTGCGCCTTAGATCGCTGCAGCGCGACCTGGGCGATGGTGCTGTCGAGGGATCTCTTTTGCTTTTCGTATGTCTTCTTCAACGTGGTGAGATTGCCAATGACCTGATCTTCATAGACCTGACGGGCGTCACTCTCGGTGACGTTTTGGTTGAAGAGCGAGAGTATCTGCGCGTCGGCCACTCCCAGAACGTAAGCGCGTACGACGGCCGTGACGAGTGCCTTGGAGGCCACCGACACGGCCGCGCGCGAGCGCACCTCCTGCGTGTCAAGAGTGACGATGCTGGCTCTGATGGACTGGAGCTTCGCCTGTTCGGCGTCGTACTGGTTGCCCATGGTCTCACTGCGTTGTTCTTGCCGTGCGAGGCTGATGGATAGTTGGGCAATTTCGGCTTTGGTCTGGGCGATGGTGGCGCCCTGGGCGGTCATGGGTGTGAGCGTGCTGGCAAATACGAAGGCTGCAGCAACGAGGAGGGAAGTTAATCGAGTCGTGCCCCAGCGACGCACGTGAATCATTCATTCAGCCTAGTTACCTTGACCAACGACTCAATGGTTCAATGTAAGGCTTGAGCGAAAACTGTCCGGGCGACGATTCATCAAGACTTCTCGACGGCCCTGATGTCTTCCGCCCGCCGCCTTCGATGAAAGGTTCTCGGTCGAAGCGACGCATCAGCAATGTGAGTAATGAATTCAATGGCTTGTGAACAAAGAACGCATTCACGACGACGACGCTGGTCGCGTCGTGGAGGTGATTCGAGATGTCTGGCTCGTACACTTGTACTCGAAAAACTCGCCTCGTTCACTCTGGCATTCGTGCGTGCACGAATGCGTTGATGACCTTAGGTCGGTACCTTCTCGCGGGGTGATGAGTTTCGCACCAGGAAGTGGTCCGATCCGCTGGGTGTGTCAGCGGAAACAATCGATGAAGTTTCAAGAGTCGGCGGTTTTAAGGGGTGAGCTGAGTCTCCGGGTCGACAACGTCTCTCCTCGATGAATCGGTGGGCAGTCATTGCAAAATTTCACGCCTCTGATCACGTTGTGTGCAACGAAATTGCAGTGTCGCGACCCAGTCCGTCCAGCGAGGTCGTTAGCCTCTTGAAATGACAAACGTCGAACACCATTCGGCGCGACGGTCGCTAGGCAATCTGAAGTGGACCCGATGGACCGTGTCCGTTCTAGCCATAGCCGCAGCGTGCACCAGCACTGAGGTGGTTTCATCGCACCCCGCCGCAGCGTCCGGGATCACCGCCGAGCGGATAACGGCCGCCGTTCTCTATAGGCAGACCCAGTCGATCTATGGTCGCGTCAATGTGCTCGGCGAGAAGTACGACTTGGCCCAGATCAAGTTGAACAAGATCAAGAACGAGATCACCTACGCCAAGAATGTGGTTGACGGTATTGAGCAACACGTCATCAAGGACAACGCCCAACTTCGAGCCGACGCAATCTTCGCCTACGTTAACAACGGTTCGGCGCAGAGCAACAATCCGCTCTTCTCTTCGAGCGCCACTAAGTCCGAGGCCACCAACATCTACAACCAATTCGCCGAGGGCGACGTCGGCACCACGGTGGCACGCCTCAAGAACTACAAGATCTTGTTGACTCAAGAGCGCTCGATACTCGCCGGTGAACGCCGCCGAGCGACGGGCGAGGCCGCCGCAGCGAAGAGAGCCTTTCTCGTCGCCCAGAGTTTGGAGAGATCCTTGCAGCACGAACTCGCGCAGGTGAAGGGGAAGATCGCGGAGTATTTTCAACAACGACAGGCGGCCGCCGCGGCTGCGGCGGCTGGCGCGCTACGGACAGCCAGACCCCAAAAGGGATTCCCGGCCCCTCCGCCTGACTCGCGCGCCAATATCGCGATTCGCGCGGCCCTTAGTCTCATCGGGATTCCCTACGTCTGGGGCGGAGCGTCGCGTTCGGGCGTGGACTGTTCGGGCCTCATCATGCTCGCCTACGAAGCGGCGGGAATTTCTTTGCCCCACTACTCGGGTTCTCAGTTCTACGACACCGTAAGGGTGCCGCTCTTCGACATTCAGCCGGGCGACATTCTCTTTTACGGCTATCACGGCGATGCGCATGAAGGCATCTACATTGGACACGACAAGATGATTCAGGCCGAAGAGACCGGCACGCTGGTGCAAATCACTCCGTTGTGGCTGGGCGACAGCTCGCTCCCGCTCGCGGGTATTGGACGACCTCGGACGTAGTCGAGGTGGTCTTTGAAATCGTTATGCCATCGGGCCGACTGCTTCTTCAGTGAGATGGCGCAGCGTAGGCTCGGCTTGTTTCAGGATGCATTATTTCCAGTTGGCCTCATCTCGTCGACGCCAACTCGCCCTTTGAGAGGTAGTTCTCGCTAGTCTTTCGAGCCCGGCTTCACGGGTTTGCCCATGGCGAAACCTCTGTCAACGGTCGGGCACTTGCGAGCGGCGAAGTTCAAATGGCGAGAGTGGATGACTGCACCTTTGAGCGGACCGGAGTGCACAGCGTCCTTCGCCCATAGTTTCTGCTGCAGTGTTATAGTGGTCAATTGAGGACTTGAATGGAGGTCAAAGGTGAACGGACGAGATTTCAAGAGCGCGATCTTCGAGCAACTCGCTCGCGTCGGAACAGCGTTTGACAGCCCGAAGAGGGTGGAGATCATTGATCTACTGGCCCAGGCCGATCGCTCCGTCGAGTCGATCGCGACCGCGACATCGATGACGGTTGCCAACACGTCGAGACACCTGCAGATCCTGCGTCAGGCGGGAATGGTGCTGTCCCGTCGCGAGGGCTTGCACGTGGTGTACCGGGTGGCCGACGAATCTGTAATCGCGGGGTACCTCGGACTGCGAAGACTTGCGGAATCGCGCATCGCGGAAGTGGGTCAGTTGGCGGAGGCATTCTTTGGTGAGGTTGACGGCGCCGAATCAATCGGAATCGAAGAGTTGCTCACTCGAAGCCGGGCTGGCGAGGTCGTGGTCATTGACGTACGTCCGCAATTGGAGTTCGAGGCGGGCCACCTACAGGGCGCGCTCAGCATTCCGCTCGAGGAACTGTCGCAGCGACTCGGCGAATTGAATCCCGACACGTCGGTCGTGGCGTACTGCCGCGGTCCCTACTGCGTGATGGCCGCTGAGGCGGTAAAGCAACTCCGAGCTGCGGGATTGCGAGCTCACCGCCTTGCCGAGGGGCCCTTGGACTGGCACGCCACGAGGTTCGACCTCGGTGCCACTGCTGGTGCGAAGTCGCATTCAAAACACTCCTTGATCGACAAAGAAGTTGAAAAGAAAAAGAAAGGCATAACCAAATGAAAATTCTGATAATCCTCAATGACCCCCCGTACGGCACCGAACGTGTCTACAACGGACTGCGACTGGCGATGAACTTGCAGAAGCAGCACGAACAGGTGGAGTTGTCGGTCTTCCTGCTTGGTGACGCGGCGAGCGCCGCCAAGTCGGGTCAGCAGACACCGAATGGCTACTACAACGTCGAACGCCAACTCGCGAGCGTGGCGCGCAAGGGCGCGAAGGTGCTGGTGTGCGGCACGTGCATGGACGCGCGTGGGCTGACCCAAGCGGATCTGCTGGAGGGCGCGAGTCGCAGCACCATGGATGAACTCACGCAAGAGACGGTCGACGCCGACAAGGTCCTGGTCTTCTAGTGGCGGGTGCCGACTCCGGCCAGACGGTGGTGGTCCTCGGCGGCGGCGTAGGTGGAGTCGCCGCCGCTAACCGACTTCGTCGACGCCTGGATCGAAAACACCGGGTGATTCTCGTCAACCGGGAACCCGAGTTCTCGTTCGCCGCCTCCTACCTCTGGGTGATGACCGGCCAGCGCCGAGCAAGTCAGGTCACTAAGCCGTTGAGTTCACTGGAACGTCGCGGTATCGAGGTCGTGATCGGCGATATCGAGACGATTGATGCGGGCAACCGCACTGTGAGCGTCAATGGAGAGCGGATCGGCGCCGACTATCTCGTGGTGTCACTCGGGGCGGACTACGCCACGGATTCGATTCCGGGCCTTTCAGAGGTTGGTAGGACCTTCGCGACTTTGGCGGGAGCGCAGCAACTCGAGCCGGCGATCGACGCTATTACTCGCGGACGGATTCTGCTCGTCACTGCGGCTCCGCTCTACCGATGTCCCGCAGCTCCCTACGAGGCGGCGCTACTGATTGACGACATGCTTCGTCACAACGGTGTTCGCGCGAACGTGGAGATTGCACTGCACTCCGCCGAACCAGGACCTATGGGCGTGGCGGGCGCTAACGTCTCGGCGGCGGTGACCGGGATCTTGGCCTCTCGCGGTATCGACTACCGACCATCACATCAGATCGTTTCCGTCGAGCCGGGCAGCGCCGCGTTCGCTGACGCTCAGTCTGAAGCGTTCGATCTGTTGGTGTACATGCCACCAATCAGGACGCCGGCCGTGGTCGGAGCATCGTCGCTCGCCTCCTCTGCGGGTTGGATCGAAGTTGACCGCCGCACGCTGGCGACTGCGTTTCCCGGAGTGTACGCAATCGGGGACAACATCCAACTCCCGCTGAGCATGGGAAAGCCGCTGCCCCGGGCGGGAGTGTTCGCGCACGCGCAGGCGCTGGTCGTCGCCGACAACATTGTCGCCACCATCGAGGGTCGAGTTACGGCGGCCACGTTCGACGGACGCGGCGGATGCTTCGTCGAAGTTGGTTCAGGGAAGGCGGGCTTTGGCACGGGTGACTTCTACGCCGAGCCCTCACCACAGGTGACCCTGCGGGCTCCGTCACGTCGTCATCACCTCGCCAAGGTGGCCTTCGAGTACAACGTCATGCATCGGTGGCTATGACTACCGGAGGTTTTGTCGAACTGGCCCGAGTGGTGCACAACGCCACGGGCAACTTCTGCGCGAGGACACCCGGGTGATGAAGGCCCGAAGTCTTGTTGAACCCTCTCATCCCGGGAAGAAGTTCTTTGAGCAATACGCGCTTGGAGACCGGTGATGAGCACGATGAGAACGCCAGGAGCTGAGGTGCGTGAACAACGTCTCGACGCCGCTACCTATGACCGTTGGTTCGATAGCCCGTGGGGGCGGTACTCGTTCGACATCGAATCGGGCGCCGTGCTGGAGGCGTTGGGTCTCTTGTCGAGTGACCTGCGCGTCCTCGACGTAGGGTGCGGGACGGGGCGACTCACGTCGCTATTGGAGACGTCCGACGCCACTGTCGTTGGTCTCGACCTCGAACCCGCGATGCTCACCATCGCCGCCACGCGTTCGCGCGCGCGGCTCATCCTCGGTGATGCCCACCGCATCCCCGTCGGCGACGCAACCTTCGACCGCGTCGTCGCGGTGACGTTGTGCGAGTTCACCGACGATCTCGGTGCGGTGTTCGCCGAGTTGGCCAGAGTGACTCGTCCCGGAGGTCGCATCATCGTCGGATCGCTCAATCCTCGAAGTCCGTGGGGGCTGCGGTGGTGGCGCCGACTACAGCGCGCCCCATGGTCGGGAGTGCATTTTCTTTCCCGGGCTAGCCTGCTGACCCTGGCGCGTCCGTTCGGTCGCGTCTCGATCAGGGCGGCGCTCTTCGCGCCGGGGGCGTTCGTCGGGCTACGGACTCTCGGACCGATGTTCGAGCGACTGGGTCGCCTGGCGCCCGCGTTCGGTGCATTTCAGGTGACCACGATTGAACGGAGCGGGTCATGATTTCGTCAGTGTTGCCCGCCTCATCGTCGGTGCTGGTTGTCTGCGCTCACCCCGACGATGAGTCGTTCGGCCTCGGCGCGGTACTGACGGCGTTCGTCAATCAGGGTGCGCGCACGAGTGTGCTCTGCTTCACACGAGGCGAAGCGTCCACATTGCACGTCAACGATGACGACCTCGCCACCGTGCGGTCGCTGGAGTTCGCGAGGGCCGCCACGGTCCTCGGGGTGTCGAAGTTCCAGTTGTTGGACTACCCGGACGGTCATCTGGCTGATCAACAGTTTTCAGAGCTCACCGCGCACGCTGTTCGAATGACCGAGGAGGTGGGGGCAGATCTCATTTTTACGTTCGACGAAGGTGGGATCACCGGACACCCTGACCATGTGCGAGCCACTCAAGTCGCGCAAGCCGTCTCGACGCCCTGCGGAGTTCCAGTGCTGGCCTGGGTCATCGCCGACGGGGTCGCTGAGACACTGAGCCACGAGTTCGGCGCCAAATTCGTTGGACGGTCTGACGAACAACTCGACTTTCGGGTTCCGATCGATCGAGTAATCCAGCGAGAGGCAATCGCGTGCCACGTCAGCCAATCATCATCGAACCCGGTGTTGCAGCGCCGCCTGGAACTGTCGGGAGACTTCGAGCCCCTTCGCTGGCTGATCCCGACGGAACCGCTTCCCAGCACAACGTCATGAAGCGATGCCCGTGACCACCACCGGACCGTCCAACGTCATCTACCTGGATCACAATGCCACGACGCCGATCGCCGCAGAAGTCCTCGACGCGATGCTGCCGTTCCTCAAGGAGGAGTACGGTAATCCCTCGAGTGACCATCCCCTCGGCCATCGCGCCCACGAGGCGGTCGAAGATGCCCGCGAACAGGTCGCGTGGCTCATCGGTGCTGCACCTGACGAAATCGTGTTCACCTCCGGTGGTACGGAGTCGAACAACTTCGCCATCCGTGGTACTGCCGCGGTCGCGAGCCCCGATCGTCGCCGAATCGTTACGTCACAAGTCGAACACCCAGCGGTTTCGCGCCCGTGCGAGTACCTCGAAACCCAGGGGTGGACCGTGACTCGTCTGCCGGTCACGGGTAGCGGGAGTATCGACCTCGGAGTTCTCACTCAAGCCCTGGACACGGACGTGGCACTGCTGACCGTGATGCTGGCGCAGAACGAAACCGGAGCGATCATGCCGGTGGCCGCCGCTGCGTCGGCGACGAGAAGGTTGGGAATCATCACCCACACCGACGCCGCCCAGGCCATAGGCAAGATCCAGGTCAACGTCGATACTCTCGGTGTCGACCTGCTGTCGATCGCGGGTCACAAGTGTTACGCACCCAAGGGCGTCGGTGCGCTGTATGTCCGCAGTGGAACACCCCTCCAGCCACTGCTGCTCGGCGGCGACCAGGAACGGGGGCTTCGCCCCGGCACCGAGAACGTCGCGTACATCGTCGGTCTCGCCGCTGCGTGCCACCTTGCCCAAACGCGCCTCGACGCGGAGGGACAGCGCCTGCGTGGTCTGCGCGATGCGTTGTGGCAGCAACTTCGAGGCGCCATCCCCGGGCTGGTTCGACACACGCTCGAGGACAACAGCCTGCCGAACACTTTGAATGTGTCATTCCCCGGCGTCCTCGGTCGCGACGTGCTGGCCAACGCCCAGCGCGTGGCCGCTTCCACCGGCTCATCGTGTCACTCGGGACTGCACACCCCCTCTGCCGTCCTGTGTGCCATGGGCGTGGCGCCAGATATTGCACTGGGTACCGTGAGGCTCTCGCTCGGACACAACAACACTCCTGCCGACATCGCCACGGCGGCAGACATCCTTATTGGGGCTTTCGAGGCGACTTTTACTGGCGCTTCGGAGGTGAGTGGTGACACCTGAACACAGATCGTGATTGAAGGTTTCGGGATGGGGCGTTCGTAGAGAATCCGTGGGTACCGATCTTTGAGGCGTCGCAACCCGGAAAGATGAATCGCCACATAAGTTGTCAACCGTTTGAACCTTTCTTGAAGATTTGCCTGCGCTGGGAGCCGGGGCTCCCAGCGCAGGGCGCCTCGTGGCCTCACCGAACCTTCAGAACGATGTCGAACTATCTCTCAGTTCGTGAACTGACGGCCCGAGTTCAAGGTTCGATGTCGCGATTGGGATCATCGGGCACTTCGAACTCGACGACGTGTTGATACTGCTCATGGCGTTGCGAGTGATCTCGTTCTCGAATGTCAAGAAGCTCCGGCAGGGCCTCGCGGTCCTTATCGCGATTGGCGAAGGTCTTCGCCGCAATGATGTCATCAACCGAAGCAACGTGGACAACGAAACCGTCACCGCGAACAACCATCGATCGAGACAACAATTCTTCGTAATGAACGGACTGTCCTTCCAGATCTTTCAATTCAGCCAAGACATCGAAAGGCCCGGCGTCAGTTGTCCACGTCGAGTTTCCAGTTGTCTCGAGCATTACGCCGTCGACATTGACCGGCAGCGCCTTGGCTTCCTCGTCGCTCATGCGCGCGACGCGTAATCGAGCGTGAAGTTCACGCAGTGCCGTAGCAAGTCTTTCGAGATTCGCGCGTTCGCGACTCACCACACAATCGGCATCTTCGGTCAGACGCGATGCCCCGAGGAATCCTGCCGCCGATCCTCCGACAACCACAAAGTCGACGTTGTTTCGCACGAGCACTTCGAGCAGTCGATTGAGGTCAAGCGGTGGTCCGCTATAGGGCGATGTCATCGGTTGCGGCTTCCCGTACCCGAATGGCGTCAACTTCGGCGAGCCACGCTTCAACAGACTCCCTGGAATCCAGGCGTCGTCCGTCGAGAAGTACTGTCACATCATCCTCAGTTGGCGGGGCCGCCGAGTGCATCCGCTCGGCCCATTCAACGACTGTCTTCGCGCGCCGTCTAACCATGTCACCATTGTAGGGCGAGCGGCTTACGCAGATACTGTCGGTGAAAACCGATTGAACGGTGGTGGCACCGATCTGGGCACAGCAAAGGTGACGAATTCTCGTTGTGACGCGACCGTTGCGGATCATGAGGAGTCCCAGTTTGGAACACTTCCCGTTTAAGGAAAACTAATTCTTCTTTGGATCCTCGCTAAGTATCAAAAGTTTGCGACCGTTGGGGACCACGGCGAAGGAGAGGAAGATGAGAAGCATGACTAGAGAGCTCGGAGATGTGTTCGCGGGTTCACCACAAATGGCCGCAATGAGTGAGAGCACTCGTATGGGGCGAGCGCTGGGATAGAGCGTGGGATTTCCCTCTCCGCAGAACCACTAAACAGTCACAAAATACCTGGTGGGCCGCCCGGGTCTCGATCCCGGCACCTTGGGAGTGTTTCCAGAATGTCCAGGGATGTTTCTCGGCGTCCAGATTTGCTGGTCGGACGAAGTGGAATGTCCACCGACGTCCACTGACGTCCT
>JAJYGN010000034.1 GCA_021790675.1 Actinomycetes bacterium
TGGACGGCTCGACGAGCGAGGCCACCCCGGCCGAGGAGGTCGTCGCCGAGATCCGCGCGATGGGCGGCGAGGCGATTGCCAACCACGACAACGTCGCCGAGTGGGAAGGCGGCGCGCACCTCGTGGCGAGCGCGCTCGAGGCCTTCGGCGAGCTGCACGTGCTGGTGAACAACGCGGGCATCCTGCGCGACCGGGTCCTCGTGAACCTCTCGGAGTCGGACTGGGACTCGGTGATCAACGTGCACCTAAAGGGCCACTTCGTGCCGACGCGTCACGCCGCCGCCTACTGGCGCGAGCAGGCCAAGGCCGGCCACGAGGTGAAGGCCTCGGTGATCAACACGTCCTCGACGTCGGGGCTGCTCGGCAACGTCGGCCAGTCCAACTACGGCGCGGCCAAGGCCGGCATCGCCGCCTTCACGGTCATCATCGCCGAAGAGCTCGGCCGCTACGGCGTGCGGGTCAACGCGATCGCCCCGGCCGCGCGCACGCGCATGACCGAGTCGACGCCGGGGCTCTCGGACTACGTGGTCAAGCCCGCCGACGCGGCGGTCTTTGACGTGTGGGACCCGGCCAACATCTCGCCGCTGGTCGCGACGCTCGCCATGGAAGACTGCGCATCGACCGGCCAGGTCTACTTCGTCCAGGGCGGCACGGTGCGACTGTTCCAGAACTGGACCATGACGACGACCCTGGAGAAGAACGACCGCTGGGGCGTCGCCGAGCTCGCCGAGCGTCTGGCGACACTGGGAGGGTGAGCGGGCGCCACGTCGACCGCGAAGACCCCGAGGGGCTGCTCAGCGCCGCGAGCGACCCGGCCGGGGCCGCCTTCAACCCCCTCGGTGGCGAGGCTGGCAGCGACCTCAACTGGTTCTTCCTGCTGCGCGAGCGCGTCCAGAGCCGTGCTGCCACCTCGTCGCGCCACGCGTGGTGGGTGCTGTGGTCCCTGCTCGCCGGTCTGCTGGCGCTCAACTTCACGTTCACCGTGTTCATCGTGGCCCTGCCCACGGTGGCCGGCCAGCTGCACACCTCGGTGACGGTTCTCACCTGGACGATGATCGGGCCGCTGCTCGCCTACGGGCTGGCCGCGCCGATCCTGGGCAAGGTCGGCGACCTGTGGGGACACCGCCGGCTCTATCTCGCGGGGCTCGCGAGCGCAATCGGCACCGCGGCTCTCACCGCGCTCGCGACCAACGCCGGCTGGCTGCTCACCGCGCGCGCCCTTGACGGCGTCCAGGGCGCGGCGACCGGGACGGCCTCGGGGGCTCTCATCTCTCTGGTCTTCAGCCCCGAGACGCGGGTGAAGGCGATGGGCTGGTGGTCGCTGGTTGGCGCGGGCGGCCCAGTGATCGGCGTGTCGCTGGGCTCGCCGATCATCGCCGCCTTCGGCTGGCGGGCCCTGTTCTGGGTCCAGCTAGTACTGATCGCGGTGGCGCTCGCCGTCGTGTGGTTCGTCCTGCCGCGTCACGAGGGCGCGCCGGTCGCCAATGCGCGTGGCGCCTTTCGCGAGATGGACTGGCTGGGGAGTTGGGCCCTCTCGGGCAGCATCGTGTGCTTGATGCTGGGACTCTCGCTCGCGCCGTCCTGGGGCTGGGCGAGCGCCGCGACCCTCGGACTCGGCGCGGCGAGCCTCGCGCTGCTCGGTGTCTTCATCTACCGGCTCAATCACGCGGCGCACCCGCTGATTCCGCCGCACTACTTTCGCCGGCGCAACTTCGTGATGCCGATGCTGCTGCGAGGATGCGCGACCTTCGCCTACTTCGGGGGGTTCTTCCTCTTTCCCTTGCTGATGGAGCGCGGATACGGCTACTCGATCGCGCGCGTGGGCGCGATCGCCGTGGCCCGCCCCCTCGTCTTTGCCATCAGCTCGCCGATTGCCGGTTACGTCGCGATGCGCATCGGCGAGCGCGTCAGCGCCGTTGCCGGGGCGCTCTTCCTTGCCGGGTCGTTGAGCATCTTCGCGGTCCTCACCCCGAGCTCGAGCGCGCTCGAGGTGGTGCTCGCGCTCGCCCTCTCGGGACTGGGCATGGGGGTGGCGATGCCCTCGTCGAGCTCGGTGATGGCCAACGAGGTGCGCGCCAACGAGTTCGGCGTGATGTCGGCGGCCCAGATGCTTTCGGTCCAGGTCGGCGAGGTTGCGGGCATCGAGATCCTCGAGACCGTCCAGCAGGCCCTCGTTCGCCGTCACCACCTGGTGGCTGCGCCTCCGGGTCCGGGTCTGCTGGCCACGTTCCGTGCGCCCTTTGCGATCGGTGCGGCGGTCGCCGGCGCCGGGGTGCTCGCCGCGCTCTTCGTGCGCGACGTGCCGCGACAGAAACGGGCGGGGACCGCCGGCCGGTAAAGTCTCTGCCATGACCACGTCTGTCTTGCCCGGCGCCGAGCCCTTCTCCTCTTTGGGAGGGCCCCTCGGCGTGCTCGTCCTGCACGGGTTCACCGGCAGCCCGGCCTCCATGCGCCCCCTGGCCGAGGCCATCGCCGCGGCGGGATATAGCGTCGAGCTGCCCCTCCTGCCGGGACACGGGACCTCGATCGAGGACATGAAGACCACCACCTGGCAGGACTGGACCGGCGCGGCGCTCGCCGCCTACGACGACTTGGCCGCACGCAGCGAGCGCGTCTGCGTCGTGGGACTCTCCATGGGCGGGGGCCTAACTGCCCACGTCGCCCAGCACCGCGAGGTCGCCGGGTGTGTCTACATCAACCCGCTGGTCAAGCCGGTCGCCCCCGAGCTCTACGCCGGCCTGGTCGAACTGCTCGCGGCCGGCGTCGAGGAGTTCGAGTCCATTGGCGAGGACATCAAGAAAGAGGGCGTCTCCGAGGCCGCCTACCCGGCGACTCCCCTTGTCTGCGCGAAGAGCCTCTTCGACGGGGTGGCCGTGTTGCACGAGGGACTTCCCTCGATCAGCGCGCCGGGATTGCTTCTCCAGAGCCGCGAGGACCACGTCGTCACCTCCGACAACGGCGACGCGCTGGTTGAGCTCGTGTCCGGCCCGCTCGAGCGGATCTGGCTCGAGGACTCCTATCACGTGGCCACGCTCGACCACGACCAGCCCCTCGTCGAGTCGGCGACCCTCTCGTTCCTCGCACGGACGCTCGCGTGACCAACCCCCTGACCCGCGACGAGGTCGCCCACGTGGCGCACCTGGCCCGCTTGCATCTCTCCGAGGACGAGCTCGAGCGCTTCACCGCCCAGCTCGGCCAGGTCCTCGAGCACGCCGCCGACATGAACGAGCTCGACCTTGAGGGCGTGGTGCCCACGGCGCATCCCTTCGGTTTGATCAACATCGTGCGCGCCGACGAGGTGCGCGACAGCCTGGATCGCGACGAGGTGCTCGCCATGGCCCCCGACGCCGAGGACGGCCGCTTCGCGGTGCCGCGCATCATGGGCGAGGCGCCATGACGGCACGAGAGATCGCCGCGCGCGTGCGCGCGGGCGAGTCGAGCGCGATCGCCGAGCTCGAGAACTCGCTCGCGGCCATTGAGTCGAGCAACGCCGAGCTCAACGTCTTCTTGCACGTCGAC
>JAJYGN010000013.1 GCA_021790675.1 Actinomycetes bacterium
TCCCTTCAGTCTGGTGCACGGTGTCTTCAGTGGTGGTGGTCGTAGTCATGGGAGAAATTCCTTCTCCGCCCTCTCAATGGATTAATTGGTCAGCGCAGACTGTCTCACGAGAGGTTGGCACAGAGGGAGAAGAGACTTCCAACGCCGCTCGAGTAACTTCCTCTCTTCGCCAATCGGCCACGTTCTCTGAAACTTGGAACCCGAGTGGATCCATGGGAAAAGATCACTTATCGGATGCCAACTGAGATACGGGGAGTTTCTCCTTGGAACAAAGGAATCAAAACCTGTCCCGGAGACGAAGTCGAAGCGCTCGGGCGAGATCTCCAACTGTTTCAGGCTCTCGAACTTCTCTTGTCTCTTGCCTTCAATCCGCGCATAGCGCACTTGACATTTTCCCCGAGGTGTCTGGGAATTGCTTGCCAGTCGAACACCAAAGGCGATGGCCACTGCAGTTCGAATGTCGAACACGTTCTCTTCGGTGATAGCACCTCTGCCTTCACCACCAAGATCGACGATCCAGAGCTCATCGAATTTTCTTCGCATGTACGATCGCAAACCACTCAAAGAAACCCCATCGAGATATGAAGCAGCAGTGATAAACGCCACGACTCCCGGCCCTTCCGGTAACTCAGTGGCTTGCCACATGGCCCACCGCCAGAAGTAGACGTAGTCGTTATAGATATTCTTGATATGTACCCCGAGACCAGCGGTGTTCATGGGCTTAGTTAGGTCATCAAGCAGAGGTCGAACTACACTCTCAAGCCCATATCTGACGACGCCGCCCTTTCTCCGCCCTCCGTCGCCTACCCTTCGCTGCTCTCGGTCGTATGGTGGGTTGCCGATAATCACTGTGAATCGTTCGGATGACTTGAGTTCGCCAGCGCGCTCCCCTTCCGCAGCGACAGGATCATTCAAGATGTCGAACCTGAGTTCCCGCGCGGAGTAATCGAGCGTGTCCGTGAGCAGGATGCACACCTCGCCGTCCGTCACGCTCTCATCATTGAGTTCCAACGCCATCTTCAGGTGCGCGATCGCGTACGGTCCGAGCATGAGCTCGAAGGCGTGCATGGCAGGAAGCACGTGGTTCCGAAGGTGCTCGGGCCAGTCCCCCGACGGGTACTCGACAAAGAACGACTCTCGCGCGCGACGCAGCCACGACACGAGGAAGGTACCTGTTCCCGTCGCAGGGTCGAGCATCGAGAGGAATGGCTGGTCGGGATCGACACCAGCCGGGATTTCAAATCCGACACGCGAGGCGACTGTGGCCCATGACGAGTTGTCAGCCACTCCCATCTCGAGACCGAACCTCGAGCGAAGGAGAGAGTCAACGGTGCGCACCATGAAGTCGACGATCGGCTGCGGGGTGTAGAAGGCTCCTGCATCAGCCCGCATCTTCTTGTCGTAGCGCTTCAGGAATTCCTCGTAGAAGTGGATAACCGGGTCTGCGCCCTTCGCCGTCGAGCCAAAGTCGTCAAGGATCGCTTCCACATTGGACTCACGAAGGTCCGCTACTAATTGCTCCAGCCCGCTCCCCTCGAGGTCCAGCGCCAACGCCTCGTCGTGAACTTGCTCAAAGAAAGCCTCAAGGAACGGGTTGGCGAGGGGCACGCTCGAAAGCGTTGGCGATGCCCCAAAGGCCACTGGATCCGTTACTCGGCTGCTGAGGACGCCATAGACAAGGGTCTGAGCACACATGTCGGCAAAGCGATCACCATCAACGTCGGCCACGAGCTCCTTGCGCACTTCGCCTAGCAGCCTCGAAAACGGTCCGCTACCGCGCTCGTCTCGAATTGCCTCCGCTATCTGCTCGCGCAAGTCGATCGCGGTCTTCGCCATGCGCTCGGCGAGCGTCGCAGCTGAGCGGATGACCTCACCGAGTCGCAGCTTGAAGGCCTCACGCCACTCACGACGCCACGCATCGACATCATCGGTGCTTGAAGGCCACTCGAGGTGCGGAAGGAGCTCTGTTGCGAGACGCTTTAGGTGCTGGTTGGGAGACTGCTCGGGCCGCCACGGCAGCGAGCGAAGAACTACCGATGATCCGCCTTCGTCGAAGAAGGCAAGGAAGTGGAGCTCTACCGAATCACCAGAATCGGTGGTGATGATGAAGAGAAGATCGTCAAGTCGCCAAGTCGGAGCCTCTCCCCTCGCGGAAGCTCGCTTCTTCGCGACGAGACCTTGGAGCAGACGGCGCAGCGGTGTGATCGGCAACCGAGGTCCACTGAACTCGAGAAAGAAGACACCCCACGGCTGGTTCGCCGTCATCGGTCGTAGCTGGCGGAGCGACACGAGGTGAGGCACCAGTTCTGCGGAGATTCCGAGCTCATCGGGATTCCAGTCGTACGTAGACGCCTCCAGGTCGTCGGAGGTGATCGGCCAATCCAACTCGTCAGAGAGGTACTCGAGGACGTCCTCGAGCGTCTTGACTTCGCGCAGACGTTCGGGTCTCAGAGTAGCCACGTCACCCCTTGCTCAGTTCCATCCAGCACACCAGTTGGGGCTTCGGTGCATCCATAGGCGCGTTGACTCTCTTGAGGTATGAGTCCTTGATGTGCTTGAGAGCCGCGTCGCGAGCGACGATGAGTTCGGAAGGCTCGGTAGCACAGTGGCGCACTGTCGATGGAGTCGAACGGATATGGCTCACAGTTCGCGGCAGGTCCTCCACAACCTCACCTGTGGCGCGGAGGTACAGGTACCACGCAGTGACTCCGGCCTCCAGTGTGAACTCCCCTTCCGACGTGTCTAGGGCGGGTAGCCGGAAGCAGAAGAAGACTCCCTCAGCATCCTCCGACATCGGCTCCTTGCCGGAGAAGATCGCCTTCGGGAATCCGTTCAAACGTTCTTCTAGTCCGGGGTGCTCTTTGAGCAGTTCTTGGTACTCAAGAAGCAAAGTCTCTTGGACCGTGACTTCGCCCTCGTAGGCAGCGTTGAACTCCTTCAGAGCTTCGTAGTCGTCAGTCGGCTTCAGTAACTTCTTCCCCTCGATGCCGAGGGACTTCGAGATCAGCAACGTCTTGTGACTCACTTTCGAGTAGAGCTTCAAGAGAACGTCGAGTTCGCTAGGAGGTAAGAAGTTCCAGAACCGGACCTTTCCTCGGTCCGGCGCGTACTCCGGGTGATCCGACACGATGGCCTGCTCCACCTCCGGGTTGAGTCGACGATCGACGCGCCCGATCCGCTGCATCAGGCGCACGGGATTCCAGTGGATGTCGTAGTTGACGAGGAGCGTGGCGTCCTGGAGGTTGAGTCCTTCGGAGAGGACATCCGTCGCAATGAGAACCCTAATCTCGTCAAAACCTTGGGTCTTCAATGCCCCGGAGCTCGAGCCGTTGTAGTAGGGGCTGAAGCGTCCAATAACCTCGGCCCGGTCGGACTTGGAGCCACTGTCCAACTCCTCGACCTCGTCGATCCCCGCGGCGGCAAGTTCCTTCCTCAGGTATCGACCGGTGTCAGCGAACTCCGTGAATACAAGGACCTTTCGGCCTTTGACATCCTTCGTCTTCAAGAGTCGAATCAGCTTCTGCAGTTTGTCATCCTGACGCGGCGCGAAGTGCTTCGCCTCCTCCAGGAACTTTGCGAGCTGGTCGAGGTCGAGGAACGTCTCCTGGATCATCTCGTTGACGTCATACTCATCTCGGTCGAGCAGTTCAAAGTCATCGAGCAGTTCCGGTGGCACGACGTCATCATCCTCGTCCTCCTCGGCCTCCGAATCAGCCCACAGCTCAAGCTGACGGTGGCGCGAGTAGTCGAGTATCCCCGCGTGCTGATCAATCCAGCGTTCGAGGCGACGCATCTCACCATCGGTGACGCTGTTTACCTTCAAGAAGGCGATGAGTTTCCTCATGAGACGGTCACACGACCTCTCGAAGGCGTAGACAGAACTCTCGAACCGCTTGAGGAAGTTCGTGCGAATCAGAGCGACGACTTGCTTCTGGCGGTTCTCTTCGAACGGGTCAATGTCAGGATCAGGACCCTTGTAGTAGTGCAACGGGTAGTACACGGAGAGAGCGAAGAGCGGCTGCTCCTTGGTAAACGATTGATCGACGAGGTCGAGAAGCTTCCCGTAGCTCTTACGGATCGAGTACTCCGCGACCAAGGGATCCTTTCGCACCGGGAAGGCGGCGGCACTCCCGGTCTCTTGGATCTGACTGGCCCGGGCGTAAGCACGACTCCTCTGAACGACTAGTCCTCGAAACAGTGGGTCACCGGCGAGAAGTTCCTGGGCTTGATCAGCAATCTCCGGAAAAGCCAATTGTTCGGCTTCCTCAAACCTCTTTCGCAGACTCTTGGTCATAGCGTTGAGGCGCGCATTGAGGCTGGGAATCGCGAGTGTGTGAGCGAACGCGGTGTCATCCCCGCGCGTGAAGAGCTCCACCAAGTGCCTAAAGTCGTTCAGCGAGTTGTTGATGGGTGTAGCTGTCAGCATGTACAACGCCTTCGGGCGACCCTTGCCATTGATGAGGTCGTAGAGCCTCCAGTAGCGAGAGCGCTCCTCGGGCCTCTCCGGGTCCCCTCGCTTCCCGACGTTGCGGAAGTGATGGGCCTCATCGATGATGACGACATCGGCAAGTTCCGCGATGCGCTCGAAGCGCTCGGGAAAGTCGCCACTACGGGTGAGGTCTGTGTGGGAGAAGACCGACAGGTTGCTAAAGTCCGCCGAGCCACTGACGCCGCCGATGTGGGGTAGGTGGGTACGCAGATCCTTGGTCCACACCGCGTCGCGAACGGCCTTGGGCGCGAAGAGGACGACTCGCTTGTTCTCGTATAACACGAGGCGCTCAATTAGCATCAGCCCGACGTACGTCTTGCCCAGACCCACACCGTCGCACAGCAACGCGCCACCGTGCTGCTTCGCGATGTTCATCAGTGCCCAGTAGCCCTCTTGTTGGTAGCGGTCGAGTTTCTTGAACATGCGCGACTCGGTCCGTTCCCAGGTCCCGGGAGTGACGTCCTGGTTCGCGAAGAGGGCCTGAAGCGCCTTCGCCCAGACATCGAAGGGGCCGTGTAGTTCGACGTGTCGTTCAACCACTCGCAGGAGTTGTGGAGCTATGTCGACCGCATCCTCCCAGTGCTTCTCGTACCAATCTTGAAGTTGGGCGACTTCTGCCGACGACTCGATCTTGATGTTGAGCTCGACGTTCTGCGTGAGTCCCGGCCTGGTGAAGTTGCTCGATCCTACGAGCGCCTGAGACCCGACGACGTCGAATCGACCGTGGGTGATGTATGCCTTGGCGTGGAACTTGTCACGATTGTAGACCCGACACTCAATCTTGCCCTTGGCGATTGCCTCGACGATCGCGGGGACACCCTCGAGAAAAGGGTCCGTGTCCTTTTCTGCCTCGAGACTCTCATCGAGCGTGTCAGCGGCACGCCGGGTCAGGGCTTCAAGGAGCGCCCTCTTCGTACGACGGGCCACTTCATCGCCCATGAGGATCCGGATCTTCTCCATCTTCTGCCACTCACCATCAAGGTCGAGCAGGGCCCCGATTTCGAAGTAGCCCGTCGCCACGTCCATCGAGCTCGCGAGTTCACACCACTCGCGCAAGTACCCGAGTCCTGAACGGCCGTTTGGAGCGTTGTCCACCACGAAGAGCGGGGTGCTAGATCGCGCCCGATTGTCGACGGTCATTGTTCCTTCAATTTCTAGTGTCTCCGCCAAGTCAACTGCCGTGATACGGAACCTCACCGAGTCTGTCACGACGGGGCGACACCATGACTCATCATTCATGGCGCGATTGCGCCCTAATTCATCGGGAACACCTTCCTTGGAGTCCGATACTCAACTCGACTCAAAGGAATGACCCGTGGACCGCAATCCAATCTCCGATCTCGAGGCCCTCGCGGCCATGCCCGGACTCGAGGACCTCGCCGACATCCTGGTGCGTCACGTGCCTAGTGGACGTCTGACGCAGCCGCAGTCGCTGGGCGTGCTGATCTTCCTTGGGGGCCGCTGGGCCTTCGGCTCGGCTAATGCGTGCGAGTCCGCGCTGCGCTCGACGAACCTCTGGGACAGTCTTCGCGACTCGGCCGCCCGAGTGGGTCGCACGCTCCCCGAACGGGCTCCGACCTATCACCAGTACGAGAAGATCCGTCGCCTCCTCGGCGAGGATCTGCCCGACGAGCTGTCCGAGGCCTTCAGCACGGCAGCCGTCACCCTGGCCCAGTCGATCGGCCTGCTGAGCGCCGAGCCCGCGTCTCGATGGGACGCGCCCACGCCCGGCTCGGTCATCTACGGCGACGGCTCGGTCTTTGCCCCGATGTCGGACGTCACGTACGACGAGAACGGCGTGGTGAAGGGCTCGCGAGCGAAGGAGAATCCCCGTTTCGGCCCGCACTTCAAGGGAAAGAAGGGCAACGAGAGCCTCGTCGGCGTGCCCATCACGCTCGTGGGCGTCCACGGGCGCAAGCGCTGGCAGCGCGTTGTCCTCGGGGTTGACCTCTTCCTCGACCGCAACGAGATCGGCTCGGCGATGGGACTGCTTACCCGCGTGATCGATCTCGCGAAGGGCGGGGTCAGCCACGTCGTCTACGACCGGCTCATGCAGGGCACCCACATCCGCGAGCTCCTGCGCCGCGGGGTCGTGCCGATCGTCGAGATGCCCGAGGCCTCCCCAACTCAGCCCCACCTCCTGCTGCCCTACGAACTCCAGCGAGGGGGCTATCGCTCCGACGGGCGCCCCGAAAAGCGAAAGGGCAAGGGCGCGCGTCACCGCTCTTCCGACAAAGTCGCCCCGAAGTCCCGACTCTCTCTGCACTACGTGCGCACCGAGGTCCACGAGACGGTGATCGGCCCGTGTCACCACGAGCTCTGGGCCATCGACGGGGCGCTAGTGAGCACGGCGCCCGGGGTTGAGGTGACCCTGGACGCGCCCGTCGTCGAGTGCGTGAGCGCCCGATTCGAAGAGAGCGAGGACGGCCAACGGCTGCTCGGCACCCACCGCGTTCCCTGCCGGAACGGATCATTCAGCGTGGAGATCGACTTCACGGCGTCGCGTCCCTCGTCGCGCTCTCCGAAGCGCGAATTGGCCCTCGCGGACTGGCTCCGCCCGATTCCCGAGGTCAGTGCCGCCATCGAGGGCCTGGCCGGACTGCGCAGCGACGTCGAGTCCTCCTTCTCCTGGTTCAAGTCCCTCTTGCCCCGCGGACGGGCGGGCAGTCTCGAGCCCGAGGCGTTCTTCTTCGACGTCATCGGGGCGGGTCTCCTGTGCAACGCCATCGCCTGGGACGTGCACGTCGCTCGTCACACCCGATGCGCCCAGCACGAGGCCCATCTGGACCGTCGGGGACGGCGCCAGCGGACGGTGACCATCTAGCCCCTTAGATGGCGGCGATTGCCGGATTCGGCGGACCCACACCGTCGTGGGCATGACGAACTCATCTGACACCACAACCGAGACCACCCTCAACGCCACTCGCTGGCAGACCTGGCGCGAAGAGGGCCTACCCGAGAACCTCGCCACGCGCCTGCGCGCGACCGGCGTCTACAGCGAGGCCGCCATCGGGACCGTCACGAGCCTCGCCGGCGAGCTCGAGACGCTCCTCGAACACCACGCCCCGCTTCGAGCCATCGACTACTTCCTCGCAGAGCCAACCCTTTGGGCCGAGCGCCTCGATCGCTGGGCCAGCCTCCAGGTGCTCGAGCGCCTGAGCCAGCTGAGCGGCCCCGGTCTCAGGCGACCACGCTGGGAGGCGCCCTCGCGGACCTTGCGCCGGCGCACCTTCTCCGAGGTGGAGTCCGGACTCGTGCGCCACAGCGCACTCGGCTCGGTCGTGCGCTGCGCGAGTGTCGGAGCGCTCGACGCGGGACTGGCCAGCGGCGAGCTACATCGATTCCGTGAAAGCGCCGTCCTGTGGGACGAGACCCGCACGGTCTGTGCGGTGATGGCCCCGGGGACCGAGCGCGAGTCGAGCTTTGGCTACCCCGTGGCCGCTCCGCGACGCCTGGAGGTGCCGACCTGGGCGCGCGCGTCGCTCACGCGCCTGGCCGACGGCGCCCCATCAGACTCCCTACTCCTCTACGGGGGTCGCTCCAGCCACCCCGGCAAGATCCAGTCCTCGATCCTGATGGTCGTGCGCAAGGCCCTCATCACAGCCGGCTTGGGCAACGACCCGACCGTGACGCCACTGTCCATCCGCAACACCGCTGGTCGGCGCGTCTACGACGAACACGGCCTCGAGGCCGCGGCGGCCTTCCTCGGACATCAGGACCTCATGAGTGTGGCCCGAGAGATCGGCGTTCGAGAGCACCGACCGGGAAGAATCCGCGCGCGGGGCTAGAAGCGGGCAGCTCGGGGAATCCCGCACTGTCGGAGTCGAGCCCCCGAAGCCATCTTCGCCACCCGTCTGTGAGTTCGTCACCGAGAGGTCTGCATTGCTTCTCCGATATCCCTTCAGTCGTAGAGAGCTCGAATTCGCCGATTGCGGGCCTCGATGAACTCGATGGAGGATCGCCGGTAGTCGAGGTACGACGCGAGGTCCCTGGGATACGCCGACGTACGACAGTCCTCGAAGGGCAGGTGGAACCTCACCTCCTGATCCAACGTGACCAGGTCGTCAAGCAGGAAGAAGTCGACGTAGCCGCTGAAGTCGCCGAAGAGGCTGAAGAAGTCGGAGTAGAGCGCCAAGGTATCCGCGAGAGGACTTTCGAGGTGAAGGTAGTGACGACGAATGCACTCCAGCGTCAGATCCAGACGATCGGCGATTCTCACGTTGAACCCTCGGGCGCCGTTGATCGTCGCCTTGCCCTCGACCCGGTTGCCCGGGAAGACCATCATGGCGCCAATCGTGTAGCTGAGTGCCCTGAACGCTTCAGTCTCTCGTTTGGGGATCTGCTCGATGATGGGACTCAGACGCTTCCATCTTCCGAATGTCGGTATCACTGAATCACTGGCGAGGACGAACTCGCCCAGATCGGATCGGTGGTAGAGATAGGCGCCCGGTTGGGTGACCGAAAGGTCGAACGGGAGGCCGCTGGGCAGGGGTTTGCTCCAGAGCACCTGGTGGTATCGCCGCAGAGTCGCGCTGTACGAATCGGGATCCTTGCCCCCTGCGTCACTTCGAAAGTCGAAGGATGTATCAATCACCACCGCTAACTTGCCACGTGACTCGCTGCCCGAACAACGTTTCCGCACCGGGAATGCCTCCAAGGGACTCTTCACCGTGAGTCGCCACAACACAGGTCCAAGACCGTTGCCAGCGCGCGAACGGTGTGTGCGCCGATCTGACCGACCGGCACGGTGCGGTCATGGAGTCCACACCACAGGCAAGTGACTGGAGCAAGTTTCGCGGTCACGGTCTTCGAGCCGAGCTCGCGATCGTGCGCGAGATCTGGTCCCAGCAGCCGAGATCCGTCTCGACGAGGGAACGCCTCGGAGGGCTAATCGAGCGCTTCGCCGCGCGCCTGGAGGTGACCGGGGTGACCTCACTGCTCGCCGTCACGTCCGAGCACTGTGAGGGCTTCATCTGGGCCAAGACCCGCCGCCAGCACAACCCCTCGCTCGCCACCGCCCACCTACGCCGCAGCGCCCTCACCGGCCTCTTCGCGGCGCTCTGTCAGGTCGAGCCGGGCTTCGTCGACCCGACTGCGGACCTCGCCCTGCCGAGTAAGACCGAGCGCCGGGTGCGACCCCTCAGCGACGCCGAGATAACGCGCGTGCGCGTCGCGGCCCTCGGGCGGGTGCGCTCGTCGCGCCGCGCCGCCTTGTGTGTTGCCCTCGCCGAGGCCAGTGCGACCACCGGTGAGATCGCGCAACTTCAGTGGCGCGACGTCGATCTGGGTAGCGGGACGATTGATCTGCCCGGTGCGATGCCGATCCAGCCCCGTACCGGTCAGCTCAGCTCCTGGGGACGGGGCGTCCTCACCCGCATCCACCACGACGTCCGACCGCGCCCGGAAGAGTTCGTGGTCCCGCGTCGAGTCGGGTACGCCGATCCCCACAGCGCCCAGGCCGCCACGGCGAACCTGCTCACCAAGGTCCTCAGCGCGGCCGGCGTCGCCGGGCCGGGCGTGCGCCCGGGCTCCGTTCGCCTCTGGGGCGCTCGCCAGGTGCTCGTCCGCTCCGGCGTCGAGGCGGCCGCCGGGGCCCTCGGGGTCACAAGTCTCGACGCCGCCCGTCGTGCCCTCAGCGTGGAGGAGGATCTCCAGTGACTCGTCATCGCCCGCCCAGCGTGGCCGAGCAGCTCGACGCCCTCTTCGCCAGTCCCCTGATCCACGACCTGACCGCGGAGCTCGGGGACCTCGGTCGGCGCACCCGCCGACATCCCCTGGCGATGCACCTGGCCTACGGGGCGATGGCGCGCATCTACCGCTCGGCCAATCGCCTGGACGCCGAACTGCTGAGCGGCGACACGTGGCAGCTCGTCCTCGAGCGCTACAACGAGGGCGCCGCTCGCCACCCGCGCGGCGTTGAGATGCCGCCCACCACGCCGCCCCTGCTCGCCGACACCTACCGCCACGTGCGCGACCACCTCACGCAAGATGAGAACCTCGAGACACTCCAGCTCGCCTTCACGACCCACTCGGTGGCCCTCGCCCAGCGAATCGGGCTGCTCGTGCCCCAGGGGGGCTCGCGAACGAGGCCCCACCCGCGCCGCACGATCTACGGCGACGGCACCGTTGTGCGCCCCCTCTACAATCGGGCCGAGCGGGGCCGCCAGGATCCTGAGGCGCAGGAGCACGCCCGTCACGACGGCCAGATCTACGGCAATAACCTGGTCGCCATCGCGGTGCGCGGCGAGGCGGTCCAACAGCGCGTCATCCTGGCCGTCGGTCGAGTGCAGCAGCGCGGGCACGAGGCCGACGAGGCCATTCGCCTCATTCGCCAGGTCCACGCCGTGGCAGGTGGGGCCATCCAGGCCGTCGTCTACGACGGGGCCTTTCGCGGGATACAACACGAGATCCTGATGAGCGAGCTCGGCCTCCTCGTCGTCAACAAGGTCCACGCCGGGAGGCGCGACGGGGACCAGCGCGTGCATCGCCAGATCCCCCTAGGCGCCTCACGTCACGTGGTCCGCGGTCGAGCCTGCGAGCACTCCCTGGTCGCCTCCAACGGCTCCATCCACGAGGTCGGCCTCGACGACGCGGGCCAACTGGTCCTCTCGGGTCCCCTGAGGCGCCAACAGGTGCGCCGCTACCAGCGCGGCGGGGGCGGCTGGCGCTTCAGCCTCGGTGTGGTCGTGCCGTGTCCGAAGGGGTCGTATGTCACATGGATCAGTCCGCACCCTCAGGTCGGAGAGCGCGGCCACGGCCGGCCCGATCAACTGCGTCTGCTGCCCGAGTCGGATCCCCACTTCCAGCGCCTGTATGGACTACGAAACGACAGCGAGTCGATCAACCGGGGGTACAAACGGACACTGATCGCCGACCGCGCCGCAGCGCGCGGCTGGCGCCGACAAGTACTCGACCTCGCCTCGTGGGGAATCCTCACGAACGCGCTGGCATGGCAGACGACCGCATTACAGCGACAGGGAGCAGAACAAACAATGTTTCGAGACTCCGCCACTAAGGATGTCTCGAAGAGTGGCGGCAGACTCGATACTCTTGTCGGCTCGTCACGCGCCCGCTCTAGTTCCAGATCAGATGGCTCTCCCACCCAACCGGGGCCCCTAGCCTCGATCATTCGCGAGAGGTCGCTGATGGCGTCTCGCCGCATGTTTCTCAATGATTGAAGCCGGTGCGTGTTGATGTGGTCATTGTTCCGATTGTCGTGACGCCCATGACGTCGAATTCGACCATGCAAAGTGACCCGAGGGGCATGTAGGGACGGCCAGAGACGCGCGTAGCCGGTTCTCGTGGGACATGGTGAGTCAGGTCAGCAGAGCGAGACGCTGGTAGGCGCCAAGCAGGACACCGGCGCTGGGCCAGCCCTCGAGGAGTCGCACGATCCGACGCCGCGAGCGGTAGACGAGGCGTCCCGGCGCGTGGAAGATCTCCCAGCGCAGGGTCTTGGGGCGGGCGTCGTTGGACGGTGAGCGCTGCTGGCCCGAGGTGGCGGCAGTAAGAAGGGAGCCGGCCACGGACGGCGAGCAGTGGGTGACGCAGAAGGAGGCGGCCGAGCCGTTCGGGTGCCACTACGACACGCCGAGGCGCTATCGCAAGGTCGGCCGACTCGGGGGAGTGCCGCTGCGGGGCTCGGTCAAGCTGCCGTTCAGGTGCCGTGCGATACGTGATGTGTCGTCATACGAGGTCCGTCACTCAGCGATCGAGTCAGATCTCAAAGATAAGTTTGACATTCCGAAATCTGCCAAAGTAGTCTTTGGATATGGAGATCACTGATCCGAGGGCGATCAGAGCGCTGGCCCACCCATTACGCCTCGATCTCTTGCATCTGCTCAGAGCGGTCGGGCCGTCGACGGCCGCGGAGTGTGGACGAGTTCTCGGCGCCTCCCAAGCGAGCTGCTCGTTCCACCTCCGCCAGCTCGCCAGGTACGGCTACGTGGAGGAGACCGAGCCAGGTCACGACCGCCGCGAACGGCGGTGGCGGGCCTCGAACCGTCGTCTCTCAGTACGGGTCGCTGACGACGACGTGGCGGTGCGGCAGGAGGTCGAGCGGGTAGTCGTGGAGCACGAGATGCAGGCGATCCTCGACTACTCACGCCGGCCCGCAGATGCCAACCCCGAGTGGCGGCACAACGCAGGCATCGTCGCAGCGATGGCCCTGCTGTCGCCCGATGAGGCGGCAAGGCTGAAGGAGAAGTGGATAGCGCTGCTGGCGCCCTATATCGCCCGGGTCAATGACGGTCGTCCCACGTCCTCCGACCGACGTCCCGTCCGCTACTTTCTGGCAGCGACCCCCCTGCCGAGCCCGCAACTTGACGCAAAGGATCGGACCGGTGAGTGACCGCCACATCGACTTCCAGAGCACGGCGCCCACCCCGACATCCCTTGCGATGTGCTGGAGCCACGGCACGCCCTCACGACGCCGCAGCACCGAGCCGCCGATCCAGGTGCATTGGTGTGAACCGCACACCGTCATCCTGCGTCAGAGTAAATCAGTCAGCTACGAGGCGCCGTTCATGTACCTTCTGTTCGGCAACGACCGCGCCGTGCTGTTCGACACCGGCGCCACCGCCGACCCCGCGAGGTTCCCGCTGCGCGCCACCGTCGACGCGCTTGTCGACACATGGCTGTCGGAGCACCCCCGCTCGGTCTACGAGCTCGTCGTCGCCCACACCCACGGGCACAACGACCACGTCGCCGCCGATGCCCAGTTCGACGGACGCCCCGCCACGACGGTGGTCGGCCGTGAGCTCGAGACGGTCCAACGCTACTTCGGCTTCACCAGCTGGCCCGACCAGGTCGTGGAACTCGACCTCGGCGGTCGGGTGCTGGAGGTCACCGGCAGCCCCGGCCACCACCGGGCGGCGATCACTGTGTACGATCGATGGACCGGGTTCCTGCTCACGGGCGACACTGTGCTCCCGGGCCGCCTCTACGCATTCGACTTCCACGAGTTCCAGGCGAGCCTCGATCGGATGATCGTCCTCGCCGAAGAGCGGGAGGTCACCCACGTCCTCGGCTGTCACATCGAGATGACGGATCAGCCACGCCGCGACTATCCGCTCGGTGCCACCTACCAGCCCAATGAGCGATCCTTGCAGATGACGGTCGAGCAGTTGCGGGCCGTGCGCACGGCCGCGGCGACCGCCGCTGACAAAAGAGGGCCGCACCGCTTCGACGACTTCATCATCTACAACGAGCCTGGCGTGCGGGACCAGTTGAGGCTGGCGGCGCACGGACTGCTCCACAAGCTACGACGACAAGTTCTCTGAACTGCGCGGCGCGGACGCTATGGGGACCGGCACAGTACTGAGTCCTGGGGGCAGCCGCGCCCGCGATGAGAGGATTGTCGCCGCCCGCCTAGCCACCTTGACCAGTAGAGGGGTCATCACAATCCACGGTCGCCGTATTTCTGGGAGCAAGGCAACCATCGATCACATCGCCGTAGGCGCTTCGGGGGTCGATCACGTCCCATCGGATGGTGTCACTGAGAGGGTCCGTCACGAGGGCGGCCACCGGAGCAGTTCTGACGCGTCAGTCCAGTGGCACGAACGGAGAACTCCGGTGACCCGCCTAGATGTTGATCCGTCCAAGTTGCTCGAGGTGCTTCGCGATCAACCCGACCTGGACCTCGTGCGCCGGCTGGTCGAATTTGTGCCCCAAGAGCTCATCGAAGCTGAGCCGACCGAGCAGATCGGCGCCGAGCGTCACGAACGCACGGCCACCAGGACCACGCGACGAGACGCCAGCCGACCCCGGACGCTGTCGACCAAGGCGGGCGACGTGGCCCTCAGGATCCCCGCACTGCGCCAAGGCTCGTTCTTCCCTTCGATCCTCGAGCGGCGCCGGGTCGACGAGGCCCTCTACCTCGTCGTGAGGGACCTACGTCAACGGTGTCTCAGCGCGTGAGGTTGACCAGCTGGTGGCGGCTCTCGGAGTCAACGCGGGGACCTCCACGAGCGAGGTCTCACGGATCTGGCCACAGAGGGACCAGCAACTCGCGGCCGTTCGGACTCGCTCGCTGGCCGACACCCTCTACCCCTACCTGTTCCTCGGCGCCACCTACGTCACAGCGCGGGCGGAGGGGCGCGCCCCAACACGCACGCCCTGCTCGTGAGGGCGTATCAGCAGCGTAAGACGATTGACGGCTCGCGAGCCTAGGCGTGCCCGGTGCGCGAGATGTACACCGTGTTGCTCGACTCGCCCCCGGTGAGGGGGTTGGGAAAGTTGATGATCTGAGCCTCGCAGGACGCGAACACCTCGCGGGCCGTGGCGACGAAGTCGCTGTCTGGAGGGTCGTCGGACCATAGGGCGAACACCCCTCCGGGGTGGAGTCGCGTCGCCACTCGTCGCAGGCCGTCGGACGAGTAGAAGGCCGCGTGGCGGGGATGGAGATGATGGCGCGGTGTGTGATCGATGTCGACGATCACGGCGTGCACACGATCTGGCGCGCCCGGTCCGAAGCTGGTCTCCGCGGCGACGGTCGCGAAGAAGTCGCCTTGGACGAGGTGACATCGGCGATCGCCGGTGAGGGCGGCGGCGAGGGGAACGAGGTGGCGTTGGTGCCAGTCGATGACCTCTGGCACGGCCTCGATGACGTAGAGGGATCGGACTCGTGCGGTGCTCAGGGTGGCGTAGGCGGTGTAGCCCAGGCCGAGGCCGCCGACCACGATGTCGAGTGCGCTGTCCTCGAGGGCGGCGAGGGTGAGTTCGGCGAGCGCCGTTTCCGATGCCGTGAAGAGGCTGGACATAAGGTACTCGTCGCCGAGTTTCACTTCGTAGACGTCCACGAGCAGCGTCGGCTCCAGCCGGCGCCGCAGCACGATCTCGCCGAGGTCCGTGAACTTTCGATCGAGTTCTTCAATGTGGACGTTCATCCGGTCGCCGTTCGCTGAGGCGCGTTGAGGCGCGGCCCGATCGTATCGCGGGGTCGCAGCAGTGCGATGGCATCCGTCACTTCGGGCTGGTGGCACACCCGGACGCGGTGACGTGGATGGCTGCCCCAACGGCGCGTGAAGGGGCGGCCAGGGCGAGTCAGTGGCGAGGGTATCGAGGATCGGCCTCTCTCGACCCATCTCGTTCGTAGCGAGCAGTGATGTGGCCCGGCAGTCGTATGTGGTGACCGGCCCACGACGCTGATCTGCGTCGCTGGCCGGGCGTACGGCGGGAGTGGCCACGGGCAGCGGTTTGTGCCCTCACTCTCATCGCCGCGCGTCGCCGCGGACCGTTGCCTCGATCGCCCGAACCACCAGCGGATCGTTCGTGATGACGCCGAGCTCGCGGTTGTAGTCGAGCGAGGCCGTTGAGAAGTTCTGGCTGCCGACGAAGACCGTTCCCCGGCCGCCCGCACAGTCCACGCAGATCACCTTGGCGTGGATGTAGAGCCCCGTCGTCGGTGTCTCGTGCACCCGCACACCGTGGCGAACCAGGTACGCGAGGTCACTCGCGTCATATGACGAGTGCGTCATCACGACCGTCACGCTCACGCCGCGCTGCGCGGCCGCGACCAGGGCGTCCTCGATGCCGTAGGAGTACATCTCCTCGGTCTCGATGAGCAGGCTGTGGTGGGCTCGACCGATCAGGGCCTCGAGATCAGCCTCCGCGCCCGGGCTCCAGACGAGGGAGGCGGTATTCGTGACGTGCACCGGGCGGTCCGAGACGTCGGCCGCGAAGACACGCTCGATGGCCCGGACGTCCGCGGGGGACGTGTCCTCCACCCAGAAGTCACGGGTCGTGGCGTACCACTGGCTGGTGAAGTTGCCGGTGCCGATGTAGGCCCGCGTCGCGTCGACGACCATGTACTTGGCGTGGTAGATGGTGGTCACCGGGCCCCAGCGCACCGTGACGCCACCGTCGGAGAGCACGGCGTAGGCGTCCTGGTTCTCGTCGCCACCGTGGTAGGCCCGGTCCAGGATCACGCGCACGCGCACGCCGCGACGTTGGGCGGTCTCGAGGCCCGCGATGATGCTCGGATCAGTCAACTCGTACATCGACAGGTCGATGCTGTGGCGGGCCCCCGCAATGGCCGCGTCGACGAATCCGTAGCCCGCTTGGGGCTCGGCCCACA
>JAJYGN010000012.1 GCA_021790675.1 Actinomycetes bacterium
TCACGTGTTACTCACCCGTTCGCCACTAAATCTTTCGGAGCAAGCTCCTTGGATTCCGTTCGACTTGCATGTATTAAGCACGCCGCCAGCGTTCATTCTGAGCCAGAATCAAACTCTCCATCAAGATTTTTCCGGAACCGAAATTCCTTAGAAATCAGAGAGCCGGATGGGTGACTCTAACCACCATCCGACAACAGCGAGTTCCACGGGGTGGTCCTCGCTGCCTACTGCATACTTCTTTGACGAACGACGCGTCCGGTTAGGTCCGTTCCCGTCGCCCGTACTGGCTTTTGGCTCTCGTTCTTCCGTTTTCAAGGAGCGACAACACACACGACCGGAGTCGGAGGTGTGAAGTTACACCACCACAGGATCTCTCCCGTGGCCACACCAGGTTTCCCCGGTGTGGGATGCCTACCTTATCAGCGCACGACAACCCGGTGCAAATTCGCCAGGGCCGTGTTGAGGGCAGGAAGACCACTATAGCAGTGGCGATCTGCTGCGGTGATCATTTTACGACATCTTGTCGAATTTTTTGGGCTTCACTCTTCATCGGCAGCCGTGTCGACGAAGGCGCACAGCGTCCCGATCAGGCGCATCTCGTCGATCGTGCGCGCTCGCGCGTTGAGCAACGTGTCGGTACACACGAGGTAGGCCAGACACCGCGCGCGGCTGACCGCCACGTTGAGTCGGTTGCGCGAGAAGAGGAACTCCGGTCCGCGCGGCATATCCTCGTGCGAGGACGTGGTCATCGTGAAGAACACCACGGCCGCCTCGCGGCCCTGGAACTTGTCGACCGTCCCCACCTGCACGGCGCCCAGCCCCGCTTCGTCCAACGCGCGCCGCAGCAGGCGCACCTGGTCGTTGTAGGGCGCGACGACCATGAAGTCCGCCCCCGCTAGCTCGCGCGACTCGCCGTGCTGGTTGACCCAAGGGCTGCCCAGCAGCTCGCGGATCTTAGCGATGACGATGTGGGCCTCCTCGGGCGACTCCGTGGCGCACCCGACGTGCTCGGCGCGCAGCCAGCGCAGCCCGGTGCCGGCCACGGTCGTCTGCTGGGCGCAGCTGGCGTGACTGGTGAGCCGACCCTCGTAAATCTGCTGGGAGATGAAGCGGCACACGTCGGGGTGCATTCGACGCGACTCGCTGAGGAACACCCCCTGATTCGCGGGGATCGTCGGATGCTCGCCCAAAACGTGCTCGAGCACGCTCGCCCCCGAACCGCCGGGGTGTTCGGCCTGGGCCACTTGGGCCAGTTGGAGGGGATCTCCCAGCAGCACGAGGTTGCGCGCACCGTTGGCCGCGGCGATCGCGTCGGCGAGGGCGAGTTGGCCGGCCTCGTCAATGAGCAAGACGTCGACCGGAAAGGGTCGCACTCCTGGGCGCGACCACAGCCACGTCGTGCCGGCAACCAGGTTGTAGCCGGTGCCCTCGGCGTCGGCGGGCTTGGACGAATAGCGCACCCCTGCGAGCGGACTCGTCGGCCGTGACGAGGTAATGCGCAACCCCTTCAACAGGTCGAGTCGACCGCGCGTGGTCACGACCTCGTGCGCGGCGCTCAGCAGATTGTCGATTGCGGCGTGGCTCATTGCGGTGATTCCCACGCGCTGACCCTGCTCGAGAAGGTGGGCGATGATGTGCGCGCCGCTGTAGGTCTTTCCCGTGCCGGGCGGACCCTGGATGGCGGCTACGCTCTCGTCGAGTCCACCCACCCAGGCGAGCGTTTCCTCGAGCGAGTCGCTGAACTCGCTCACCGGCGAGACGTCGCTACGAAAGCGCGGGCGGGCGCGCCGGAGCAGTTCGAGCGAGACTCGGCTCGGCGGATCGTCGTCGCGCGGATTAACGATCTGCTCGGCCAGGTGCACCAACACGCCAGGCTTATGTCCGGGGCTGACGTAGTCGTCGAGGGTGATCACTGAGGGCACTCCCCCGGCCTCAGCGTGGCGCTCGCGCCAGGTCATTGCGAGTTCGCGCTTGTTGTGGTCGACGGCGCTGAGATAGCCGTATCCCCGTTCGACACCTACGCCGGTATAAAGGAAACTCTCGCGCGCCTGAAACTTCTGGTCCACTAGCTGCTCGGGCCACGTGAAATGCGCGTAGGTCGTCGTGGTCGAGCCCCGGGTCACCTCCTTGACGCCTGTGAAGTGGAGGTTTGCGATGTAGTCGCGATCACCATAGAGGGTGGTGAAGTCAGACTGGGCGCGCACGAATTTCGGCGTCGTGTTGGCGACTCTCTCGCGCCGCCAGTAGTTCAAGAGATCGCCCAGGAGGTGCTCGGGGCTGTTCTCGCCACTGCGGTGCAGCGCCTCGACCAGCTGGTCGGTGTCCAGGTCGGGTTCGGGTACCTCGAGCTGGGCCTCGCGCCAAGCGAGATCCACCGGGCGCCGTTCGAGCAGCCAGCGGTGCAGCGCCCGTGTGGCTTCGACGTCTTGCTCGTTGTAGCTCGCGATGCTCGCGAGGATCACCGGGTCGGCGCTGTGCAGATAGTGCTCGTACTCGACCACGGCTCCGGCGCCCTGCTCGATCTCGCCGCTACGCACGAACCCCGCGAGCTTTTCGAGTGACTTGAGCCCGTAGGACTCCGCCCCGACTCGTAGCGCGTTGCGCACCACCGCGTAGAGGTCGACGAAGAGCCCCGTGTCGACGAGGTGGCGAAGGAGCGACTCGCTCGCCGTCCCCTTAGTCAGGCGCTCCATTGCCGAACGCTCAGTGTGGTTGTAGTGGTACACGTGATAGCCCGGGTGAGCCTCGCGGCGACGTGCGAAGAAGTCAGTCAACTCGGCGATCATCGCGTCCTGCTCGTCGAGGTCGTGCGCCCAGCGCCCGTCGTAGAACCACTCATCATCGCGCCCGTAGTACAGGCCCGCGAGGAAGAACAGGTCGTGGTCGGCGCGCCAGAAGGGGTGGCCCTCGAAATCGAAGTAAACGTCACCGTCGTCGGCGGCTGGCATCAGTTCGAAGCCGTGACCGTAGACCGGATCGTCCGTCGCTTCGACGATTTCGAAGGCGGGAATGGCCCCGTGGTCGCTACGCGTCGCCACTTGGAGGTGCGCCTGACGCTGGAGGCGGTGGAAGTTCTCCTCGTGGATCGCCACGACGGGCTCACGTCGCGTGGCCAGTTCGGCAATCGTCTCGACGCCTCCCTCTTCGAGGGCGGTGCGCTCGCCGGGACGGATGTTCGCGACGTAGACGAGCGAGTCCTCGGCGCGCCACTGCGCGTCACAGCGCGTGGCGAACTCGCAGATTTCGCAGTGCGAGCACGGCTGGGGCGACGTGTCGGACCCCGCTTCGCGCGAGAGCAGCTCGCGCAGCTGGCGCTGGAGCCGCCGCCAGTAGGGGCGGAACTGCTCGACCGCGAGCGTCTCGATCCCGCCCGAGCCCAGCCAGAGGTGCATATTGCGCGCACGCCGACCCGTCGCCGCCTCCAGTGCGTCGACGTAGAAGCAGAGCTGGAGCACGTGACCGGGCTTTCCCTCGAGTCGCGTGAGCTTCGCGTCGACCGGTTCGTAGATGGGCCCGTCCCCGTAGTCCATGCGCCAGACGAAGTCCGCGATGCCGCGGATGCCGTCGTGGATGAAGGGCATTTGATAGAGCACGTCGTGTCCGGCGTCGAGTGCTTCGGACACGCGGGCGACCCAAGCATCAAAGGCTTCGCCCGGATTGCGTCCGGGCACGTGGTAGACCTCGCGGCCCCGGTTGTCCAGGTCTGCCAGGCAGCTGCGCTCGTGTTCGGTGCCCTTGTCGATCAAGAGCTCGGCCAGCGAGCCCCGACCGGACGGTTCGAGGGTGAGAAGACCCGCGTCCACCTGGTTGGCGAGTGAGAGCGAGTGCGCGCACTCGAGCCACGCGCTGATCTTTGACGGGGTGAGCAATCGCTCGGCCACGGGTCCTCCAGTTGTCGTCCCTAGTCTGGCCGAGCCCCGTGACGTGGGACTAGGAAAGCACCCGCCGCTTCGCCGCGGCAAGACGCTTCTCGAGGCGGCGGCGCTGATCGACGAGTGCGGCGGGCCCGCTCGCCCCCGGCGACCGCCGAGCCGCGAGAGCGTGACCCGGCGCAAAGAGATCTGCGTAGCCGGCGAGATCGTCGCTCTCGGCGACGACGGTAGCCAGGCTCACCCCACGGCGCACCGCGTCGCCAACGGCGCGGCCCACCCGCTCGTGCGCGTTGCGAAAAGCGATTCCCTCCTCGACGAGGCGCTCAGCGATGTCAATCGCGACCAGGAGATCGTCGTTGGCCGCGGCCGCGGCCACGTCGCGGTGAAAGCTCATCGAACGGTACGCGCCGGCGAGCGCCACCAGCACGCGATCCACCTGGGCCAGGGAGTCAAAGAGCGGCTCCTTGTCCTCTTGGAGGTCGCGGTTGTACGTCAGGGGCAGGCCCTTGAGAGTGACGAGCAGGGCGGTGAGATTACCCACCAGTCGTCCCGCTTTACCCCGGGCGAGTTCGGCGACGTCGCTGTTCTTTTTCTGGGGCAGCATCGACGAGCCGGTCGTGAAGTCGTCTCCTAGTGACGCGAAGTTGAACTCCGCACTCGTCCACAGCACCAGCTCCTCACCCATGCGCGACAGGTGCACGCCGATGAGGGCCACGTCAAAGAGGGTCTCGGCGACGAAGTCCCGGTCGCTCACCGCGTCCATCGAGTTCGCGAACGCCTCGTCGAAGCCGAGTAGCGACGCGGTGACGGCCGGGTCGATCGCGAGCGAGGTACCCGCGATTGCCCCCGCACCCAGGGGCGACACGTTCATGCGCGCACGGTTGTCCAGCAGACGGTCCACGTCGCGCAGCAGTGACCAGGCGTGGGCGTAGAGGTGGTGCGCGAGGAGAACAGGCTGGGCGCGCTGGAGGTGCGTGTAGCCGGGTAGATAGGCGCCATCGTTACGAGCGGCCACCTCGACCAGGGCGTCGACGAGCTCGAGCACGCGCGCGCCCAGAGCTCCCAGCGCGTCGCGGGTAAAGAGACGAAGAGTCGTCGCCACCTGGTCGTTACGGCTGCGCGACGTGTGGATCTTCGCGCCCACGGGACCCGCGAGCTCCGTCGCGCGCCGCTCGATCGCCATGTGGACGTCCTCGTCGCCGGGCGCGGGGGTGAAGGTACCTTCGTCGAACTCGCGGCGCACCACTTCGAGCGTCTCAACCAGCAGAGCCGCCTCCTCGTCGCTCAGCAGTCCCGCGACGCGAAGTCCCTCGACGTGAGCCTGGGAACCTCGGATGTCGTGGGCGTAGAGTGCTCGGTCGAATGAGAAGCTCTCTGAGAGGTCCCAGAGGGCCCGCGACATGGGCGAATCGAAACGCCCGCCCCAGAGCGTCATGGGGCGGGCGTGGCGTTCTTCGCGCCCTGGCGCGCCGCCCAGGTCTTCACGCCGAGGCCGTAGATCTTCACGAAACCCTCAGAGTCCGCGTGGTTGAAGCTGTCCTCGGCGTCGTAGGTGGCCAGGTCGTGGTCGTAGAGTGCGCTCGGCGAGCGCCGACCCACGACCCGCGCGAGTCCTGGCGCCTCGAAGCGAACGCGCACGTCGCCGGTGACGTGGCGCTGGGTCTCGAAGAAGAAGGCGTCGAGGGCCTCCTTGAGCGGCGAGAACCACATGCCGTCATAGACCAGTTCGGACCAGCGGATCTGCAGACGCGCCTTCTCGTGGTGGATCTCTCGTTCGAGGACCAGGTCCTCTAAGTCGGCGTGTGCGGTGATGAGAGCCAGCGCGGCGGGGCACTCGTAGACCTCGCGACTCTTGATCCCGACGCGGCGGTTTTCGACCATGTCGAGGCGACCGTATCCGGTGGGACCCACCCGGTCGGTCAGCTCCTTGATCAGACCCGCGAGAGACATCTCGACGCCGTCGAGCGCGACGGGCACACCCGCGCGAAACGAGATCGTCAGTTCCACGGGCTGGGTTGCCGTCACGCGCGTGAGCGTGTAGGGCTCTTCGGGCGGGGCGGCCCAGGGGTCCTCGATCTCGCCGCACTCGATGGCGCGGCCCCAGAGGTTCTCGTCGATCGAGTAGATCTTCTCCTTGGTGGCCTTGATCGGGATGTCCCACTTGGCCGCGTAGTCGACCGAGTCGGCACGCGTCATACCCCACAGTCGCGCCGGCGCGAGGACCTCGAGGTCGGGCGCCAGGGCGTGGGTCCCCACCTCGAAGCGCACCTGGTCGTTGCCCTTGCCCGTCGAGCCGTGCGCGACCGCGTCGGCGCCGAACTTTCGGGCCTGGTCCACCAGGTGGCGCACGATCACCGGGCGCGAGAGCGCCGAGACCAGCGGGTACTTGCCCTCGTAGAGGGCGTTGGCGGCGATCGCCGGAGCGCAAAACTGCGCCGCCATCTCCTCGCGCGCGTCAACGACGACGAAGTCGAGCGCGCCTGCGGCCAGGGCCCGCGCGCGGATGTCATCGAAACTCTCGGAGTAGTCGGGATCCTGTCCCACGTCAACGAGCACGCAGACGACTTCGACGTTCCACTCCTCGATCATCCAACGGACCGCCACCGACGTGTCGAGTCCTCCGCTGTAGGCGAGTACCACGCGCTTGGCCATCTCAGATCCCCTTTGACGAACCGTTGGTGGCGTCGACGCCGGCCAACTGGCGGAACTCTTCCGCAAGGCGATCGCCCCCGTACTCTTCGCGAGCGATCACCAAGATTGTGTCATCCCCCGCCACCGAGCCGACTACGCCGCTCAACGCGCTGCGATCGAGCGCCGAGGCGACCACGTGCGCGCAGCCCGGCGGAGTGCGCACCACGACCAGGTTCCCGGAGTTCTCCACCGAGACCACCCACTCACCCATCATGCGCCGCAGATGATCGATGGGAGCCGAGCTGATCTTGGGCGTCGCGGCGACGACGATGCGCCGAGAGCCGTGCTCGTCGCGCATCTTGATGGTGCCGAGCTCTTGGAGGTCGCGCGTCACCGTGGCCTGGGTCGCGGGGATCCCTTCGGACTGCAGGCGCGCGACGATCTGAGCCGCGGTGGAGATCACCTCGCGCTCGATCAGCTCGCTGATACGGTGTTGGCGTTGGGCCTTGGTCATCTCGGTTCCTCCTTGATCCAGCGCAACGCGCCACGCATCGCCGAGCGGCGGTGAAAGACTTGGCGCCAGACGACCGACTGCGGCCCGTCGAGCACCTCGTCGGTGATCTCGTCGCCGCGGTGCGCGGGCAAACAGTGCAAGACCACCGCCCCGGGCGAGGCCGCGGCGAGCAGGGAGTCGTCGACGCGAAACGCGTCGAGGTCGATGCGACGCCGCTGGCTCTCGGCCTCGAGTCCCATCGAGACCCACACGTCGGTGTAGACGACGTCGGCGCCCTTGACCGCGTCGTGGGCCGAATCGGTCAACGTGAGCGAGCCGCCCACGGCCCGTGGGTCCTCGATTCCCCCCTCGCCGAGTTGGTACTCTCCCGGCGCGCCCAAGGTGACGTTGGCACCCACGTTCAGCAGTGCCACCGCCAGGGAGCGCGCGACGTTCGTCACGTCACCGACGTAGGCGACATTCACGCCGGCTAGTGCGCGCACGTCGCCACCGGACAGGTAGTCGGCCATCGTGAGAAGGTCAGCCACCGCCTGGGTGGGGTGGGCGACGTCGCTCATCAGATTCACCAGCGCCATCGAGTCGTTGGTTGCGCGACGGATCCGCTCCAGCGCGCCGTGGCGGCGCACACGTAGCCCCGCCACGGTGAACATCTGGGCCAGTGTGCGTCCGACGTCCTCGGCGCTCTCGCGAGTGTCGATGCCGATTTCATCGTCGCCGAAGAAAGTGGCGTTGCCGCCTAGGTCGTGCACCGCGGTCGAGGCCGCAGCGCGGGTGCGAAGGCTTGGGCGCTCGAAGACCAGGGCCACCTCGTCGTGGGTGAGCACAGCCGGCCCCTCGCTCCTTGCGAGTTCGCAGACCTGCAGTAGACCATCGACACCGAGGGCGTCAATGGTGAGAAAGTGTCGCGTCACTGGGTCACCTCCGTGGTCGGGATTTCAGCGCGCAGCGCTCCAGCGAGCGCGTGGGGCCTGGCTCCGTTGGCTAGGGTCACGACGCGCGCACCACCGTCCAATGCCGCGAGCGCGGCCTGGGCCTTGGGACGCATCCCGTCGCGGGCGGCGCCGGAGTCGACGAGCGCGTGCAACTGCTCGTACGTTAGCGACGCCAGCGCGCTCGACGCATCAGCAGCGTCGGCGCGAATCTGGTCGACGTCGCTCAAGAGCACGAGGCGATCGGCGTCGAGCGCGCGCGCGAGCGCGCCCGCGGCGGAGTCGGCGTTGCAATTAAGCAGGTCGCCTGCCTCGTCAAGGGCGACGGAGGAGACCACGGGCACGAGACCCGCGGCGAGCAGGGCCGCGACCGACTCGACGTGCACCGAGGGCGCGCCGGCGGCGCGGCCCCACGGCTCTCCCAGGGAACTCGCGCGAAACAGCGACGCGTCGGCGCCGTTGAGGCCCACTGTCGCAAGGCCCGCCTGGTTGAAGGCGGCCACGATGCGAAGGTTCACCTCGGCCAGTGCCATGGCCACGACGCGCATCGTGGCGTCATCGGTCACGCGCAGCCCGTCGACGAAACGACTCTCAAGGCCCACGCGAGCGAGCAAGTCAGCGATTTGGGGTCCCCCGCCGTGGACGAGCACCACACGCTCACCGGCGTCGTGGAGCCCTCTCACGTCGAGCGCCAGATCGACCAGGACTGTGCTGGAAGCGCGAAGGTCATCGAGGGCGTGCCCGCCTATCTTGACGACAATGGTCACGGCGTCACCCCGGCACGCGGCAGGCCGCGCGTCTCGTCGAGGCCCGCGGTCACGTTGAATGCCTGCACGGCCTGGCCAGCGGCGCCCTTAACCAGATTGTCGATCGAACTCATCGCAATCAACCAACCGGTGCGCTCGTCTACCCGCGCGCTGACAAAGCACAGGTTCGAGCCCACGGGATCCTTGAGAGTCGGCGGGGCCTCTGTCACGACCACGAAGGGCTCGTCACGATAGGCGCTTGCAAGCACCTCGAGGGGGTCGAAACTCGAGAGGCCGATGCGCGCACGGGCGTAGGCGGTGACGAGCATTCCCCGGCTCGCCGGCACGAGGTGGGGCGTGAAGAGCAACTGGGCACCGAGCTCTTGTTCCATCTCGGGGGTGTGACGGTGGGTTGAGAGGCTGTACGCCTCCGCGTTGGCGGCGAGGCGCGGATAGTGCAGACGCTCACTCGGCGATCGCCCGGCACCCGAGGCTCCGCTCAGGGCGTTCACCACGATGCCCTCGCGCTCGATCAGCTCGGCGTCGAGAAACGGTCCGAGCGCGAGCGAGGTCGCGGTCGGATAGCAGCCCGGCACCGCGACGAGCTGCGCGCCGGCCAGTTCGTGACGATGGCGCTCGACCAGACCGTACACGGCGCGATCGAGCAGTTCGGGAGAGTGGTGCGCTGACTGGTACCACGTCGCGTAGGCCGCGGGATCCTTCAGCCGGTAGTCCGCGCCAAGGTCGATGACGCGCACTCCCCTCGCGATCAGGTCGGGTACCCAGTTCTGGCTCTGTCCGTGGGGCAGGGCGAGAAAGACTGCCTCCACGTCGGCGTCCTCGAGGGCTCTCGTGGGCGCGAAGCGCTCGTTCCCGTAGAGCGCGGCCAGCGCCGGGGCGTGCACGCCAATGAGCGTGCCGGCGGCGCTCTCACCCGTGGCCACCACGACCTCGAGGTCCGGGTGCGTCGCGGCCAGTCGCATCAGCTCCTGGCCCGCGTATCCCGAGGCTCCGACGATCGCGACTTTCATAGTGACATTTTATGCACAAACAACGATAAAAGTGCAACTATCGGGTCCCCGGCTAGTCTGGTCGCGTGTCGCGGCGCGGTTGGCTCCTCTTTTCGATCATGAGCGTGCTCTGGGGCATCCCCTATCTGCTGATCCGCGTCGCCGTGCGCCAGCTCGATCCCGGGGTTCTCGTGCTCGCGCGCACGGGGCCGGTCGCGATCTTGCTGGTGCCCCTCGTAGCTTCACGTCGCCAGTTGGACCTGCTCGTGCGCAACGTCGCCTGGATCATCGCCTTTGGCGTCGTCGAGTTCGGGATCCCCTGGTATCTGATGGCCACCTCCGAACGCCATATCACGAGTTCCCTGACCAGCTTGCTGATCTGCGCGGTGCCGATGTTCTCGGTCCTCGCCCAGCGGCTGCGCCGTTCGGGCGAGACGGTGGGGACCACCCGCCTTGCGGGCCTGGGCATCGGCGCGGTCGGCGTGGCCCTATTGGTGGGCCTGAGCATCCACAGCGGGTCCTTCGAGTGGATCGCCCTGATGCTCGTCGTGGTGCTTGGCTACACCGTGGGCCCGATCATCCTGGCCACGCGACTGACCCACGTGCCCGGGCCGGTCGTCGTCGCCGGGGCGACCGCCGTCGTCGCTCTGGCCTGGTTGCCGTGGTCGATCGCCCACTGGCCGACCGCGATCGATGCGACGACCTGGTGGTCGATCGGGGTCCTGTCGATCTTCTGCACGGCCGGAGCATTTCTCACCTTCTTCGAACTGATCAAGGAGGTCGGCTCCACGCGCAGTGTCGTCGTGACCTACGTCAACACGGCTCTGGCGGTGGTCTTGGGTATCGCGCTCCTCAACGAGCCGCTCACCGTCGGCATCGCCATTGGCTTCCCGCTCGTCCTGCTCGGCAGCGTGCTCGCGACCTCGTCGCGTGGTTCAGCCGTCGAACTCGCCGGCGACGCGCACCGCGCCGTCCACCACTAGCCACATCCGACCCGCCGCGACGGCCAGGCGGACGTCCTCACCGGCCTCGAGCGAGCCCACGTGCACAACGCTCGCAGCGCGCAGTGAGGCCCCGGTGACTTCACTGATCGCTTCCCAGACCGCCGCGTTGTTGACGTGTCCGACAACGTCGAGATCGCTGCGGCGCACCGGCCACGCGCGCGTCGGTGCCATCGGATCGAGCTCGGCCGAGGCCACGCGCCCCGACACCTTGCGCGCCGCGTACTCGCCATAGATGCCGACGAAGTCGCGCCACAGCCGACGTGGACGTCCGTCGGGTCCAATCGGCACCCACAGCGCGGTGGCGTCGAGCATCACCACGCCGTCGATCGCGACGTCGCTGCGCCGCTCGGCCCAGGCTGCGCCCGTACCGGCGCACCAGGTCGACACCGTGACCATCTCGCCCAGAGCGGGCCAGCGCCCGCCCTCGGCGCGGCGCACGCTGGTGCGGCGCACCACCCACGTGTCCTCGTCGGGGCCGACCGCGTCATCCCAGTCGTCGCCCGCGACGTCCTGGAGATAGCGCGCCAGCGCGTCGGGGCGCAACGTGCCCTCGGGACCGACGTCGCCCAGACGAACGCGCCGCGAGTGCGAGAAGCGTCGCCCACTGCGCGGTACAGGGGCGAAGTCGCTCACGCGCGCAGTGTCGCCCCGAGATCGTTCGCGGCCTTCAACAGTGCCGCGCGCGCCGCGCTGATGTCCGCATCCACCAGCGTGCGCTCGTTCGATACCAGGGACACCGCGTAGGCCAGGCTACGCCCGCCCTCCACTCCGGCGTAGACGTCAAAGAGCGTCACCGACTCGACCAGCTCGCTCGCTCCCGCGAGGGCCGCGGCCAGGTCCGCGGCGTGCACCTGGGGCGGCGCCACGAAGGCGAGGTCCATGGACGCCGTCGGGTACCGGCTGGGCACTGCGACGTTCGTGCTGCGGCGCGTCGCGCGCGAGGGATCGGCCAGTACGTCCACGTCGAGGTCCATCACGCCCAGACGGCGTCCGACGGCCGAGGGTGCGAGCCGTTCCACCAGCGAGGGCTCCACTTCGCCGAGCACGCCGAGCACCGCGCCGCTCGCGCGATCCACCAGGCGAGCGCCGCGCGTCGGATGCAGACCCGCGGCGACGTTGTCGTTTGAGCGCACCACCACGTCGGCGAGACCCAGTCGGGCGCTGATCACGCTCCACAGCGCCACCGCGCTGGCCGCGTCGTCATCCTCGCGAGCGAGTAGCACGCAAAGACGCTCGTTCTCCACCGGAAGCTCGAGTTCAACGGTGCCGCCTGCTCCCCCGCGGGTGCGCCGGGGCGTCTCCGCGAGGTCGGGATGGATGAAGATGGCGCCGAGTTCGCCCAGCAGAACGTCGCCGCGATGTCGCTCGAGGTTGCGCCCCCACGCGCGCACGAGACCGGTGAGCAGCGTCGCGCGCATCACTGACTCGTCGGCCGCGAGGGGATTGGTCACGCGCACCCGCGCGAGCCCCGGGTGGGTCAAGTCAAAGTCCTCGTCCGAGCCCAGTGTCGGCGTCCAGGCCTCCAGGACGCCCAGATCCACCAGCGTGTCGCGCAGGCGACGGCGCAGGTTCTGGCGCGCCGTGATGGCACCGGGCGCCGCCCAGGTCGGCGTGCGCCGGGCCAGCCGACGATAACCGTGCAGCCGCGCGATCTCCTCGATCACGTCGGCTCGCCCGGCGGCCCCGCGACGCACGTCGCCGCGCGAGCTAGGGGCGGTCACCTCGAGAGACTCTTCGCGGCGCTCCACGCGAAAGTTCAGCGCCGTCAGAATCCGTACCACCTCATCCTCGGCAATCACCGTGCCCAGGGCGCGCTCGACGTCTCCCGGGCGCAGAGTCACGCGCGAGGGCTCCGGTGCTTGGCCGCGCACGTCAAGGGGATCGGCCAGCCACTCTAGGTCGCTACAGGTTTCAGAGAGAATCGCCACGAAGCGAGCCACCGCGCGTAGCGCGAGGTTCGGATCGACGCCGCGTTCAAAGCGGTTGGAGGCCTCTGAGCGCAGTGCGTGTCGCTTGGAGGAGCGCGCGATCGTCATGGGGTCGAACGCCGCGGCCTCGAGGAGCACCTCGGTCGTCGCGTCACTGATCTCGCTGGCGGCGCCGCCCATGATGCCGGCGAGTCCCAACACCCGGTCCTCGCCGTCGACAATCACGCAGTCGACACCCGTGTCACCCAGGCCCCGTCCGGCTCGGGCGAGCTCTCGCGTCACACCGTCCAGGGTCACCAGGGTCTCACCGGATCGCGCGGCGCGCGCGCGCAGTGCGCGACCGGCCACGTGAGCCGCGTCGTAGGGGTGTGTCGGCTGGCCAAGCTCCAGCATGACCAGGTTGGACGCGTCGACGACGTTCGAGATTGGCCGCATACCGGCGCCCACCAGACGCTGGGCAACCCACGTCGGCGACGGGCCAACGATCACGTTGCGCAGCACCGACACCGTCAGGCGCTCGCAGAGAGCGGGGTCCTCAATCCCGGCCGCAGCCACTGAGGCGCTCGGTGTCGCCGTGTTCGTCGTGGCCAGGCGCGGCGCGCGCAACGGCCGTTCGAAGCGGGCGGCCAGGTCGCGCGCGACACCCTCGATGGACCAGGCGTCAGGACGGTTTCCCTCGACCGAGAGATCAAAGACGACGTCGGGCGTGATCGCCAGCGCGTCGAGCAAAGCGGTCCCCTCGGGCGCGTCGACGTCATTGAGGATCATCAGTCCGGCGTGGTCGTCGCTGAGGCGCAGTTCGCTCGCCGAACACAGCATGCCGTTGCTCGTGACCCCGCGCATCTGGCGACGCCCGATCTCGAACCCTCCGGGCAAGACGGCACCCACCGGGGCCATTGGCACGCGATCGCCCTCGACAAAGTTGTTCGCCCCGCAGACGATCTCGAGAGGTCCGTCTCCGGCGTCGACGACAACGAGGCGGATGCGGTCGGCCCCTGGGATGGCACGAATCTCCTGGACGCGCGCGACGACGACGTCCTCGAGCCCCTCACCGACGTGCTCGATACCCTCGACCACCAGGCCGAGGTCGTCGAGTGCCTCGCGCAGTTCCTCGAGTGACTCGCCGAGGTCGACGAACTCACGCAGCCAGTTGAGCGAGACCTTCATGAGAACTGCTCCAAGAAACGCACGTCGTTTTCGATCAGGGCACGCATGTCGGCAATCTGATAGCGCATCTGGGCGCAGCGATCGATGCCGAAGCCGAAGGCGAACCCGCTCCACTCCTCCGGGTCAATTCCCACCGCATCGAACACCGCGGGATCGAGCATGCCGCAGCCGCCCAACTCAATCCAGCCGGTCTGAGAGCACGTGCGACAACCCGCGCCCCGACAGATCGTGCACGTGATCTCGAACTCGGCCGACGGCTCAGTGAAGGGGAAGTACGCCGGGCGCAGTCGCGCGTCGATGTCCTCGCCGAAGTAAGCCTTCGTGAAGGTCTCGATGACCCCGGCGAGGTCGGCGAAAGTGATGTCGCGGTCCACAACCAGCCCCTCCACCTGGTGAAAGGCGGCCAGGTGGCGCGCGTCGGGCGTGTCACGCCGGTAGCAGCGCCCCGGCATGACCGAGTGCACCGGCAGGGTGCCACCCGCGACGGCGGCCTCCATCAGGTGTATCTGGGTCGGCGAGGTGTGCGTGCGCAGAACCACGGTCTCGGGCTCGCCCAGGTCGACGTAGAACGTGTCCCACATCCCGCGCGCCGGGTGCGCCGGCGGAATGTTGAGTGCCTCGAAGTTGTACCAGTCGCTCTCGACCTCGGGCCCGTCAGCGACTTTGAAGCCCATCGCCACGAACACGTCCTCGAGTTCTCGCTGAGTGCTAGCAACGAGGCTCGGATGCCCGAGAGTTAGCCGCCAGGGCACCTGGGCGACCACCACGTCGCCTAGGTCCAACCGGTCGGCGTCGAGACGGCGCTGGCGCTCGCGCGACTCGAGCAGTGCACGACGCGCTGCGAAGGCCTCCTCGACCCGGCGACGAGCTTCTTGGAGGGTCGCGCCGGCGGCGCCACGCTCCTCGGGCGCCAGGGTTCCCAGACTGCGCTGCAGTGCCACGAAGGCCGAGCGGCGTCCGACGAGCGTGGCGTGCGACTCGTCGAGTGCGCCGAGTTCGTCGGCCGCCTCGATCGCAGCCAGGGCTCGCGCGGTCTCGTCGCCGAGGGTCGAAAGCGGAGAGGACGTCATGATCCACCAAGGCTAGGACGTGGGGCGGAGCGTCTCGCGTCTTCGCGTTGCCACATCGCACGAAAGGCGATGAGCGATGCGGCGACGCCGGCGTTGAGGCTCTCGCTGGCTCCGGCCATGTCGATGCGAAACGTCCCCGCGCACGATCGAATCGCCGCCTCATCGAGGCCGTCGGCCTCGCTGCCGATCACGACCACGTTCGCGCCCGAGAGGTCGACGTCACGCACGTCGCGCTGACTCGCGAGCACCGTCGCCCACGTGTGCGCGCCGCCATTCTCAAAGTGTGCGAGGACCTCGTCGAGCTCGCCCACCGCCACCGGAATCTGAAAGATGGCCCCGGCACTTGCGCGTAACGCCTTGGGGTTGCAGGGATCCACCGACTGGCCGGTGAAGATCACGCCGCGTGCGCCCGCCGCTTCGGCCGAACGAATGATGGTGCCCGCGTTGCCCGGATCACCCAGGTCGTGGGCGACCAGTACCAGACCATCGCTCGGCACTGCCGCCACGTCGACGATCGGCAAAAAGACGCTCGCCATGACGCCCTGAGGAGTCGCTGCGTCCGCCACGCGCTCGAACGTCGCGCTCGCCAGGCCGACCACGCGCACGCCCTCGTGGGTCGCGCGCGCGATCAGCGCCGCGACGACCGGCCGGGCCAGCGCCGCGACGTCGACGTAGAGCGCCTCGAAGCGCGCGTGCGCCGCGAGGGCCGCCTCCACGAGGTCGGGTCCCTCAATAACGCACACGCCCTCGCTCCAGCGCAGGGCGCGCTTGTTGACGAGACGGCGTAGTCGTCGCACCCGCTGGTGCGAGGGCCCGAGCGACTCGATGATGGCCTACTTCGCGAGGGCCTCGGTGGCCTGGGCCACGAGGGCTGCGAAGGCCGCGCTGTCGTTGACCGCCAGGTCGGCCAGGATGCGGCGATCGACCTCGATGCCGGCGAGATTGAGCCCGGCGATGAAGCGGCTGTAGCTGAGTCCGTGGGCTCGGGTGCCGGCGTTGATGCGCTGGATCCAGAGCTTGCGAAATTCGCCCTTGCGTGCTCGGCGGTCGCGGAATGCGTACACGCCAGAGTGTTGGACGGCTTGGTTGGCGGCGCGGAAGGTCCGGCTGCGGTCACCGTAGTAACCCTTGGCCTCCTCCAGGATCGCCTTGTGGTGCTTCTTGGCGTTGACCGCCCTCTTTACTCGAGCCATAACGATTCCTCTCTATCGATCTTCTAGAGTCCCAGGAGCTTCTTGATGTTCTTTTCGATGCCCGGAGCGATGTCAGTCTCACGACCCAGACGGCGCGCGCGCGTCGAGGACTTCTTCTCCATGATGTGGCCGCGAAAGGCCTTGCGCCGGCGCAGCTTGCCGCTGCCGGTGATCTTGATGCGCTTCTTCGCGCCGCTGTCTGTCTTCATCTTCGGCATCTCAGCCCTCCTGTAGTGATTCGCTCGCCGCGGCGTTGGGGCCCTCGGTGATATCGGTCTTCGCCTCGGCGACCTTCGCCTTGGCCTTGCGCTCGGGTCCGAGCACCATGATCATGTTGCGCCCGTCGAGTTTGGCCGCCGACTCCACCTTGGCGACGTCAGTGAGCTTCTCCACAATGCGATCGAGAATCTTCTTGCCCAACTCGGGGTGCGCGGATTCGCGTCCACGGAACATGATCGTGATTTTTACCTTGTGACCTTCGAGAAGGAACTTCTCGACCAGACGGGTCTTGGTGTCGAAGTCGCCGGGACCAATCTTGGGCCGGTACTTCATCTCCTTGACTCCGACGTTCTGGGACTTGCGGCGCGATTCCTTCGCCTTCTGGGCCTCGTCAAACTTGAACTTGCCGTAGTCCATGATCCGACACACCGGCGGAGTGGCCGTCGGGGCGATCTCCACGAGATCCAGATCGAGACTGCGGGCCAACGCCAGCGCCTCACGAGTCGATGTCACGCCACGCTGGTTGCCCTCGTGGTCGATGAGTCGAATGGTGTCGACGCGAATGCGTTCGTTGACGCGGTGGTCACCCGGGCCTGTTGCGATAACTCTCTCCTTGCACTCCGCGACGTCTGAGACGTCGCCACGGCAAGCAGGGCGCAAACTCCTCTAAACCCGGCACGCGCAGCGCACCAAGGTGGACGTTGGACCTGCCAACCTCACTTGCTGTGAACTGGTGCAAGGCTAGCAGACGGAATCGGCGCCAAACTCTTAGGCGCTCTTTAGACAGCGCGACCGAGATCTTTACACTGGCGGCGTACTTTTCTCCTCAGGGCGAAAGCTCTTTAGTTTCTGCTCGGCGGTGGTGTACCTCCCAGCGCCACCGCCGAGCGGAACTCCCACTACCGTAGGGGCCGTGGACGAGACCTCTCCCCTCGACGAGATCGCCGAACTGCGCGCCACGCCGGTCACCGACGTGCTCGCGACGCACATCTTTTACCTGATCCAGGTGGCCGCCGTGCACCTGGCGGCCACTCCGGCCAACCTCGAGGACGCCGCCTTGGTCATCGACGTCGTGGCCGCGATCCTCGCCGCGGGCGGCGAGCGGCTGGGTGAGCACGTCGATCTCTATCGCAACGCTCTCGCCGAGGTCCAGCAGGTCTACGTGCGCGCCGCTCGCCTCTAACGACACCGCCCCGCCGGTTTCTCGGCGGGGCGGTGTCGTTAGAGGTCCGATTACTTCAAATAACCCGGAATCGGCGTGATCTTCTGCTTGGAGACAATGATCGGCGAGTTCGAGTAGTCACCAGTCGTGTACTCGGCGTTCCCGAGCAGGGCCGCGAAGTGCGGCGGCTGGGTCGGGTCCGAGTTGGGAACGATCCGCGCGATCGCGCCGCCCTGGAGACCCTGGTGGTTCGTGCGCGAGTAGCTCAGCGGAGTGAGCGACGGCGTCGCGAAGTGCGTGGTCATCATCGCCTTGACGATTCCCGCACGCGTCACGTTCTTGCCCAGGGAGTGCAGCGCTTCGACGAAGGCCACGCCCTCGCTGGCGCCGTAGACCATGTTCCCGTCGAGCTGACCCTTGAAGGCGCCCGAGTAGAAGTTCGGGAACCACGCGCGTGAATTCTTGTCCTTCGTGATGATCTTGCGCAGCCAGATGTTCCAGGGGTTCGTCCGGTTGTTCGCGGCCGGGTACGGGTCCAACGTGATCGCGTTGGCGAGCAGCGGGTTGTTCACCGACGAGGGGTCTGAGCCCACCGAGGAGACAACCCACTGGGGCGAGTAGCTCATCTTGTTCGCGGCGGCCATGATGTAGCTCGTGAGTGGCGGAATCGAGTCGAGCACGACCACCGTCGCGTTGTCACCCTTGAGCGTGGTGAGGGCCTGGGTGATGTCCGAGAAGTTGCCCGTCACGCCATCGAGCGGCGAGTACGTCAACTGGTCCTTGCTGGCGATCGAGAGTCCACCAGCGAGCAACCCGGCGAGGCCGTTGGCCCCGAAGTCGTCACCCTGGCCGATGACGCCCACCACGGCGCCCTTCTTGTGACCGAGGATCCAGCGCGCGAGAATCTTTCCCTCGGCCTGGTAGCTGGTCTGGTAGCCGAAGAGCAACGGGTATTGCGCCCGATTCCAGTCAGAGGATCCCGAAGACACGAAGAGGTCCGGCACCTTGTTCTGGTTCAGATACCCGATGACCGAGTCCTGAGCGGCTGTACCCAACGAGCCCACCTCGGCGAAGACGTGGTCCTGGGTAACCAGGGTCTGGGTCTGGGTGAGGGTCGGCGTGTTGCCCACCCCGGCGGTACAGCCCAGGGCGTTGATGTTGTAGCAGTCGTCCTTGCGCAGGTAGATGATCCGGCGTCCGTTGACACCACCGTGGGCATTCACATAGTCAAAGACGGCCGCAGTGGCGGCGGAGACCTCGGCGTAGCCGGCGGCGATACCGCTGAGAGGAACCGTCGCACCGATGGTGACTGTGTGAGCGGTCACACCCGGCGTGGACGCCGCCCCCGCACTCACGGCCAGCCCGGCACTCAGCATCCCGAGCGTCAGCGCCGAGGCTGACGCCAGGGTCGCCGCCCGGCGGATTCGAACTCGTGACATATGTTCCTCCCCTTCCACCCTCGCGGGTGAACAAATTTTGGTTACTTCTCAGTAACGGATTATCACAGTTTGAGCGTCATTATCGCTCAGCGCCTCACAAGACGACGCAGATAGGACCCAAGTCCCACCAATCCGCGTGGCGCCAGCATCATCGTGAGAATGAGCAGCACCCCGAACACGATGCCCTTCAAGTTCGCGCCAAAGGTCGAGGTCGGGTTAACTCCGGTCACTTTGTTGACGACGGAAACGATGTTGTCCGAGTACGAGTAGATCAGTCCACCGATTACGGCGCCGCTTAGCGTGCCGATGCCCCCCAGGACCATGAGGGTCAAGAGAAGGATCGACAACGTAAGTCCGTAGGTCTGCGGCGTCACGCTACCCGAGAGCAGCGTCATCATCGATCCGCCGAGCCCCGCATAGGCCGCCGAGATCACGAAGGCCAGCGTGCGGGTGCGTTGGAGGTTGACGCCCACCAGCTCGGCCGCCACCTCGTTGTCGCGCACCAGGCGCAGCGCGCGGCCCGTGCGCGAGCGAAAGAGGTTCGCCATGAAGAAGAACGCCACGGCCGCCACGACGATGGCTACGTCGGCGGGCCACTGCGCGTTCGCCTTGACTAACGCGTCCGAGCCGGAAAAGAGGTTCGCGAACCACGACGGCGCGTTCAAGAAGTTGATGAAGAGACCACCCGATCCCCCCGTGAGCGAGCGTGAATCGATGGCCAAGGGCGCCACCGCGAAGGAGAACGCGAGGGTCATGCCGGCCAGGTAGGGACCGCGCAGTCGCGTCGCCGGCAACGCCAGCACGAGTCCGCTCACGCCTCCCAATACGGTCGAGAGGAACAGCGACCAGATGATCGGACTGGTCGTGTGGTGGTTCGCCCAGATGGCGGTCGTGTAGGCCCCGATCGCCATGAATCCCGCGTTGCCCAGCGAGACCTGGCCACTCCAGCCGATCAACCAGCTCAACCCGAGGATCACGATCGACATCGCCGCTCCCCCGGCCAGCTTCGAGTCGTCAAGGGGCGTCAGCACGAAGGTGACGGCGAGCGCCAGCGCGCACAGCACCACAGACGCGACCAGCCGGAAACTGGTGGGATAGCGCTGAGAGAGCGAGCGGACCATTCTCGTCAGACCCTGCGCGACACGTGCTTGGTGAAGAGGCCCTGGGGTCGCAGTGACAGTCCGATCACCAGCACGATGACCCCCGAAAGCGGCGCGATGCTGGTGGACCAGAAGTCGAGGATGAACTGCTCAGTCAGGCCGATCGCCAGCCCGGCGACGATGGCGCCGAGGGGCGACTCCAAACCGCCCACAGCCGCCGCGATGAAGGCTGAGACAAAGATCCCGTCCATGTTGGTGGGCGCCAGGACCTGGCCGGTCGAGACGACGACCGCGGCCAACGTGCCCACGCCGGTCGAGAGGATCCAGCCCAAGGTGAGAAGGCGCCCCACGCGCACGCCGAGCAGCCGTGACACCTCGGGCGCCAGGGCCGCCGCTCGCATCTGCAGTCCGAGGTTCGTACGACGAAAGAGCAGGGCGATGGCGATCACCACGGCCGCGACCACCGCGACCTCGTAGAAGATGAACGGCGAGACCAAGATGGTGTGGCCCGCCGACTGGTAGTAGATCTGTGAGAACGGCGAGGGCAGCATCGTGATGTTGGTCGTCCAGATCGAGGCGATCACGGCCTCGATCACGCCGAGAAATCCGATCATGACCACGATGGGATTGATCTCGGGCTTGCCGTAGAGGGGACGGATCAAGACCCTTTCGGTGACGCCGCCCAGGACCATGCCCGTGACGACGGACAGCACGAGGCAGAGCCAGTAGTTCAATCCGTGAAAGACCAAGTTCATCCCCACGAAGGTCGCGAACATTCCCATCGCGCCCTGGGCGAAGTTCAAGACGTGGGTGGACTGCCAGATGATCACCAGACTCAGTGCGATCAGGGCCACGACCGCCCCGGTGGCCAAGCCGCCGAAGATGTCGGTCATCACACGTGAGGCGAGGAACGTTCCCATCAGGTCACCAGTCCCAGGTAGTAGCGACGCAAGCTCTCGTCGGCGGCGACTTCCCCGGCAGTGCCAAAGGCCGCGACCCGGCCGATGTGTAACACCACGGCGTCGTGGGCGATGCGCAGTGCGCTCTTGGCGTTCTGCTCGACCAGGATCACCGTGAGGTCCTCGGAGGTGCACAGTTCACTGATCGTGCGCATCATGTCCGCGGTCACCTGAGGGGCCAGACCGAGGGAGGGCTCGTCGAGTAACAAGACGCTGGGGCGTGCGATCAGCGCACGGGCCATGGCGAGCATCTGTCGCTCGCCCCCCGACAGCGTGGCGGCGTAGTTACGCCGGCGCGACTCGAGCGCGGGAAACTGCGTGAACTGGCGCGCGATGCCCTCAGCGAGGTCCACCTTGCTCGCCAGAGCTCCCAGGCGCAAGTTCTCCTCGACGGTCAACTCTTCAATCACTCCGCGACCCTCTGGCACGTGTGCCACGCCGCGTCGAGCGATGTCCTCGGTGGCGGTTCCGACCAAGTCAAACTCACCCAATCGAATCGAGCCCTGCCGGGGCTTCACGAGACCGGAGATCGTGCGCAGCAGCGTCGTCTTGCCCGCGCCGTTGGCCCCGATGACGGTCGTGATCTTGCCGGTGGGCGCCTCGAAAGTGACGTCTCGCAGCGCAGTCACCGCGCCATAGCTGACGCTCAGGTTCTCGACGCGGATCACTCGTCCACCCCGAGGTAGGCGGCCAGAACCGTCTCGTCGTGGCTGATCTCCCCGGGCGAGCCCGCGGCGATCACCTGGCCAAAGTTGAGTACCACCAAGCGATGCACCAGGGGCATGACGAAGTCCATGTTGTGCTCGACTAGCAGCACGCTCGTCGTGGAGCCGAGTTCGACAATCACGCGGGCAAACTCCTCGAGTTCGTTCTCGTCAAGCCCCGACGCGGGCTCGTCAAGCAGCAGCAGGCTCGGCTGGACCATCAGGGCGCGCGCGACGGCGACCTTCTTCGCGATGCCGTAGGGGATCTCCCCCGGTAGCGACGCCGCGTAGCCGGCGACGCCCAGACGCTCCAGGTTTGAGAGGGCCTCGGCACGCAACGCGCGCTCGCCTCGAGAGGAGCGCGGCAGACCCAGCGCTCCCCAGAGCACTCCACCGCCCGGGCGGCTCTGGGCGCCGGCCATCACGTTCTCGAGGACGGTCAACCGCTCGAAGAGGCCCACCCCCTGGAGTGTGCGGGCGATGCCGGCGTGGGCCAGCTGATGGGGGCGAAGATCACTGCGACCCAAGTGCGGAAAGCGCACGGAGCCACTCTGGGGACGCAGGAATCCGCAGACCACGTTGAACGCGGTGGTCTTGCCGGCCCCGTTTGGCCCGATGAGTCCCACGATCTCGTTGGCGGCCACGTTGAAGGAGACGTCGCTGAGCGCGTAGAGCCCACCGAAGTGGACGGAAACGTTCTCCACACTCAAGGTGAGTGCCCCCGTCGGCAACGTCATAAGTGTCCAACATATCTCCCGGGCCCATCCACCCGGGGATCTCTAGGTCTCCAGGAGATGAACGTCGCTCGCCTCGTCGTGTCCGCGCTGGCCGACAGACCGGGTCGCGCCGACGCGAACGCCCACGTTGATGTGGCGTCCGCCTCCGCGAATGCTCACGCAATGGAAGAAGTATGTCTCACCGTCGTCGGCGGCCAGCAGCCCCCAGCCCGCGTGCTCGTCGAAGTCGGCGATAACGCCCTCGATCACGAGCGCGACGAGAGTTGGTCGACCAACGAGATCATCTCGAGCGCGGTAAGCGCCGCCTCGCGGCCCTTGTTGGTGTGGTCCGGCAGCGAGCGCACGAGGGCCTGATCGAGGTTCTCAGTGGTGAGCACGCCAAACACCACAGGCACGCCCGTGGCGAGCTGGACGTCCTGGATACCGCGCGCGCACTCCCCCGCGACCAGGTCGTAGTGCCCGGTGTCGCCGCGGATCACGGCGCCCAGCGTGATGACCGCATCGACGCGACGCGTCGCGCCGATCATCGCCTGGGCGAGGAGCGGGATTTCGAACGCGCCCGGCGCCCAGGCGAGAACCACATCGCGGCGCTCCACGCCGGCCTCGGCGAGGGCTCCGAGCGCTCCCTCGAGAAGGCGAAGGGTGATCGCGCCGTTGAAGCGTCCCGCGGCGACGCCGATGCGCCGGCCGCGACCGTCCTGGCTGGCCGTGAGTGAGGTACCGACCCGCTGGGCGACCTCGGCGATGGCCTCCGGGTCGATCTCGGTGCTAGCGGTCTTCTTCATCCAAGCCCTCCAGCAAGTGACCGAGCCGTTCACGCTTCGTGCGCAGATAGTCGATGTTGAACTCCGTCGGCTTGCTCTCGATCGGAACGCGCTCGACGATGTTGAGGCCGAATCCTTCCAACCCCCCGTACTTGGAGGGGTTGTTGGTCATCAGGCGCATGTTGGTCACCCCGAGGTCCACCAGGATCTGAGAACCGATGCCGTATTCGCGCGAGTCCACCGGCAGCCCAAGTTCGAGGTTCGCGTCAACGGTGTCCTTGCCCTCCTCTTGGAGGGCGTACGCACGAATCTTGTGGCCCAGGCCAATGCCGCGCCCCTCGTGGCCGCGCAGGTACACGACGATGCCCGCGCCCTCTGCGGCGATCTTGGCGAGAGCCGTGTGCAGCTGGGGCCCGCAGTCACAGCGCAGTGAGCCCATCACGTCGCCGGTCAGGCATTCGGAGTGAACGCGAACCAGCACGTCCTTGCCGTCGGTGATATCGCCGTAGACCAGGGCCAGGTGCTGCTCGCCGTCGAGCACGTTCTCAAAGACGTAGGCCTGGAAGGGGCCGTGCTCGGTGGGCAGCGTCGCCTCCGCGACGCGGCGCACCAGTTTCTCGTGGTGGCGCCGGTAGCGGATCAGGTCGGCGATCGTCACCAGGGGCAAACCGTGCGTCGCCGCGAAGACCTCGAGCTCGGGCAGGCGGGCCATGTCAGACTTGTCGGCCGAGACGATCTCACAGAGCACCCCCGAGGGGTACTTACCGGCCAGTCGGCACAGATCGACGGTGGCCTCAGTGTGACCAGCGCGCTTCAAGACCCCGCCCTGGCGATAGCGCAGCGGGAAGATGTGCCCCGGACGACTGAGATCGCTGGGCCGCGTCGCCGGGTCGATGAGGGCGCGTACGGTCGCCGCGCGGTCACCGGCCGAGATCCCCGTCGTCGTTCCGTGGCGGTAGTCGACGGTCACCGTAAAGGCCGTGCGCTGGGCCTCGGTGTTGGCCACCACCATGAGAGGCAGGTCGAGCTCGTCGGCGCGCGCGGATTCGAGCGGCACGCAAAAGACTCCCGAGGTGTGCTCGAGGAAGAACGCCATCGACTCCGCCGTCACGTCTTCGGCGGCCATGATCAGGTCGCCCTCGTTCTCGCGGTCCTCGTCGTCGACGACCACGACCATGCCGCCGGCGCGCAGTGCCGCCACCGCCTCTTCAATGCTTGAGAGCGCCATCAGACCTCCACGTCCAGACGTACATCTTCGCCGATTCGACGGACCCCCACCACCCGACCGCGCCGCAGCGCACCGATAGTCGGCGTCGACAGGTTCGTCAGCGCCGCTCGCGTACCCCGCGCGCCGGCCACGGCCGGCGCGACGTACCACGCCAGGCGGTTGACGAGTCCGGCCTCAATGAAGGAGCTCGTGACCGCGGCACCACCCTCGACGAGCACTTGGAGGACGCCGCGCGCGCCAAGGTCGTCTAAGAGGTCCCCGAGGTCGCCGGTGTACTCCAGGCAGGGGCGCACCCGCGCGCGCGGTGGCGCCTCACCCAGCACGACACGCAGCGGCTCGAGCACGCGGTCGTTGACGCGCGCGGTCAGACGTGGGTCGTCGAGGCGCACCGTGGTCGCGCCGACGATGATCGCCTGGCTCTGGGCTCGCAGCTCGTGTGCGTCGGCTCGGGCGGCCTCGCCGGTGATCCATTGACTGGTGCCGTCGGCCATCGCGGTGACGCCGTCGAGCGTGGCGGCGACCTTGGCCACCACGTAGGGCCGGCCGGTGCGCCGGTGCCACAGGTAGGGCGCCAGCTGCTCTGTGACGAGTACTGCGCCGACGCCGACACTGACCTCGAGGCCGGCGTCGCGCAGGTGCGCGATGCCGCGACCGGCGACCTTTTCATCAGGATCGACGATACCCACGACCACGCGAGCGACTCCCGCGGCCAGGATCGCCTCGGTGCACGCGCCGGTACGCCCCACGTGATCACAGGGTTCCAGGGTGACGACCAGCGTGGCGCCGCGGGCGCGCTCACCGGCGAGCGCCAGCGCCTCCACCTCGGCGTGAGAGTGTCCGGGAGCCTGTGTGGCCCCTTCGGCGACCACCGTGCCGTTCTCGACGACGAGAGCCCCGACCCAGGGGTTGGGCGGCGCCACGAGGCGCGCACGCGAGGCGACCACGACGGCACGGGCCATCAGTTCCTCGTCGTGGCTCATCTCCCCCCCGCGGCGGCGCGCAGGTCACGCGCCGCGCCGAGCGGATCGGTCCGGTTAAAGATCGCCGATCCGGCCACGAGGACGTTGGCCCCGGCGGCCACGGCGATCGGCGCGGTGCGCTCATCGATCCCGCCGTCGACCTCGATGTCGAGCGCGAGCGAGCGCTCGGTGACAACGCGGCGCGCCGTGCGTACCTTGTCCATCACGTCGGCGATGAAGGACTGCCCGCCAAAGCCAGGAAAGACAGTCATCAGGAGCAACAAGTCGATGTCGGCGAGGAAGGGCTCAACGGCTGCAAAGTCAGTATCGGGATTGGCGGCGAGTCCCACCCGCAGGTCCAACTCGCGAGCCTGAGCGATCAGGGCCGCGGTGTCGCCCACCTCAACGTGCACGGTGCAGCCGTCAGCGCCCGCGTCGGCGAAGGCGCCTAGGTAGCGGCCGGGCTCACTGAGCATCAGGTGACAGTCGAAGTACCGGGTGCTGTAGCGACGCAGGGACTTCACGACCGGCGGCCCGATGGAAACGTTGGGCACGAAGTGGCCGTCCATCACGTCCACGTGGAGCCAGTCGGTCTCCTCGTCGATCTCGGCCACCGCGTTCGCCAGCGAGCCGAAGTCGGCCGCGAGGATCGACGGAGCGATCCTCAATGCACCCACGGGGCCCGCGTCCAGTGCCGTCACGCGCCCGAGCCTACCGGGCCATCAGGCGTGATGGGCCCTTCCCAGCGAAGGGGCTCGACCAGGCGCGCACCCGCCCACCAGGCGGCGCTCGTCATCACGCGCCCCCCGTCGGGTTGAACGACCTCGAGCACGAGGGTCCCGTCGACAAAGCCGAGCGAGACCGCGCGAGCCACGCCGACCGTACCCGGAGAAAGTGCCGCGTCGACGTCACCGGCGTGCGCGCGAAGGATCCGCAGCCGTCGCCCCCCGATCGTGACGCGGCTCGCCTCGAGACGAGCCACGCGCGCGGCCTGGGCCACGCCCATCGTGGGCGCGAGGGCGAAGTCGGTCGCGCTGAGTTTGCGCGCGTAGGTGGCCTCGCCGACCTGGGGGCGCGGGTGCTCGAGCAGCAACACACTGGACAACACCTCGATCAGCAGGTTCGCCCCCACGTCGGCGAGCTCGAGAGTGAGTTCACTCAGCGTCTTGTCGGCGATCGGCACGCGCGCCTCGGCGTGGATCGGGCCGGTGTCGAGGCTCGCCTCGAGAGAGATCACGTCGACGCCGGTCTCGTCGTCTCCCGCGAGGATCGCGCGCGCCACCGGGGCGGCGCCGCGCCAGCGCGGCAGGAGAGAGAAGTGCACGTTAAGCATCGGTACTTCAGCCAACAGGTCGGCCGGGATAAGGGCCCCGTAGGCGACGACCACGCCTCGCTCGACGTGCGCGTCGCGCACGGCCGCGAGGTCGTCGGTGACGGACAGTCCCAACTCCAGCGCCGCGCGCTTGACGGGACTGGCGACCAGGGCGCCCCCGCGTCCGCGACGTCGGTCGGCTCTCGTGACCACGAGAGCCACCTCGTGCCCCGCCTCCACGAGCGCGCGCAGCGAAGCCACCGCAGCCTCGGGCGTGCCGAGGAAGGCGAGGCGCACTATTCGCCCAGGAGTTGCGCGAGCCCGTCAGGATCGCCGGGGGCCAAGGAGAGTCGCTGGCGACGCAGCAGCCTCTTCGCGTCACGACGCTGGTCGGGATCGAGGCGTTCGACGAGCAAGATGCCGTTCAGGTGGTCCATCTCGTGCTGGAAGATACGACCCTCGAACTCGTCGGTCTCGACGCTGATCTCATTGCCGTCGATGTCGAAGCCTACGAGGTGGATCGCGTTGGGTCGGGTGATCTCCCAGGTGAGTCCGGGCACCGACAGGCACCCCTCTTCGTAAGTCCACTCACCGTCGGACTCGACGATGACGGGATTGATCACGATGACCGGTCCGTCGCCCTTGTCGTAGACGAAAAGGCGCTTTTGCACCCCGATCTGGTTGGCGGCCAGTCCCACGCCCGGCGCCTCGTACATCGTCTCGATCATGGTCTCGGCGAGCGCCGCGATGCGCCCGTCGATGTTCTCCACCTCGGTCGTGACCTCATTGAGGACGGGGTCGCCGTAGACGCGAATGGGCAATGTCACCACTCCACGCTACCGTCACGCAATCGTGACGCGCACACGCGCGCCGCGCGAGCGCTCCTTGAGAAGTCGGCCCAAGGCCAGCGGATCAACCGCGCGCACCACGAAGCCCGAAGCCGTCTCGCTCACTCGCACGACGCCCGCCAGACCTTCGACGACCCGTGCGGCGTCCTCGCCACTGACCGTGGCCGTCGCGGCGAACGGTGCAAGTCCCAGCGTCCGCGCGTCCTCCACGTCGGACTCGAGGACGCGCGAGAAGTCAAGGGTCTCTAGCGCGTCAAGGACGGCGTCGTCGCCGCGGCGAGTCTGCACGACGACCTCGCCGCGGCGCTCGCGGCGCCCTCCCACCAGGCGCCCCGCGCGGCCCACCGCATTGATCGCCGCGCGCCGCGCCGACGCGTGCGGCGCCAGCAAGTACTGGTCGAAGTCAACGTAGACCACGAGTGAGCAGCGCCGCACCCGTGCGAAGACGGCCTCGGTGCCGACGACGACCCGCTCGAGGGCCTCGGGCGACGCCGCGCGGGTTACCTCGCTCACCGCTCGTGCGAGCTGGTTGGCAACGTCGCGCGCCAAGGTCGTCACCCCCGAACGGACCCGCTTCAATTTCGTCGCCCCACAGACGCGGCAATAGGGCTCGCGTACCTCGTGCAACTCGGCGCAGGCAATGCCGCCCTCCACGTCGCCTTCGGCCTGGCGGCACACCGCGCAGCGTGCCAACTCTCCGCAGCGCGCGCAGGCGAGGAGTCGACCGGTCCCCAGGCGCTGGAGGATGACGACGACGGCCACCGCCTCGGGGCCGGCGAGCGCGCGGTGCGCCGCGGCCAGCGTCGGAGCCGAGAGCGCGCCCTCACGGGGGTCGCGCGTGCGCCGGTCGACGACGCTCACCGTGGGCCACGCGGCAACGAACTCGGGGTCGGACACGAGCGGGCCCAGGTCGAGCACCGACGGCGAGGGGGCCAGCGACGTCGCCCACAACTCGGCGCCGTCGCGTCGACATCGCTCGCGCACCACGCTCAGCGCGTCCCAGTTGGGAAACATTGGGCTCACGTACGACTCATCGTCCGCGTCGATCACTACCGCGCCCGAAAGGAGTGGTGCCGGCGCCAGGGCTCCCCCGCGGGCCGCGACGATGACCGGCCAGCCCGCGCGCATCTCGGCCCACTGCTCGACACCGGCCACGGCGAGGCCGCGCTGGGCCAGACGGCCCTGGAGCCGTCGGGCCCACGCCTCGCTGGGCACTAGCACCAGCAGGGACCCGGGACGAGCCCAGACCTTTTGATACGCCGCGAGCACAACGTCGAGCGGGTCGGTGGTCGGGGCCAGGTGGAGGGGCCCCGACTCCCAGGCCTGTCGAGGCGCGACGCTGAGCGCGGCGGGCACAGGCGCGACCGGCAGGGTCGCCACGACCACGCCCGGCGTGAGGCTGATGAGAACGCGAGCCAGCGGCGCGCACCAGCGGTCACTCACCCAGCGCGCCAGGTCGAGCAGCTCGCCTGGTGGGCCGTAGCCGAGAGATTTGGTGAGCGGCAACATTCCCTCGATCGGCTCGGCGTCACCGAGCACCCAGCCGCGCACCGAGCGTCCCTGGAGGCTGACGCGCACGCGGTCCCCGGCACGCACCTGCTCGGTGGCCGCAGTCGTGACGTAGGTGAAGGGTCGATCCAGTGCCGCGACCTCGGTGAGGACCGACACCGCGCGGCTGGACACTAGGGCAGCGAGAGTTCCCGGCGCAGGTCGTCCAGGCGCGGCGTCTGCTCCCACGTGAATCCCTGGTCGGTGCGGCCGAAGTGCCCGTAGGCGGCGGTACGCGCGTAGACGGGTCGGCGCAAGTCGAGATCGCGGATGATCGCAGCCGGGCGCAGGTCGAAGATGGCGTCGACGGCCTTGGCGATCTTCGCGCGGTCCACGCGCTCGGTGCCAAAGGTCTCCACCAGCACCGACACGGGACGCGCCACGCCGATCGCGTAGGCGACCTGGACCTCGCAGCGGCGCGCCGCGCCCGAGGCGACGACGTGCTTGGCGACCCAGCGCGCGGCGTAGGCCGCCGAGCGGTCGACCTTGGAGGGGTCCTTGCCCGAGAACGCCCCACCGCCGTGGCGCGACATCCCCCCGTAGGTGTCGACGATGATCTTGCGCCCGGTGAGACCGGCGTCGGCGTGCGGCCCGCCTAAGACGAACTTGCCCGATGGGTTCACGTAGACGTTCATTGAGGACGTGTCCAGGATCTCGGGCAGCATGGGTCGAATCACGTGCTCGAGCACGTCGGCCTTGATCTGGGGCTGGGCGTAGCCGTCCTCGTGCTGGGTCGAGACCAGCACCGTGTCAACAGCCACTGGTCGACCCGTCTCGTAGGCGATGGTCACCTGAGTCTTGCCATCGGGGCGCAGGTAGGGCACCTCGCCGGAGCGGCGCACCTGAGCCAGGCGCATGCTGAGCCGGTGCGCCAGCCAAATCGGCAGCGGCATGAAGTCGTCGTTGTCGTCGCACGCGTATCCGAACATCATCCCCTGGTCCCCGGCGCCGAGCGCGTTGAGCGCGTCTTCACCGCCGATCCCGTTACGCAGTTCGAAAGCCTCGTCGACACCACCGGCGATGTCAGGGCTCTGCTGGTCGAGCGAGACCAGCACAGCGCAGTTGCGCCCGTCGAAACCCTTGGCGCCGTCGTCATAGCCGATGTCAAGGATCGTCCGACGCGCGATCGACGTGATGTCCACGCTCGCCGAGGTCGTGATCTCACCGGCCACCACGCACAGTCCCGTGGTCAGGAGCGTCTCGCACGCGACGCGCGCGTAGGGGTCCTGGGCGAGGATCGCGTCCAGAACGCTGTCCGAGACCTGGTCGGCGATCTTGTCCGGGTGTCCTTCGGTCACCGACTCCGAGGTGAAGAGGGTCCGGTCACTCATGGGGCTCCTTGGGCTAACAATGAAGCCACCCTAGCCAAGATCTCGTGAGAAACTGCTTCTTTCGAGCGTCGCGAGATGACGCTCTCGCCACCGTCGGCCCCTAAGAGCACGACCTCGTTCGTGGCGTGTTCGAAACCGGCGCCCGGGGCGCTGACGTCGTTGACGACCAGGAGGTCGACCCCCTTGGTGGCGAGCTTGGTGCGAGCGTGATCCATTACGTCGGTGGACTCGGCGGCGAATCCGACGATGACCTGACCCGGGTGGCGCCGCGCCACGAGCTCGCGCACGATGTCACGAGTGGGCTCGAGCACGAGTTCGAGGGGCGCGTCGTGCTTCTTGATCTTCTGCGGTGCGGGCGCGAGCGTGTAGTCCGAGACGGCCGCCGCCATGATCACGGCGTCGGCGTCGGCGCTGGCGGCGAGCGTGACCTCCAACATCTCGGCCGCACTCTCAACGAATGTCACCTCCACGCCGCGCACGACGTCAAGTGCGAGATCGCGATGGGCGGCGCTGACGAGACTGACGCGTGCCCCGAGACGGAAGGCCACCTCCGCCAGGGCGTAGCCCTGACGACCCGAGGAGCGATTGCTCACCACGCGCACCGGATCGATCGCCTCGCGCGTGCCCCCGGCCGTGACGACGACATGGCGCCCACTGAGGACCCCCCGATAGCCCGCCACGATCCTGGTCGCCATCTCGACGATGGCCTCGGGCTCGGCGAGTCGTCCGGCGCCTTCGTCGCCGCCGGCGAGACGCCCCACGGCTGGCTCGAGTACGAGCACGCCGCGACGGCGCAGCGTGGCCAGGTTCTCCTGGACCGAGGGTTGCTCCCACATCTCGGTGTGCATCGCAGGGCAGAGCAGGATCGGGGCGCGACTCGCGAGCAGCGTCGCGCTGAGCAGGTCGTCGGCGAGACCCATCGCCAGGCGTGCGATGAGATGAGCCGTCGCCGGGGCCACCACGATCAATTCGGCGTTCTGGCCGAGGTGCGTGTGAGGAATTGGCGTTATCGCGTCGCCGTAGAGACGAACGCGAGCCGGCTCACTCGCCAGTGCGCTGAAGGTGACCTCGCCAACGAAGCGGGTCGCGTCGGGGGTGAGAACGGGCACGACGTGATATCCCGCGTCCATCAGACGGCGCAGTACTTCGACGGCCTTATAGGCGGCGATGCCGCCGGCCACCCCTAGGACAATGCGCGGATTCGACGAACTAGGCGTCGCGGAGGGCATCGGTGAAGGCGTCCAGGTCGTTCGCGGCGTCCTGGCGGGCCTGCTCCTGAGCGTCCTTCGCGAGCTTCTCCGCCTCGAGCTCCTCGGGAGTCGGGCGATGGAACTCGAGCTTGCCCTCGTAGAGCTCCTCGAGGGCGAGCGAGAGAGACTTGTTCGACAGCGACGTGACCTGGGGCGGGATCAGCGCGCCGTGGCCGACGCCGAGTCCGTTGTAGTACTCGTTGATCTCACGAGCGCGGATCGCCGAGACCGCGACCAGGGTGAACTTGGAGTCGCCGACCTTGGCTAAGAGGTCTTCGATGGGCGGGTCAACCAGTGTCGGGCGTTCGGCCATGGGTCAGTCCTTTGTCGAGGGGTCCCGTCGCTTCGAACGGAGTTCCTCCAGTATAGAGAGGATTTCGTTCGCCGCCCGCTCCACGTCGTCGTTCACGACCACGTAGGAGGCCAACTCGTGGCCCTTGGCCAGCTCTTCGGGCGTGCTCGCCAGGCGCCGGCGCACGTGGTCGTCACCGTCACCGCGGCGCCGCAGGCGCCCTTCGAGATCATCCATCGACGGCGGCAGAATCAGGATCACGACGGCGTCGGGGTGCTCGCGGCGCACCTGCTCGGCGCCTTGGACCTCGATCTCGAGCAGGACGTCGGTGCCGGGCGCGGGTGCCGGGCGCGGGGTGCCGTAAAGATTGCCTTGGAACTGGGCCCATTCGAGGAAAAGACCGTCGTCGATCGCCTCCTCGAAGGACTCGCGATCGACGAAGACGTACTCATGACCGCGCTCGGTCGCCCGCTGGGGCCGCGTCGTCCAGGACCGGCTGAGTACGAGGCGCTCATCCGCCTCGACCAGGCGAGAAGCGATCGTCCCCTTCCCGACTCCGCCGGGTCCGATCAGGACCACGACGAGCGGCGACACGTCAGCGCACAAGGGCGCGGAACAACTCGGCGCGCTGTTTGGGTCCGAGTCCCCTGATGCGGCGAGTCTTGGCGATGGCGGCCTTGGCCATGATGCGCTCAGCCTTGACCTCGCCGATCGCCGGCAGGGCGCTGATGAGGTCGTAGGCGCGCATCTGCGCGACGCACTCCTCCTTCTCGGCGAGCTCGAAGATCTCTTCGAGCGACATCTTGCCGGACTTCACCAGGCGCTTGACTTCGGCTCGACGGCGACGGTTCGCCACGGCGAGACGCGAGGCCTGCACCCGCTGTTCTTGCGTCAGTGAGGGCGGGGTGGGGGTCACGCCCACAGAATACCCCTTGGGCCTGACAGGCGTTTAGAGCAGGGCGGATGCTGCCGCATCGCGCCATCGGGCGGCCGCGCCAGCCAGGGCCGCGCGATCCGGGCCCGCGAGGAGCACACCCCGGCTCACACTGGCCAGAACACTCGCGCGCGCGCACCCCGCGGTGGCGCGCGCAACGTCCTCAGGAACCGCCCCCTGCGCGCCGAGGCCCGGTACCAGGACCGGGCCGCCGAGCTCGCCCAAGGGGAACGCGGGCGCGGCGCGCGTCGCGCCGATCACCACGCCCACGGCGCCGCGTCCGTCTCGGCGCGCATTGAGAGCGGCCACGCCGGCGAGTATGTCTGTTTCGACGCGCTCCCCAGAGTCACTGCGCGCGCCCTGGATTGCCCGGCCCTCGGCGTTGGAGGTGGCCGCAAGGACGAAGAGTCCCCGCGCCGTGCGCCGTGCGGTCTCGACGAAAGGGGCCAGGGCGCCCAGTCCCACGTACGGGCTCACGGTCAGGGCGTCCACGCACAGGGGCGAGGCGTCCTCGAGCCAGGCCGCGGCGTAGCCCTCGTTGGACGAGACGATGTCGCCGCGCTTGGCGTCTCCGATGACGATGAGGCCAGCCGCGCGCGCCTCGGCGATGACGCGCTCGAGCACCGCGAAACCCGCCGCAGCGAAGCGCTCGAAGAAGGCCACCTGAGGCTTGACCGCGCACGCCGTGCCGGCGACGGCCTCGACGACGCGCAGGCTCGCGTACTCGAGGTCACCGACCGAGTCGGTCCGACCCCAGGAGTTCAGGACCGCGGCGCTGGGATCGATGCCCACGCACAGCGGCCCCGTGGCGTCGATCTGGCTCGACAACCGTTCGCCGAACGTCTCAGCCATGGGCCGCCCCCTTGATCTCCTCGAGCGACGCGCACCCGTGGCGCACCAGCCAGTCTCCAAGCTGTCGCTGAACCCGCCACGGCGCGCGCGGATCGGCGAAGGTGGCCGTTCCCACCTCCACGGCGTCAGCCCCGGCCATGATCATCGCGACCGCGTCCTCGCCCGAGGACACTCCCCCCACGCCCACGATGGGCACCTTGGGCATCGCGGCGCGGCATTCATAGACCGCGCGCAGCGCCACCGGATGAAGTCCGGGCCCGCTCAAGCCCCCTCCCCCGTTGCCAAGCGCCGGACGGCGCGTCTCGACGTCGATTATGAGTCCGAGCAACGTGTTGACCAGGACGATCGCGTCCGCACCGGCGTCGAGCGCCGCCCCGGCAATTTCGATGAGGTCGGGCGTGTTGGGACTGAGCTTCACCCACAGCGGCACGTCGGCCTGGCGGCAGGCCCCCACGACCTCGGCCGTCGCCGTCGCGGAGTGGGCGAACATGCGCGAACGATCCTCCAGATTGGGACAGCTGACGTTGACCTCGATCGCGACGACCTCGGCACCGCGCATCTGCTCGATGGCGTCGGCGAAGTCCGCGACGCTGCGGCCCCACACCGAGGCGACGACCGTCGCGCCGCGCTCGCGCAGACGTGTCAATTCGCGTTCGCGCCACGCGCTAACCCCGGGGCCCGAGAGCCCCACGGCGTTGAGCATGTGCTCTCCCCAGGCGGCGACCCGGGGAGCGGGATTCCCCTCCCATGAGTAGGCAGCGAGGGACTTGGTCACGACCGCGCCAAGCGTGGCGAGGTCGCCGTAACCAGCGAGCTCGTCGCCGTATCCCGAGGTGCCCGCTGCGGTCAGTACCGGCGAGGAAAGGGCCACCTCACCCACGCGTGTGCCGAGGTTACTCACCGGTGCAGATCCTGAAGTGACGCCACTCGCCAGCCGCGCGCGCGGGTGTCGGCGATACCCTTGGCCGCAGCGAGACCCGCGTTCAGCGTGGTCAGGCACGGTACGCCGTGCACGATGGAGGCGTGACGGATCTGCGCGCCGTCGGCGTGAGCCCCCTTGCCCGAGGGGGTGTTCACAACCAGTTGCACGTCGCCTGAAGCAATCAGGCTGACGGCGTCAACGCCGAGGTCGGCCAAGCCCACTTTGCCCACGAGCGTGGCCACCTTCACGCCATGAGCCCGCAAGAAGCCCGCTGTTCCCACCGTGGCGGCGAGTGTGAAGCCGAGTTCGCTCAACTGACGCGCGAGGTCGAGTCCGTGGTCCTTGTCGCGGTCGGCCAGCGAGAGAAAGACCTGCCCGGTGTCGGGCAGGCCCGTGCCGGCCGCGAGCTGGGCCTTGGCGAAGGCGATGCCGAAGCTCTCGCCCACCCCCATGACCTCGCCGGTTGAGCGCATCTCGGGGCCGAGCACGGTGTCCACGTCGGGGAAGCGGCTAAAGGGCAGGACCGCCTCCTTCACGCTCACGTAACCCGGCTGGGGTGTCGTCGCGGGCACGTCGCCGCTCGCGCGCAGCTGGCCAAGGGTCTCACCGAGCATCACGCGCACGGCCACCTGGGCCACTGAGACTCCGGTCGCCTTGGCGACGAAGGGCACCGTGCGGCTCGCGCGCGGGTTGGCCTCGAGGACGAAGACCTCCTCGTCTTTGACCGCGTACTGCACGTTGATCAGTCCGACGACGCCCAACTCGTTGGCGATGCGCGCGGTGTAGTCGTCCAGGGCCGCTAGCACGGGGGCGCTGAGCGTCTGGGGCGGCAGAGCGCACGCCGAGTCACCCGAGTGCACGCCCGCCTCTTCAACGTGCTCCATCACTCCGGCGATATAGAGGTCGCCCGTCGCGTCGCGTATCGCATCGACATCGACCTCGATGGCGTCTTCTAGGAAGCTGTCGATCAGGATCGGACGCGTCGCCGAGACCCCGCCCTCGCGCGCGAGGGCGCCGTGGACGCTCGTGAGGTTGTTCATCACACGCGCAAGCGACTCATCGTCGTAGACGATCTCCATCGCCCGTCCGCCCAGCACGTAGCTCGGTCGCACCAGGACGGGATAGCCGATGCGCGACACCACCGCGCGCGCGCCGTCCAAGGTGAGCGCGACGTCACCAGGCGGCTGGCGCAGGCCCAGACGCTGGCAGATCGCCGACCAGCGCTCGCGGTCCTCGGCGGCGTCGATGGAGGCCACCGGTGTGCCGAGAATAATCGCCGGGTCGAGCGAGTGCGAGAGCTTGAGGGGGGTCTGACCCCCGAGGGAGACGATGACCCCGGCGACCCGCGCGCCGTCGCGACAGGCTTCCTGTTCGGCCTCGATGACCGCGGCCACGTCCTCGGGGGTGAGCGGCTCGAAATAGAGCCGGTCCGAGGTCGAGTAGTCCGTCGACACCGTCTCGGGGTTGCAGTTGACCATCACTGTCTCGTATCCCATCGCCGAGAGCGCGTAGGAGGCGTGCACGCAGCAGTAGTCGAACTCGATGCCCTGACCGATGCGGTTGGGGCCCGAGCCGAGAATGATCACCCGGTCTCGCGAGGAGGTCACAACTTCGCTGGTGTCGTCGTAGGTGCTGTAGTGATACGGCGTCGTAGCCTCGAACTCGGCCGCGCACGTGTCGACCGTCTTGAAGACCGTGTTCGCCCCGGCCCGACGGCGCCACGCGGTGACGTCGGCGGCCTCGGCGTCGCACAGGTGGGCGATCTGGGTGTCGGTGAATCCCAGGCGCTTGATGGCGAGCCAGGCGCGACGGTCCAGCCCAGCGAGGTCGATCCCCTCGAGAAGGTTTCTCTCGACGGAAACGATCTCGTCCATCTGGGCGAGGAACCACGGGTCGATGCGCGTCTGGCGTGCGAGCTCCTCGACCGTTACCCCGCGCAAGAGCGCGGAGTGCAGTGCGAAGAGCCGTTCGGGTGTGGCCGTCACGCAGCGCGCCATCAGTGCCTCGTCGGAGAGCGTCGCGAACTCCTCGTCGCGGCCCAGCGCGAAACCCGCGCGGCCCTGCTCGAGCGAGCGCACGGCCTTTTGCAAGGATTCGGCGAAGTTGCGCCCGATTGCCATCACCTCGCCGACGGACTGCATGCGCGTGCCGAGAGTCGAGCTGGCCCCCGGGAGCTTCTCGAAGGCCCAGCGCGGGATCTTGGTCACCACGTAGTCGATGACCGGTTCAAAGCTCGCCGGAGTCACCTTGGTGATGTCGTTGCGGATCTCATCGAGCGAGTAGCCCACCGCCAGGCGCGCCGCGATCTTGGCGATGGGGAAACCGGTCGCCTTCGAGGCGAGCGCACTGGAGCGCGACACGCGCGGGTTCATCTCGATGACCAGGCGCTCGCCGGTCGTGGGATTGACCGCGAACTGCACGTTCGAACCGCCTGTCTCCACGCCCACGCGACGCAGCACGGCAAAGGCGTCGTCGCGCATGGCCTGGTACTCGACATCTGAGAGCGTCTGGGCCGGCGCCACGGTAATCGAGTCACCGGTGTGCACGCCCATCGGGTCCACGTTCTCGATCGAACAGATGATCACGCAGTTATCCGCCCGGTCGCGCATCACCTCGAGCTCGTATTCTTTCCAGCCCGCGATCGACTTCTCAACCAGGATCTCGCCGATCGGCGACGCCGCCAGACCCTCGGCGGCGAGTCGACGAAACTCCTCGAAGCCGTGGGCGATGCCGGTGCCGGCACCTCCGAGGATGTAGCTCGGGCGAACGATGATCGGCCAGCCGATTCGCTCGGCGATCACCACCGCCTCGGCGACGTCGTGTGCGAAGCCCGACTCGGGCACCGCCAGGCCGATGTCGGCCATCGCCGCCTTGAACAGTTCGCGGTTCTCCGCCGTGGCGATCGCCTCGGGCCGCGCGCCGATCACCTCGACGCCGAGTCGCTCGAGGACTCCGCGCTCGACCAGTTGCATGGTCAGGTTCAACGCGGTCTGTCCGCCCAAGGTGGGCAGCAGCGCGTCGGGTCGTTCGCGCTCGAGGATGTCTTCGATGACCTCGGCGTCGAGGGGTTCGACGTAGGTGACGTCGGCGGTCGCCGGGTCGGTCATGATCGTCGCGGGATTCGAGTTCACCAGCACGACGCGATATCCCTCTTCGCGCAGCACCTGGCAGGCCTGGGTTCCCGAGTAGTCGAACTCGCACGCCTGGCCGATCACGATCGGACCCGAGCCGATCACCATGATGGTCGTCAGGTCGTCACGTCTCGGCATCAGTCATTCTCCATCAGGGCGGCAAAGCGGTCGAACAGGTAGCGCGCGTCGTGGGGCCCCGGGCCGGCTTCGGGGTGATACTGCACCGAGAAGCAGCGCGTTGAAGGTGACGCGATCCCCTCGATCACGCCGTCGTTGAGGTTGACGTGGCTGACGTGCACGCGCTCGAGGGAGTCGGCGGCCAGGGCGTAGTTGTGATTCTGAGCGGTGATCTCGATGCGTCCCGTTGCGAGGTCCTTTACCGGGTGATTGCCACCGTGATGTCCGAAGGGCAACTTGAACGTGCGCCCGCCCAAGGCGACGCCGAGCAGCTGATGTCCCAGGCAGATGCCAAAGATCGGCACCACGCCGATGAGCTGGCTAATCTGCTCGACCAGTCCCGAGAGCGCCGCCGGATCACCCGGGCCGTTGGAGAGCATCACGCCGTCGGGCGCCATTTCAAGCACCTCGGCCGCGGTGGTGGCCGCCGGAACCACGGTCACGCGAAAGCGTGCCGCGAGCTGATCGACCATCGTGGTCTTGATCCCGAAGTCGTAGGCCACCACGTGGCGCTGGCCCTCGCCGCGCGAGTAGCGCGTCGACGTCGACACGCTCGAGACGTAGTCCGTGTTGTCGGTGCCCGTGGCCCGGGCCGCGGCCGCGGCCACGTCGTCGAACGCGCCATGTCCGAAGGCGCCCGGCAGCGCCCCGTGCGCGCGAAGGTGCCGAGTCAGGCGGCGCGTGTCAAGGCCCACGATTGCCGGCACCTCGTGGGCGATGAGATAGTCCTCGAGTTCACCGACGCTGCGCCAGTTCGAGGCCACCGGCGAGAGATCTCGCACCACCACGCCGCGACACCAAGGCCGCGCCGCCTCGTCGTCAAGGGGCGTGACGCCGTAGTTGCCGATATGCGGATACGTGAAGGTGATGACCTGTCCGGCGTAGCTCGGGTCGGTGATGATCTCCTGATACCCCGCGAGGGAGGTGTTGAAGACGAACTCACCCATGGTCAGCCCACCCTCGGGCAGGAAGCCCGCGGCGTATCCGTCGAAGGCCGTCCCGTCGGCCAGGACCAGTGTGGCGGGTGGGCGCGTCAGCACATCTCTCCGTTCTCAGCGATCAGGCGACCCCTGGCGATCGTCGCTCGGGCACGACCGTGCAGGGTGCGACCGTGGTAGGGGGTGTTGGTCGCGCGGCTCTGAAGTCGGTCGCGATCGACCGTCCACTCGACGCCGGGGTCGAAGACCACCAGGTTGGCGTCCTCTCCAACCGCCACCTCGCCGCCGTGGGCACTCAGGCCCACGCGCACGTCGCTCGCGCGCAGTTGGGCGATTCTCGCGGGGCCCCGGCTCAGCAACGCGAAGAACGCGCGCGGGTCGCCGTCTGCGCCCAGGGCCTCGACGGTAAGGGAGGCCGCGTGCTCGAGTCCCAGCATCCCCGCGGGCGCCTCGTCAAAGGCCAGGTCCTTCGACTCGGGCAGGTGCGGGGCGTGGTCCGTCGCCACCGCGTCGACATCGCCGCGTTGCAGCGCCGCCACCAGGGCCGCCGCGTCACCGGGCGAGCGTAGCGGCGGGTTCACCTTGTAGTGGGGGTCGTACGTGCGACAGGCCGACTCATCCAGGCTGAAGTGGTGAGGGGCGACTTCGCAGGTCACGTCGAGGCCCTCACGGCGCGCCGCGACCACCAGGGCGATCGAGCGCGCGGTAGAGAGGTGTAAGAAGTGCACTGACGCTCCGCTCGCGCGCACCAGTTCGATGTCGCGCACGACCATGAGTTCCTCGGCCAGAGCGGGCCGACCCACAAGGCCCAGGCGGCCGGCGAGCGCCCCCTCGTTCATAGAACCGAACTCGACCAGACTCGGCTCTTCGCAGTGTTGGGCCAGACGCACCCCGAGCGGCTTCGCGTAACTCAGAGCCCGCCGCATCACCTCCGCGCTGGCCACCGCCGCGCCATCGTCAGTAAAGATTCTCACCCCGAGCGCGGCCATCTCGGCGAGTGGCGCCAACTTCTCGCCGCGGCGACCCTGGGTGATCGCCCCGGCGACCGCGACGTCGATTCCCGTGAGGGCCCCGCGCGCCAGCACGTAGGACACGAGAGCCACCGTGTCGAGCGCCGGTTCAGTGTTGGGCATCGCGACGACCGCGCAGTACCCGCCGACCGCCGCGGCGCGCGCGCCGGATTCGACGGTCTCGGCCGCCTCGAGTCCCGGCTCGCGCAGGTGTGTGTGCAGATCCACGAAGCCCGGCCCCACCCAGGCGCCGCTCGCGTCGATCTCGCGCGCACCCGCCGGCGCGTTGACCTTTTCTCCTACCTCGAGAACGCGGCCGTCGACGACGACCACGTCAGCGCGTACCACCTCGTGTGAGCGGACTATCGAACCGCCTCGAATCACCAGCGACGTCATCGCGACTCCTCTCGACCCGCCACGCTGAGATAGAGGACAGCCATGCGGACCGGGACGCCGTTAGCGACCTGGCGCGTGATCACGGCGGCCGACGAATCGGCAACCCTCGCGTCGATCTCCACACCGCGGTTCATCGGCCCCGGGTGCATGATGATGGTCGAAGGCGACAAACGGGCCGCTCGCTCGATAGTGAGCCCGTGGGTACGCGTAAATTCCGACAGACTCGGCACGAAGGCGCCGGTGCCGCGCTCGTGCTGCAGGCGCAACACGCCCACGACGTCGGCGTCGCCCAGCGCGTCGTCGAAGTCGCCGGCCACGCTCACGGGCCACTCCCGCACTCCGTCGGGCAACAAAGTGCCGGGCGCGGCCAGGGTCACCGTCGCGCCAAGGGCCACGTAGGCCTCGACATCGCTGCGCGCCACGCGCGAGTGGCGGACGTCGCCCACGATGAGAACGCGCAGTCCATCAAAGAGCTCGGCGCCGGTGTCACGCGCTCGCTCCCCGCGTCGTTCGGCAAGCACCTGACGAAGGGTGTAGGCGTCAAGCAGCCCTTGCGTAGGGTGTTGATGAAGTCCGTCGCCCGCGTTGATCACTCGCACGTGCGGCACGTAGCGGGCCACCTGGACGGCGGCGCCACTGGAGCGGTGTCTCATGACCACGGCATCGATGCCCAGCGCGTCGATGGTCGCAATGGTGTCACGCAGGCTCTCGCCCTTCTTGACCGACGACGAGGCCACCGCAAGAGAGAGAACGTCGGCACTGAGGCGCTTGGCGGCCGTTTCAAAACTGAGGCGCGTGCGCGTGGACTCCTCGAAGAACAGCGAGGCGACCACGCGGCCCTTGAGCGCGGGCACTTTCTTGACCACCCGCCGGTTCACCTCGACGAAGGAGTCCGCGGTGTCGAGGACCTCGAGAATGGCCTCGCGACTCAACTCGCCGAGGTCGAGCAGGTTCTTTCCGCGAAGTGTGGTGATCACGAGGCCGCCTCAACGCCGATCCACACGCCTTCGAGAGTCGCCAGGACAGACTCGTTCGGCGAGGTAGGCAGGTTCTTGCCCACGTAATCGGGACGAATGGGCAACTCGCGGTGACCCCGATCCACCATCACCGCGAGCTCGATGACGCGGGGACGCCCCCACTCCGAAAGGGCGTTGAGGGCCGCGCGGATCGTCCGACCGGTGAAGAGAACGTCGTCGACCAGGACGACCACGCGATCGGTCAGGTCACCGGGAATTGCCGTCGAGGACGCGTCCACCAGGGGTCGCACGTGAGTGTCGTCGCGCCAGTAGGCCACGTCCAGGGTGCCAGAGCTGACCGCGGGCGCCCCCAGATCGGTGAGCTGTCGGGCGATCGCGCCGGCGAAGGCAATCCCGCCGGTCTGCAGTCCGATGACGACGATCGACTCGTCGGCGTGGTGCTCGAGAATCTCGTGGGACATGCGTCGCAACGAGCGGGCCACCTCGTCGGCTGAAAGAACTTGGGAACGGGGCACGAACCCCGTCGCGGCGGACGGTTGCTCGCTCGAAGTGCCGGTCACGATTCCTCCCGTCGTATGAGCCTCACGGGACCCACTTCACGACGTCAAGACACTGTATCAGAACGTCAGTCTCGTTGACTCACTCTGTGGTCTCGAGGTTGGTCATCGCCGCCTGTCGGGCCAGCACGTCGGGATGGACACGAATCGCGCGGTGAATCAGGCGGTCGAAGACGTCCGACATCGAACCCTCCTGAGCGATACCACGACGGATCACCATGCCGAGAACCGGGACTGCCCAAAAGTCACCGCAGACCCACAGAATCGCCGCGCCGATCTGCTGGTCAGCGAAGGGTGACAAGGTGACACCGGGAATGTGGGCGTAGCTCGGGTACCAGCTCGTCGCCGAGAAGATGCTCATCGCCATCGCCATCAGCGTCATGACGACGTTCGTGCCCAGGATCGCGCCGGACTGCCAGATCGCGCCCTTGGTGGTCTTGACCGGAGCAGACGGCAGGATCTGCAGCCAGAACAGCACTCCGGTGACGAGGAAGCTGCCGTGCATGAGCCACACGTGAACGAAGCCGTTGGACTCGGAGAGCTCAAACCACTTCGGTAGGTGCCAGAAGATCATCACCGCGTTGAACGAGATCAGGGCCACCCAGGGATTTCGTAGCGCGCGTCCGATGCCGCGTAGCCACTTCGCTCCACCGCTCAGGTAGATGAAGCGGCCCACGCGGCGTCGCGCGCCGACGGGCAGGAAGAACATGAGTGGCAGCCATGGCGCGCCGAGGACGACCATCATCGGTGTGGCGAAGGACAAGATCACGTGCTCGATCATGTGGATGTAGAAGTAGCTCGACGCCCAGTAGTCGGTCGGCGACATCACCGACAGCACCAGGAGGGCCAGTCCCCCGTAGAACACGTAGGACTTACGTCGTCGCCGGCGGGTGCGCTCGGGGCGCGAGTGCGCGGCCAGACGTCGCAGTCCCACCTCGTGGGCGAAAATAGTGAAGGCCACGACGAAGATCATCGGGTCGAAGGTCCAGTGCTCGAGGAACAGGTTCACTGGCTGATCCCGTCTTCGCGCTGGCGCTGGGCGGCCAACTCGCTCTGGTGCTGCTCCCAAGCGGCGAGCATGCCCGAGTACTCGGGGGCGAGCTCAGCTCTGGGCTTCTTTGGTGGGCGTCCCTCCGCGTCAGGGTGCAGCACCTTCCACCACATGTACACGGCGAATCCACCCAGCAACGGCCACTCGAAGACGTAGGCCCAACTGAGCGTGTTTCCCCCCAGGGCCCGTCCCACCTCGAACCAGAAGGCGGCCGCGCACACGAGGAGTCCCGCCGCCAAAGTCAGGTGCGTCTTGACCGCCGCGGCGCCCCGAAGGCGCGTCCGGGTTGGGTTCGCCGTCTTCTCACCCTCCACGAGTTCACCCTACCGGCTCTCCGCTGCGCAGACCCTGTCATTTAGGGTCATCGAGGCCCCTTCTCGGTAGAGTTGACGTACCCGTGAGCGACGACACCAACCAAGAAGCCAGCCCGCAGGGCACCCTCAGCGAGGCCGATCGCGCCCGCGCCTTCGCCACCAGCCAGTCGACCGGTCGGGCCTCCCTGCCGCCAACGTTCTTCAAGTGGGCGGTGGCGGTATTCGTGGTTCTCGGCGGCGGCGGCGCCCTGCTCGAACGGGTGATGAGTGGTGCGACGCCAACGACCAGTCCGACGACCCTGCCCGCGCCGTCTCTGACCGCACCGGTCGCCCAGAATCCCCTCACTTCGAGCCTGTCGGCTCTGCTCGGACTCAAGAGCCTCGGCCCCACACCGGCGCCAGCGCTCGAACTCACCGACCAAAATGGTGCGCCCTGGCGCCTGGGCGACCAGCGGGGTCACGTCGTGCTCGTGACCTTCTATGACGCGTCGTGCCACGACATCTGCCCGGTGCTCGGAGCCGAGATTCGCGGCGCCCTCGCCGATCTAGGGACGTCGTCGGGCGCGGTGCGCGTCGCGATCGTCAACACCGATCCGCGGGCGACGACCGCGACCAAAAACGTGGCGGCCCTCAGCGTGCCAGGGCTCTCGGATCGTTCCAACGTCTGGTTCCTCACCGGCAGCCTGAACCAGCTCAACGACGTGTGGAGCAGTTACGGCGTGACGATCAACGTGGGCGCGAAGGCCTCGCAGATCGCGCACAACAACGTTCTCTACTTCATCGATCCGCGCGGACGACTCCGCTCGCTTGCGGTCCCCTTTGCCAACGAGGACCGCTCCGGCGCGTACTCTCTCAGCGCCGCCGAGGTCGCCCGATTCGCGAAGGGTCTGGCCAACGTGGCCGGTAGTCTGATCCGGTGACGGACCCGGTGGACAGCGGCAACTTCGATCCCGGAGCGATGCCGGCGGCATCACTCTCTTCGGCCAAGGCCGTGTGGTACCGACGGCCGTGGGTCATGGTGTTGATCGTGGTGGTCATCGTCGTAGGCGTCTCGGTAGTCACCGATCTTCCCCACCACATCACCGTCAGTGAGGACGCCTCAGCCCAGAACGCCTCGATCAAGCAGATCAACCTCGACCTGGCACCGTGCAACTACGCGATATCCGAGATCTACCACTACTACGAGACCAAGATCGTTGGTACCGCTCCTCCGATGCGGCCCCAGAAGTACCCCAAGTGGATGACCGACGACCAGTCCGTCTGCTCTTTCACGAGTGGCGAGATCTATGACCTGACCAACAACTTCCAGGCCCTCGACACCAAAGCCGGCAAGCACATCGACAACATGCACACGATCGTCGTGACCTGGATCACGTCCGACGCGCTTGGAGCGATCAACGACATCATGTATCTCTACAACCACCCTGGCGACGCCACGAAGATCGCCTCACTGCGCCGGCGAACGGCGCTGCTCAACCTCGAGCACGCCCAGGCGATGGCTGAGTGGTCAAAGGCCAACGCATTGCTCGGTGGTCGTCTCTACCCGCTCAAGCTCGTCCAGTTGCCCGCGGTTGCATAGCGGCGACTAGGCCGACGCGTCGAAGGTCCCTCGGCTGCGCTGCTCGCGCACGAGCCTCGTGAGCTCCTCGTTGGGATCCTCCTCGGACTGCAGCCAGTGGATGAGGTTCCAAAAGACCACCGGCATGAACGTCGCGGCCGACAGCAGCCACATCGAGCCGGCGGCCAGTTGCTGATCGGCGAAGAGCGACAGTCCGTGACCGGGCACGTGCGCAAATGCCCCGTACCACGAGACCTGGGACATGCCGTTGAGGTAGGCGATGATCCACACCGTCCACATCACAACCGCGGCGACGCCGATGCGAAAGGGCCGCGTGGTCGACGCGCTGACCGGCGGCGACTCCACGATCGTCAGCCAGAGCCACACCCCGCTCGCCACCAGGCTCAGAGACTCGACGACGACGAGCCACCCGTGGTGCACGAGGGCGTTGACCACCGGCGCCGTGCGCCAGCCAATGATGAGGGCGAGGTACAACAAGCCCACAGTGAAGACGTGCACGTGTCCGCTGCGACGTCTAGCGCGCATCGCCATGCGGTCCATGGCGCGCGGCGCCGTGGGTGAGACAATGGCGCCGTCGTCACCAACGCGAAAGGGCTCGCCCGAGGCGAGCCCTACACGCTTCCACGGTGCACCGGTCACCAACAGTGCCGGCACCACCATGGCGATCAAACCGAACTGCACCGCCTGGGCGAACTCGTAGTGCCGGGCCCACGACGCCAGGGGCGACACCACGGCAACCAGCCACACGGCAACGCCGAGAACGGCGAGCACGTCGCGGAGCCTCTCGACCCCGTCAGCCGTACGGAGATTCTCGCGCCGCGTCACTTCGAGGGGCGACGCTGGAAGAATCCCCAAATAATGACGCCGAACAGCACGCCCAGCAGAACCACCATTGTCTGGACCTGTGCGCCGATGTACCCGTCTGCACCTAGCATTTTGACCTCATTCTCGTTTCACACACCTTTGGCTTACACCTTCTGACCGCGACCATCAGGTCGTCCGTCCCGCCTACATCAGGTAGAACAGCACCAAGAACAGCGTCGCGCCGAGGGCGATAAAGCCCCAGTTGTACGTCATGGAGGCGACGTTGGCTCTGAACGACTGCGCCGAGGGACTCGAAGAGAGCTCCGCGCCCTCGCCCAGCTCGCGACGCAAGCGCAAGCTGCGTGCCAGGGTCGTCTCCAGCCAATAGGTTCCCACCGCGATCGTTCCGATGTTCATCACGGCGTAACCGATGAAGGTCGATGCGTAGCCGCTCGAGCCCGGGTAGAAGGGCACGCGCGTGAACTCCCAGATCTGCAAGAACAGCGCGATCAGACCAGAGGCCACGCCCGTCCAGCCCGCGACCTGCCAATCGGCGATCTCACCCTTGCGCAGGCGCCACTGCCCGTAGATCGCGAGAATCGCGGTCAGGACCATGAAGCCGTAGATGAAGAAGCCGTAGTACGTCGGCGCCGTGATGTGATTCGGACGCCAGAGCTCGGCGTTGTTGCTCGAACGCAGGTAGAAGTACGCGAAGGCGAGCGACGCCAGCATGAACGTGTACATGCCGATGAACAGTCGACCCCCCGTCCATATCGCGCCGAGGTGCGAGCGTAATTCGAACTCGCGCTCCTCCGGCGTCGCCAGCGCGTACTTGGATCCCTTGAAGGTGTCAGTCATTTTCCTCTCCCTGCTACGCCGGGTTGCTGGTGGACGAAGTGTCGCTGGCGACCGGAGCCGGGCCACCGAAGTCGGCTAGAGCCGGAGCGTTGACTTCGCTGTAGTGGTACGGGTCGGTCATGATCACGGGGATGCGATCGAAGTTGTGCGCCGGCACGGGGGTCGCGGTCTGCCACTCGAGGCCGAGCGACTCCCACGGATTGGCCGGTGCCTTCTGCGGGCTGATCCACATCGAGTAGACGAGGTTCCAGGCGAAGACGATGAAGGAAATTCCCAATAGGAACGCACTGATCGACGAGAAGTCGTTCAGACCCTGCAGGTTGCTCGCGTAGGTGAAGACTCGACGCGGCTGGCCCAACAAGCCGATGATGAACATCGGGAAGAAGGTCAGGTTAAAGAAGACGAACATCATCCAGAAGTGGACGAGGCCGATCTTCTTGTTCATCATCATTCCCGTCATCTTCGGCAGCCAGTAGTACAGACCGGCCATGAAGGCGAAGAGCAGACCACCCATGATCGTGTAGTGGAAGTGCGAGAGGACGAAGAACCCTCCGTGCACCGTCACGTTGACCGGCACGTCCGACAAGAACACGCCCGTGACGCCACCGATTAGGAAGTTGAAGAACAGGGCCATCGCGAACAGCATGGGTATCTCAAAGCGGATCTTCGCTCGATAGAGAGTTCCCATGCCGACCAGGAAGATGAATCCGGTCGGAATCGAGATGAGCTCGGTCGTCAGCATGAACAGTGGCCGCATGTCGGGGTTGATACCGCTCTGGAAGAGGTGGTGCTGCCACACGAAGAACGACAGCAGGGCCACACCGATCATTCCCGAGGCCGCTACCTTGTAGGCGAAGAGCGGCTTACGAGTGAAAACCGGCAGGATCTCGGCGACGATGCCGAATCCGGGCAGCGCCATGATGTACACCTCGGGGTGGCCAAAGAACCAGAACAGGTTCTGCCACAGGTACGAGCTGCCGCCGTGCTCGTCGACGTAGAAGGCAGTCTGGACTGTCTTGTCGAGAATTCCGAAGAGTCCCGCGGAGAACAGCACCGGCGTGGCCAGGGTGAGCAGTGACGCCGTGGCCAGGATCGACCACACGAAGATCGGCACACGGCTCCAGGTCATTCCCGGGGCGCGGTAGTTGATGATCGAGACCGCGATGTTAAAGCCCGCGGCCATCATTCCCAAACCGATGACCGCGAACCCGAAGAGGTAGGAGATCATGCCGGGGCCGTTCTGGGTTTGCAGCGGGGCGTAGCCCGTCCACCCGGTGTTGAAACCGCCGTAGGGCAGAGCCGAGAAGATGACCATGTAGCCGGCCATGAAGATCCAGAAGCTGAACGCCTCGATGCGCGGGAACGCCATCTGGCGCGATCCGATCATCAAGGGGACCAAGTAGTTACCCAACGGACCCACGATGATCGACGTCGCCATCATCATCATGATCGTGCCGTGCTCGGAGACAATCTCAATGTAAGTTCCGGGACCGAACACGTGGGTCGTCGGGTTCAGCAGCTCGGTGCGAATTGCCATGGCGAGCAGTCCACCGGTGAACATGAAGAGGATCACACCGACCACGTACTGCAAACCGACCACTTTGTGGTTGGTGCTGTAGCGGAAGTACTTGCTCCACCCCTCGACTTCAACTTCTGCCGGCGGCTCCTTGCCGACGATCTTGGCCAACGGGTAGTTCAGCGCCCCGATGCCCACCAGCCAGCCCAGCACCATGCCGAGCAGCGCGAGGGTGACGGCAATGGGGTTCTGGCCGCTGTTGGCGATCCACGGGTAACTGCTCGATATGTAGTTACCGAACCAGTGGCCCAAGATGTAGCCCAGGAATCCCCCCACGATCGCCGTGCCCAGGTGCTGGCTCATCCAGCCGGGGCGCTGCGTCCAGGGGATTCCGGACGCGGTAGGTGGAGTCGCGCTGGACGCCACTGCTGTCGGTCGTTCGGCGCTAATTGTCATCGCCCGATCTCCGTTTCTTTCGCTACTTCGTTCTGGTCAGTCAAAGTCGTAGTTGTCGTCGACATCATCACGACGCCGGCTGCTTGGCCCCGTAAGTCTCTACGGTGCTGTAGGGAGTGACAGTGCCATCGGGGTAGTAACCGCCGGCAGCTCCGTTGGCGTCCGGCGTGTAGGTCCACGCGAAGGGCGGCAGGTTCTTGGTGTTGGCCGCGTTGGCGGCCTCGGTGCTCGTCGCCCACTGCGTGAAGGCCGAAGGAGACACGACCGACCCGTAATTGAACATCGCCCCGTGCCAGAGCCCGCAGAGCTCCGAACAGCGTACGGTGAAGTTGCCCGTTCCCTTGGTCTCGGTGAAAGCCACGTTGTTCACGCCGGGATTCGCATCAGCCTTGACGCTCAACTGGTAGGCCCAGAAGCTGTGGATCACGTCAAGTGAGGTCACGTTGAAAGCGATCGTCGTGTTCGCCGGCAGTACCAGTTGCGAGGTCTCAAAGCCCCCAAAGGTCGGATAGCGGTAGGTGAACTTCCACTGCTGACCGATGACCTGGACGGGCAGCACCTTCTCGCCACCCGGCTCACTCAAGATGCCCGTACCGGTTCCGTTAAGAGCGGCTGTTTCAGCTTGCGCGGCGCCGGCCGGCATCCACACCGGATTCGGGCCCTCGCCTCCGCCCGAGCCGTGATCCACGATCAGCGCCCAGGTGCCAAATGCCGCAAGGAAGAGCACCACAAAGCTCGTGATCGAGATCCACAGCACCTGAGCTTTGCGGTTCGAGCGAGCGGCCGCACCGCCCACCGACTCGGGGCCGTTTCGCTTGGCGCTCCAGTGGGTGATCGAGTAGCCCATGTAGACCCAGACGCCGATTAACACGGGCAGGGCGATGACCATGAGGATGTTGAAGTCCATCTGGTTGTTCTTGGCCGTCTCGGTCAGGCGTCCCGGCGGCACGTGCGGGCCGACGAGGAACCAGAAGAGCAGGTCGGCGGCAACTGAAAGTACAACCCAGATGCCGGACATCTTGCGCAGGTCGCGCGGGCTGTTAGAAGAGGTGTTCGCCATGATTAACGCACCACGTCCAAGAAGCCACCCATGTAATTCTGCGCTGACATTCCGCCTCCGTTTCCGTACAGGTACCCAAGGCCACACGGAACGAAGCACTGCCAGTTGTAGTTACCGGGTCCCGGGGTCTTGAAACTGAACGTGATCGTGTTGTGTGGCCACTTCGACGTCAGGCAGGGGCCCGCGCCGCAGATGTTGTTGCCCGCTACCCCCGGCAGCGGGACGACAATGCCCAGCGCCGGTACCGCGAAGGTGTGGCCGACCCCGGCACCCGAGTAGGAATCGAAGGCCGTATAAGTAGTCCCGTTGAGAGAGGCCGAGCCCCCGGTCGTTCCCTCGACCTGGCCCCACTGCTGGTTGCGCAGAGGGCTCCCCGAGTCGAACTGTTCGATGGTCATGTTGACCACGGTGTTCGCTGGCAACTTCCAAGTGTTGTCCTGGACCCACTGACCCGTGTGCGGGTCCTTGGTCAGATAAGACACCCACGAAGGGTGCGGACCGAAGCCAATGGCCCCGACGGTCTCGACCGTAAGATTGACAGGTTGTCCTGCAGACTGGGTATTCGTGAAGTTCATTTCCCCGCCTGGCGTGCCGGGGGTGAGGTAGACGGCAACCGCCCACACCACGAGTCCGACTACGACCAAGAAGAGTCCGAGACTTATCGCCAGTCTCCCTCCCTTTGACATACACCACTCCTCGCGACGACGCGTTTCTTGTGAAACTCGAAAGGAACAGTAATGGATCGTGACGATATTGTGTGGATTCGTGATGGCCTTGACTAAGAGAATTCTTGGTATCTATGGGGGCCTCTTAGCCGCCGAAGCCATCTGCGTCTCGGCCTTCGCGATCGAGATCCACCGCGCGCTCTCGGGTAACTCGCTCTCGTGGGCCTACGTCTTCGAGTGGCCTATCTTCGCCGGTTACGCGGTGTATTTGGCGCGAAAACTTATACGCGAAGTGCGTTTCGGACCCCGGCCATCTGCGTCCGCGACCCCCGAAGACTCCGACGCGCGCCTCGCCGAGTACAACGAATATCTTCGGAAAATGCACGATGATGACAACAGCGATCGAGGTGATTCCTAGTGAATGGGTTTACTTAATAACGGAGAATCTTCTCAAGTAACGAGCTCGTCGATATTGGTTCACACTGAGAACCTTCACAGAGTTCGCGTTGAGGACGTCGCTACTGCGCGAGGTGACGCGCGCACGAGGACAGGACCCCGTTGACGAAGGAACCCGAACCTTCCGTCGAGTACGTCGTCGCTAGCTCGACCGCTTCGTTCAAGACCACGGCGGTAGGTGGTGGGTTCTCGCTCAGCAGCTCCCCGATGGCCAGAACCATGACGAGCCGGTCAATGACGGCGAGGCGCTCGAGGGGCCAGTCGTGGGAGAACTTCGAAATGAGGGCCTCGGCCCGAGCGCGGTGAGCTTCCGCCGCCTCGACCAGGGTAATTGTGTAGTCATCAGGCGCCACCGGCAGGTCGCGCACGATCTCAAGAGCCGAACGTGACTTCATCTCGGCCTCGTAGAACAGTTCGAGGGCCCGTTCCCGGGCCTGGTGGCGTCGCGAGCCGAGATCCACTAGGCGCGGGTGATGTACTCGCCGGTACGGGTATCCACCTTGATCACCTCGCCCGGACCGACGAAGAGTGGTACCTGGACGACAAAGCCGGTCTCCAAGGTGGCCGGTTTGCGGGCGCCCGAGACGCGGTCGCCCTGGATCCCCGGCTCGGTATCGGCGATGGTCAGCTCGACCGAGGCTGGCAGCTCGATGCCGATGATCTCGTCGTCGTGGATGATGAGCATGGCCTTTCCGGTCTCCTTGAGGAAGTTGGCAGCGTCACCCAAGTTCTTGGACGGCATCGACACCTGGTCGTAGGTCGACTGGTCCATAAAGACGTAGTCGTCACCGTCGCGGTAGAGGAATTGGGTGTCGCGCTTGTCGAGGATCGCCTGCTCGAGGGTCTCGCCGGCGCGGTACGTGCGCTCGATGACCGAGCCGGTGCGGGCGTTGCGCAGCTTGGTGCGCACGAAGGCGCCGCCCTTGCCCGGCTTGACGTGCTGGAACTCAATCACCGTGAAGAGGCCGTCCTCGACCTTCAGCGTGATGCCGTTCTTGATGTCGCTGGTGGAGATGGAGGCCATGAGCCGCTACCTTTCGAAAAGAGTGCGTCGGCCAGTCTAGGCGACGCGCCTCAGCGGCCGTTTGCTGTGAGCAGGCGGTGTGCGGCCTCGAGGGCGAGGTCGTAGCTCAAGCCGCGGAATCCGGCGATCGTGCCGTCGACTACCGCGGCGAGGGTGCTGGTGTGGCGGAACGGCTCACGCGCGGCAGGATTGGACAGGTGAACCTCGATCACCACGCCCGGGTACGAGGCCAGCGCGTCGGCGAGGGCCCAGGACGTGTGGGTCAAGGCTCCGGCGTTGATCACGATCGCCGACGTCTCTGCCGCCTCATGGATCACTTCGATGAGATCGCCCTCGAAGTTCGACTGACGGTGGAGAACTTCGTAGCCGAGCGCCTCGCCAGCTCGGCGCACGCGCTCGACGTGGTCGTCGAGGGTCTCGGTCCCGTAGATCTCCGGGCTACGAACCCCAAGCTGATCGAGGTTGGGGCCCGACAACAGCAGGATCGTCGTCATCACTCTCCTCGGAACTTCTCTAGGACCTCGCGCACGAGACCGTCGGGCACGTGGTGGACGACCTCGAAACCCGCCGCCCCGGGTAGGACGAAGGTTAGGTCGTGGTGGGCCTTCTTATCGTGTGCCATGGCCCGTACGAGGGAGTCAATCGAATCACCACCCCCCAGTCGCCACGACAGTCCGAGGGTGCTCAGCACCTCATCGTGGTTGGCGACCTCGAGAGCGCCCACGCGCCCCATCGCGTGGGCCAGGCGCACCGCGAAGCCCAGACCGATTGCCACCGCCTCGCCGTGGCGCAGTTCATCACGTCCGCGCTCGAGCGCCAGGATCTCGAGGGCGTGTCCCAAGGTGTGTCCGTAGTTGAGCAGCGCCCGCTGGCCGATCTCGGTCTCATCCATCATGACGATGCCCGCCTTGAGGCGCACCGCGAGCAAGATCAGATCCTCCAGCGAGGCCGACGCGAGATCAGAGGCCCGCCGGTCCTCAAGTAGCCAGCACTTGGCCACTTCGGCCAGGCCACCGAGCCGGTCACGCTCTGACAGCGTGGCGAGCACCTCGGAATCGCACAGGACCCCGAGCGGCTGATGGATCGCGCCAACGAGGTTCTTGCCCGCACGCAGATTGACGGCCGTCTTGCCACCGATCGCCGCGTCGACCTGACCAACGAGAGACGTTGGCACGTGGACGACACCAACCCCGCGCAGATAGATGCCGGCCACGAAGCCCGCGAGGTCGGTGATGGCGCCTCCCCCGACACCCACAATCACGTCATGACGCGAGAGCCGGCACGTGGCCAGCTCTTCGCTGACCCTCTCCAGGGTCGACCAGCTCTTGGCGGACTCGCCGTCGGGCACCTCGATGACGTGCTGCTCAAGGCCCGTCTCGACGTCGAACCACGGCTGGGCGCGCAACGACGCCGAGGTGATGACAACGGCCTCTCGCGCACGCGGCGCACGTTCTTGGATCAGCGCGGCGAGCTCGTGACGCACCCCCGCGCCGAGGGATACGTCATAAGCGCGTCGCCCCAGGTCAACTGGAACCTTCATGCGGACGTCTCCAGGGTGTCGCGCAGTCGGCCCAGCGCCTCGTCGATCTCCCCCGACGTGTCGACTCTCAGCACGGACACCTCCCGGTACCACGTCTCGCGCTGGGCGCGCAGTCGCGCGAGCGCGATAGTCGGATCCGCGCCGAGCAGGGGACGCTCTCCTTCACCTAGGCGCGTGAGCAGCACGGCGTCTTCACAGTCGAGCCACACGGTGCGCTGGGCCGCGAGAAGCGCACGAGCACCCTCGCTGACCACCACCCCCCCTCCGGTCGCCACCACCGCGTCAGCGCCTAGGGCCACGTCCAGCGCGGCGACCTCTTCGCGTCGAAAAGCCTCCTCGCCCCTCGTGCGCAAGAACTCAGCTGCAGAACAGCCCACCGAAGCCGAGAGTACATCGTCGGTATCAACGGCGTCACAGCCCCAGTGCGCCGCGAGGGCGCGCGCGAGTGTCGACTTGCCGCTGCCCGGCAGGCCGATCAACACTGCGCGGGCCACCACTAGCTCGGGCGCGCCGACGACGAGGTGCTGTTGAGGTGCTCGAGGTAGGAGTCGTGATTACGCGCGAACTCCTCGAGGGAGTCGCCGCCGAACTTGCGCAAGGCCTCGGAGGCGAGAACCAGTGCGGTCATGGCCTCGGCCACAACACCCAGCGCGGGCACCGCGGTCACGTCGGTGCGCTCCTTGAAGGACACGCCGGACTCTCCGGTCGCGAGGTTCACGGTCTCCAAGACGGGACGGTTCAGCGTCGCCAACGGCTTCATCGCGACCTTGAGGACGATCGGCGCGCCCGATGAGACGCCGCCCTCGAGTCCACCGGCGTGGTCACTGCGGCGCGCGTAGCCCCCCGCCGTCGTGTTCTGCTCATCGCGGTAGATCGCGTCGTGGGCCTCGCTGCCGCGCTGGGCTGCCTGCGCCATGCCGTCACCGATCTCGACCGCCTTGACCGCCTGGATGCTCATCAACGCTCCCGCCAGCAATCCGTCGAGCTTGCGGTCCCAATGGACGTAACTGCCCAGGCCCACCGGCACGCCGTAGGCGATCACTTCGGCGACACCACCGAGGGAATCGCCCACCTTGGCGGCGGCCTTGATCTCGCGGACCATCTCGGCGGCCGCGTCCGCGTCGAAGCAGCGCACCTCGCTGGCGTCGACGGCGGCGAGGTCCGCTGGCTGAGGGCGAGGGCCGTCGCTGACGGCGGGTCCGATGCGCACGACGTGGCTCACGATTGACACGCCGATCGACGCGAGAAGGGCCTTGGCGAGGGCGCCCGCGACGACGCGGGCCGCTGTCTCGCGCGCGCTGGCGCGCTCGAGGACGTCGCGCGCGTCGTCGAAGGCGTACTTCTGCATTCCGGCGAGGTCGGCGTGACCCGGGCGGGGCGTGGTCAGCTTCGCGGTCGGCTCTCCGGGGGCGGCGGACATCTCCGTCTCCCACTTGGGCCACTCGGAGTTGAGGATCTCGACCGCAACGGGAGATCCCAGGGTCCGACCGTGTCGAATCCCACCGATAAGTCGCACGACGTCGCGCTCGAAGCGCATTCGCGGCCCGCGCCCGTAGCCCAGGCGACGCCGAGCGAGCTCATCAGCGATGTCCTCAGCGGTGATCGCCAATCCCGAGGGAAGGCCTTCAACAATGACCGACAGTGACGGGCCGTGGCTCTCGCCCGCGGTTAAGAAGCGCAACATCGCCCAATTCTAGGGCGCATCCGGTGGTTACTCGTTCGAGTAGAAGGGGTTCACGCCCGAGGCGTGATCGGTCACGTCGATGACGTCCGTGAGTTCGGGAATCGCGTCGCGCAACGTCGCCTCGATTCCCTGGGTCAGGGTCAGTCGACTCATCGCGCATCCCTGGCAGCCGCCGGACATCTTGATGTAGGCCACCTTCTTGGTCTCGTCGAGCGCGACCAGGTCGGCGCGCCCGCCGTGCGAAGCGATCGAGGGGTTCACGTGCTCATCGAGCACCGTGGTCGCGAACTGGCCGAGCGGGCCGTCGACTCCCAACTCCAAGATGTCGGCTGGCACACCGGGGTTGACCTCTTCGGGGGTCGGAGAATTCGGGTTCACCAGAACGAGTCCGCCGCCACCGTCGGGCGCGAACTCCAGTCGGCTCCCACGAAGGCGCGGCACGCTCGCGGCCGGCACCACGATGGTTACGTCGCCGTCACGACCGATCGCCGCGTCCAGCGGTGCGTCGGCGCGATCCGAGAAGTACAGGTCGTAGGCGTAGCCCGGCCCTCGCGTGCCGGTCACCTCGACGTACAGGGCCAGCTCGTCGCTATTGGTTTCGGCCGCCAGGGCGTCGAGCACCACGTTGCGCGCCTCGTCAGTCAGAGTCAGGATCGAGAACGTTTCTACAGTCACCGCGAAACAGTGTAGAGGCCCATTTCACGATTACGGCCGCGCTAAGTTCAGCGTGTGACTTTGGCCCCTCCCGACGCCCACGAGTGGCTCAGCTTCGATGACGACCACGATCAGCGCACTTGGATGTTCGATGTCACGTTTCTCGAGAGCGCGTGGACGTGCATCTTCGGCCACGGCTGCCAGGGCGTGCTAACCGGTCCGACCCCCGAACTCGTGCAGGGATGCTGCAGCTACGGCGCGCACTTCACTGACGAGAAGGACCGTCGCCGGGTCGAGAAGGCGGCCCTGCGTCTCACCGACGACCAGTGGCAGTTCCGAGCCCGGGGACGCCAAGGCACGACCCGGGTCAAGAAGAACGGCGAGATCGTCACGCGTCTGGTCAAGGACGCCTGCATCTTTCTCAACCGCCCCGATTTTCACCGAGGTCCGGGCTGCGCGCTGCACGTGCTGGCCATGGACAACGACGAGAGTTACATTCCCCTCAAGCCCGACGTGTGCTGGCAGCTCCCCCTACACCGCGACGACGAGACGCTCGAGGGCGGCCATGTGATCACCCGGATCTCCGAGTGGAAGCGTCGAGACTGGGGGGCTGGTGGTGACGAGTTTCACTGGTGGTGCACCGAAGCGGCCGAGGCGTTCACGGGCAAGACGCGCGTCGTCGACTCGATGCGCGACGAACTGGTGGCAATGATCGGCCAGGATGTGTACGACAAGTTGCTCGCGCACCTTGACGAGCGTGCCCGTCGACCCAAGGCCACGCGCCTCGCCCACCCGGTCCTGCGACGGCGTTAACCCTCCGCGGCGAGGGGATCTTCTTCGTTGAAAACGGGCCGCGGAAGCGACCCGAGGATCTCGTCGTAGCGGTCCTCCTCCGCGAGGCACCATTCCGCGTGAACGTCTTCGGGAGCGGCGCCGCACTCGGCGCACGTGGTGGCGCGAGGACCCGTCGAGCGCTTGAGTTCGCGGGCTTCGACAAACCGACGGTGGCGACCCTTTTTCACGTCAACTCCTCACTGGCTGCGGCCCAGAACCGGGGGCGGCCACGGCGCTGCAGTACCGCGCCGAGACTCCATGTTACTCACCCGGGGCGCGGATGAACCTAACATCGCACTGTGAGCCCGGCCTTTGACCCCCAAGACATGATTCTGCGCTTCCGTGAGCGTGCCGAGGCGGTGAAGCGTCGCGGACTGCCCCCGGTCGAGGGACCCGATCGGCAGCGCTTCCTCGAGGCCGCCAAGATCGATTTCCAGGATTTCGCAATGCTCGGCGATGCGACGGCGACCCTCGAAGACGGGATCTTGCGCCTCGAGATCGACCTGCGACCGCCCCAGTAGTTCACGTCGTCCGTACCCTGGTGCGCGCCTCGACAAGCTCGCCGGCGCCACGTGTGAGGTCGGCCAGGGCCCGCTCGCGCCGCGACACCGAGTCCGCGACGTAGCAGCGATTCGCTCCGGCGCCGAGGTCGTTATAGGCGTTCGACAGGAGTTTCGAGGTCTGAGAGTCGGGCGTGGGCAGTGCGGCGTTGGCAGACTGGACGTCGACGAGCAACACGGCACACACCGTGTGCAGGTCGTTGAGCGTGGATGTCGCCCGCAGGGCGCTCGCCGCGTGGCGTGCGTCGGTGAGCAGAATCGACACCGACTGCTCGAAGTTGCTCTGGTGAGCCCACTGAGCGAGAGCACTCGTCGTGGTCACGCTGCCACACCCGGCGAGTGTGACACTCGCGACGGCCAGGGCGAGCGCGACGCGGTTCACGCGAGGATCACGAGATGAGTCTGACGGCGCCCCCGACGCAGCACGAGGTAGCGGTCGTGCAGAGCGGCCGTCGCATCAATGGGCACCGAACCGTCGATGCGCTCGTTGTTGAGATACACGCCGCCCTGTTCGAGGTATCGGCGAGCTTCGGCCTTGGAGGTGGCGAGCTCGCAGCGCGCAACGAGCTCCGCCGCGTCGACGCCGGCGGCGAGCTCGGCGCGCGACAATGTGGTCGACGGGGCATCGGCCACGATCTCGAGCAGCGTCGCTTCGTCGAGGGAGCGAATCTCGTCACCGAAGAGGGCGCGACCGGCGCGCTCAGCAGACAGGGCCGCCGCCTCGCCGTGGACCATCGCCACCACGTGATGAGCGAGCACCCTCTGGGCGCGGCGCTCCTGTGGCGCAGACGCAATCGCGTCGTCGAGTTCGACGATCTCCTCGTGGGACAAGAACGTGTAGTAGCGCAGCAGTTGGGGCGTGACAACGTCGTCGCTATTGAGCAGAAACTGGTGCATCGCGAAGGGACTAGTGCGCTCGGGGTCGAGCCAGACGTTCTCGTTGCCCGACTCGGACTTGCCGAACTTGCGTCCGTCGGCGCGCAGCAAGAGCGGCAGGGTGAGTCCGTAAGCGGTCTCACCGGTAACCTTGCGCACGAGCTCGGCGCCCATGGTGATGTTGCCCCACTGATCCGAGCCGCCCACTTGCAGGGTGCAGCCGTAGTCGAGATGAAGACGCAAGAAGTCGTAGGCCTGCAACAGCGAATACGAGAACTCCGTGAAGGAGATTCCCACGTCGTCGCGGCTCAGGCGGCTCTTGACCGCCTCTTTGGCGATCATCTGGTTCACCGTGAAGTGCTTTCCCACGTCGCGTAGAAAGTCCGTCAGAGGAATCGTCGTCAGCCACTGCGCGTTATTGAGCAGCAGTGCGGACGACGCGCCGGCGTCGAAATCAAGGAACGTACCCAATTGGGCGCGGATCGTGACCAGATTGCTCTCAATCTCCTCGGCCGACAGGAGGGGTCGCTCGACATCTTTGAAGCTGGGGTCGCCGATGAGACCCGTGCCCCCGCCGGCGAGGGAGATCGGACGGTTGCCCACGAGTTGTAACCGGCGCAGCAGCAAGATTGGCACCAGGTGGCCCAGGTGCAGTGACGGCCCCGTCGGATCGAAGCCCACGTAGACCGTGACGCCGCCCGCCGATAGCTGCTCGAGCGCGACGTCGTCCGTGACCTGGTGGATCAGGCCGCGAAACTGCAAGTCATCACGGAGTTTCATGGGGCGAGTCTACGCGCGCGCCTTTTTAAAGCAGGGTTGTCGACGACGGCAGATGAACCTGGAGCCACAGCACAAAGGCGTGCCAGGCTCCGCTCACCTCGGCCACGCCGATCAGTATCAGCATCACGCCCCCGATGCGCCCGATGACCTTCGCGTGGCGGCGCAGCCAGCCCGAGGCGGCCGCCATCCACTCGGTCGCGAGCGCGGCGACGACGAAGGGCAGACCCAAGCCGAGGCAGTAGACGAAGGCGAGTATCGAGCCACGCAGCGCGGTTGCGCCTGAGCTCGAGGCCGCCAGTCCCAGAATCGCGGCGAGGGTCGGGCCGATGCAGGGGGTCCAGCCCAGAGCGAAGGTGAAGCCGAGCAGCGCCGCCCCCAGGACCGTCACGCGCGGCAGGTGGTGGATGCGCCGCTCGCGCTGGAGCCAGCCCGACGGCCACCAGCCCGCGAAGAACAGCCCCAGCAGAATCGTGACAGCACCGAACACCTCTTCGAGCAGGCGCTGATGGGCCTTGAGTCCGCTGCCGAGCCCGCCGAAGAGGGCGCCGAAGCTCACGAAGACGAGGGCGAAGCCCACGACGAAGGCAATCGATCCGGCCAGGGCACGGCCCCGGCCCGTGCGGCCCTCAATCCGCCCGGTGGCGCCACTGAGAAAGGCGAGATAGCCGGGCAGGAGAGGCAACACGCAAGGCGAGACGAAGGACACGAGTCCCGCCGCGAATGCCAAGGGGAAGGCCGCGATCAGCGAGCCCGGCAGCGCGGCGAACATCATGGCGTCGCCAGCAGCGCCGCCACTGCTGAATTGAGGTCCCCGTGACGAGCTACGTTCGCCGCGGGCGCATCGACACGCGCGACGACCACGCTCAACCCCTCATGGGCGAGGGCCTCGTCGATGGCGCGCTCAAGTGAGGTGATCGACGTCACGAGACTCGCCCGATGCCCGAATGCCACGGCCACGGCCGTTAGGTCGTGGGGCCGCGGAGTGGCGAAATATCGTCCGAAGGTCGCGGCGGACTCATTCGCCTGAGCAAGGAAGGAGAAGATCCCCCCTCCCCCGTTGTCGATCACCACAATGACCGCACGCCCTCCCGCGTCGCCCAGGCCGTCGACGAGCGCGGACACGTCATGGAGCAAGGTGAGATCGCCAACCAGTCCGATGGCCGCGCCGCCGGCCGCCACGCCGAGAATCGTCGAGATAACCCCATCGATCCCGTTGACGCCCCGATTCGCGTACGTCGGAGTCTGGCGAGCCGGCGCCCACCACTCCACATCACGCACCGGCATCGACGATCCAACGACCAGACTCACCTCGTGGTGGGCACAGGCCGCAACGACGCTGTGGGCGATGGAAGGCTCGTCGAGCACGTCGCGTCGCCGATCCATCTCGAGGAACTGGTCCACTCGCGTCGACGCGTCCGTCCACGTCGCACGATACGCCGCGTTCCCACGGGACGAGGAAGGATCGGGCAAGCCGCCGAGGATCTCGCTGACGAGGCCCGACGGATCCGCGACAGGGCCAGCACCGTCAAAGGCAACGCAGGGCACTCCCCAAGCGACCAGCCGTTCGGCGAGGACCTTCGACGCCGGGTTTCCGCCGAGGCGCACCACTACGTCCGGCCGTACGAGCTCGGCGAAGCCGTCATCGCGTAGGAGGGCGTCGTAGTAGGCAAGCGTGCCTTGGGCGGTGGCGTCGCCGAGGACAACCCAATCGAGCCCCACCATGTCGGCGACCGTCTCGCTCGGCACCCCGGCACCGACGACTCCGAGAATCCGACCCGGCGCCGTCAGCACGCTGCGCGCGACGTCGAGGCGTCGCGACGTGCGCCACGGCCCGTCGCCGCGTCCCATTGGGATCTCGGCCGGCTCACCGACGAGGGGCTCAACGAAGGCGAGGTTGAGGTGGACCGGACCCGCACGCCCGGTCGTGCCGGCGGCGTGCTCGTAGACCCGACTCGCCAGCGGCCGCCACGACGAGCGCGCCTCCCAACGAGCGACGCCGGGCTCCTCGTAGAGACGCACCCTCGCGCCGTAGAGCAGACGCTGGTCCATTGTCTGGGGCGCGCCCACGTGGTGCAACTCGGGGGGTCGGTCGGCGCTGAGTATCACCAGCGGCACACTGGCCAGGTCGGCCTCAGCCACCGCGGCGTGAACCTCGGCAGCAGCGGTTCCGCTCGTGACGACCATCGCCACTGGTCGTCGCGTCGCCAAAGCTCGCCCCAGCGCGAAGAACGCGGCGCTGCGCTCGTCGATACGCACGTGCGTCGTGAGCCGTCCGTCGCGCGCGAGCGCGAGCACGAGCGGCGTCGAACGCGACCCGGGCGCGACCACGACGTCGCGCAGTCCGTGGCGGAACCACTCGTCAACGAGCGTCGAGGCGAAGCTCGCCTGGACCGCGCTCGGGCTCGGTACGCTCTGTTGCAATGTCACTCCTCACCGTCCAGCGCGAGGGCGCTGGCGCGCCCTTCGCGTGGCTCCACGGCTTCACCCAAACCCGAACCTCGGCCCACGAGTACCGATCCATTCTGGCAGGTACGCGCGAGGTCTGGACGCTCGACCTGCCGGGCCACGGTGACGCCCACGCGGTGCGAGCGACACTGGGCGAGGCGGCCGACCTCGTCGCGGACGCGCTCGGCCACGGTCCGATCGACCTCGGCGGATACTCTTTCGGCGCCCGGGTGGCCCTACACGTGGCTCTCGCCCATCCGTCCCGCGTGCGTCGCCTGGTACTGCTGGGCGCCTCGCGCGGAATCGAGGACTCGCTGGCCCGTGCCCAGCGACGCGAGAACGACGAGCGCCTCGCCCGGCGCGTTGAGGAGATCGGCGCCAAAGCCTTCCTCGCCGAATGGCTCGCCCAGCCGCTGTTCGCGACTCTGCGCGATGCCGAGGCGTCCTCGCGCAGCCAAGACGTCGACGGGCTCGCCGCCTCGTTGCGTCTCACGGGAACCGGAACACAGGAATGGCTCGCACCGCGACTGCCTGAGCTCACGATGCCCGTCCTCGCCCTCGCCGGATCGACCGACGAGAAGTTCACCATTGAGGCGAGAGCCATCGCGGCCGCGGTGTGCGACGGACGAGTCGCACTGGTCGAAGGCGCCGGACACGCGGCCCATCTCGAACGGCCCGCGGAGTGCGCGAGTCTGGTCGAGGACTTTCTCGCGCGTTAGCGCAGCGCGAAGACCACGATCGACGCGGCGCCGACGGCAAGTTGGGCGCGCGCGGACAACGCCAGCAAGACGAGCAGCTCACGGCCCCGTCTCTTCGAGAAGGCAACGCGCACTCCGGGCAAGTAGACGACCGCCGCGACCGCCGCGGCAAGCCAGGCGCGTGCGCCGAGAAGCGCCACCACCACCAGAACCGCGAAGCACGCGTACAGCCAGGCGCCCCGCTCGCGTCCGAGCCGCGCCGCCAACGTCTTCTTCATCGCCGCCCGGTCGCCGTCGACGTCGCGCAGGTTGTTCGCCTCGAGCAGGGCGCAGGCCATGGCGCCTGCTGCCAGTCCCCACCACCATGCGGAACCCTCGATCTGTCGATGCTGAACGTAGCTCGTGCCCACGGTCGCCACAAAGCCGAAGTAGATCATTACGAACAACTCACCGAACCCGTAGTACCCGTAGGGCTTGGATCCCCCGGTGTAGAACCATCCGGCGGCCACGGCGCTCGCTCCTACGGGCACCAACCACCACGAGGTGCGCGCGGCGAGTACCAGGCCGGCAAGCGCGGCGAGCCCAAAGCACAGCCACGCGGCGCGGCGCACCGACGACGCCGTCACGAGGCGCGAGGCGGTTAGGCGAAACGGACCCACGCGCTGCTCGTCGGTTCCTCGTTGACCGTCGGAGTAATCGTTGGCGTAGTTGGTACCGATCTGCAGGGCGAGGGCCACCACCACGCACAAGGCACTCAGCCCCCAGCAGATCGCCGACGGTCGAACGAGGCCCGCTCCGAGCACGACCGGCACGAGCGCGGCCGGCAACGTGCGCGGGCGCGCGGCCAGAACCCAGCGGCGCACCCGACCCGGCGCGTCGCTCACGGACGCTTAGGGAACTTGGAGAAGTCAGGCGCTCGCCGCTCGACGTAGGCGTTGCGACCCTCCTGGCCCTCCTCGGACATGTAAAAGAGCATGGTGGCGTCACCGGCCAACTGCTGGACACCGGCGAGACCATCGTCGGCGGCGTTAAAGCCGGCCTTCAGCATGCGCAGGGCGATCGGTGAGAGCGTCAAGATCTGGCGGCACCACGCGACGGTCTCGCGCTCGAGATCGGCGAGGGGGACGACTGTGTTCACGAGGCCCCACTCGAGCGCGGTCTCCGCGTCGTACTGGCGACAGAGAAACCACACCTCCTTGGCGCGCTTGAGGCCGATGGTGCGCGCAAGCAGCGACGAGCCGTATCCGCCGTCGAAGGAGCCGACCTTGGGTCCGGTCTGACCGAAGCGCGCGTTGTCCGCGGCGATCGACAGATCGCACACCAGATGCAAGATGTGTCCGCCACCCACTGCGTAGCCGGCGATCGAGGCGATGACCGGCTTGGGCAGGCGACGGATCTGGATCTGAAGGTCGAGAACGTTGAGTCGACCGACGCCGTGCTGGGCCACCTCGTCGTCGCCCAGGTAGCCGTCGTTGCCGCGAATCGACTGGTCCCCGCCCGAGCAGAAGGCGTCGGGACCCTCTCCGGTCAGGATGATCGCTCCCACGCTGATGTCGTCACGGGCCATGTCGAAGGCACGTGCGAGTTCGAAGAGCGTTTGGGGACGAAACGCGTTGCGCTTCTCCGGTCGGTTAATAGTGATCCGAGCGATGCCCTCGGCCACCTCGTAACGGATGTCGACCCACTCGCCACGAGCTTCCCAGGCGGGAAGCGCCGTGGAGCGAAACGCCTCGACGGGGTCGATGGGGGGTCCCTGAATAACAGTGTCAGCCATGGGAACCACGCTATCGTCCGTTGCAACTGAGTGATCTCTAGTGAGTCGACTCATGCTGCACTCCTCACGGAGTTGTTCCGCCCGACTAACGCCGGACTTCCCTTTCGCGTGTCATCGCCAGCCGCTGAGAGAACCCCAGTCTGATGCTCGGCTCCACGCTTTTCCGGGGCTCCAACTGAGCCCAGGCTCGCCCAACGGGCGAGATTGATGGCGGCGTTGTCGTCGCGCTGGTGTGAAGAGTTGCACTCTTCACAGGTCCAGTGCTCCAACCAGCCAATGCCTTGGACGTGACCACAGTCGTGGCACGTCTTTGACGAAGGAAAGAACTGATCGGCTTCGATCAAGGTGGACCCGTACCAGGGGCACTTGTAGCGAAGCTGACGACGGATCTCTCCGAGTGCTGCGTCAGAGAGACCACGACGACGCGAACGCACGCCGGGGAGACCTTTTTGTTGCAGCAGTGACGCCGCATCCAGACCTTCGACCACAATCACGCCGTGGGTTTTAGCGAGGTTGGTAGTGAAGACGTGGATGGTGTGTTGGCGGACGTGGGCGACCTCGGCGTGCAGGCGGGCGATCTTGGCGGCGGACTCGGCGTACTGGCGTGAACCACGCGTGCGACGAGTCCTCTGGCGTTGGAGTCGACGCAGTTCGCTGAGTCGATGTTCGAGGGCGCGGGGGTTGGCGAGTTCGCCAATGACTTCGCTGGTGGTCGCAACCGTCGCCAGTCGTCGCACCCCTACGTCGATGCCCACCACCGAATCAGGACGTGTGACGTTGGCCCGCTGGGGACGAGCGACGGAGACTCTGATGGCGGCGATGATTCGCTCTCCCTGGCGCGAGACCGTGACGCCGAGAATCTTGGCTCGATTCATTGCAATGAGCCGTTCGATCCGTCGGGTGTTCTCGTGCGTGCGCAGAGTGCCCAGCACCGGCAGGGTGAGGTGTCGCCGGTCGGCTTCGAGGCGCATGGTGCCGGTAGTAAAGGAGAAACGGTCGCGGTCGCGCCCACGCTTCTTGAAACGAGGGAAGCCGACCTTGCGGCCTTTGAGCGTGCCCGAACGCGACTTCTGCCAGCGCCAGTAGGCGTCAGCGGCGCCACGCACGCCGTCGGCGAAGACTTCCTTCGAGATTTCTTGCCACCAGACCTCACCCGTAGTGTGGTTGAAACAGACGGTATTCTTCTCAGCGTTCCAACGCTTGCGCAGTGAGTAGAACGAAGGGGGCGTCCCCGACTCTCCGGTCTCATGGTAACGATCGAGGTCGGACTTCATCTGATCGAGCGTCCAGTTAAAGGCCTTGCGACGAGCGCCAAAGAATCGACTGATCTTTGCCGCCTGTTCGTCTGTTGGATCGAGC